>JANNKC010000396.1:0-11060 GCA_031396105.1 Anaeromyxobacter sp.
AGGGCCGGTGTACCGCCTCGCGGACGGCCCGGCAACGTACGGCGGCGGCCGCTGGCCCGCCTGCGCTACCATTCCACCGTGGACCCACCCGCCTCTGACCCCCTGCAGCGCCTCCGCGACACGAGCGGCCTCTCCGTGGACACCGAGGGGTGCTTCCTCCACCGCGGCGAGCCCATCACGCACCGGCGCACGCTGGAGGTCCTCTGGGGCTCGCTGGCGCTGGCGGCGGATGGTCGCTGGCAGGTGACCATCGGCCGGGAGACGGCCTCCGTGGAGGTGGACGAGACCCCCTGGGCGGTGCGGGGCCTCCGGGTCGACGGGGCTCCGCCGCGGGCGGTGACGCTCCTCCTGGCCGGCGGGCGCGAGGCGCCGCTCCTGCCCGGTACGCTGCGGCTCGCCGCCGATGGCGTCCTGCGCTGCGCCCTGGCCGACGGGACGGCCCGGTTCACCCGCGCCGGCCAGCTCGCGCTCGGCGCGCTGCTCGACGAGGACCCTCCCGGGTCGGGCCGGTTTGCGCTCACGCTGGCCGGCCACCGCCATCCGGTGGCCGGGCCCGGACCGGCGTGAGGCGTCGAGGGGCCCGCGGTATATCCTCCCACTGGCCCGGCCACCGCCCTGCCCTGGCGCCACCCAACGACCATGCGACGGTTAGCCTTCGCCCTCTGCCTCGCCCTCCCCGCCGCCGTCGGCGCGCAGCCCTTCCTCCTCCAGCCGCCCGATCTGGGCGAGGCGCTGGGCCGGCTGCACCGGCTCCCGCGCCGTGAGCCGCCCGCCAGCCAGCGGGACCTGGAGCAGGTCTTCGTCCTCCCGGAGCGGCCCGGCCAGAACCAGGTGGCCTGGTACGGCTTCGACTGGCAGTACGTCGACGTGCCGGCCCCCGACGGCGGCACCGGCGGGCTCCGGCTCTACTACTACCGCTCGGCCCAGGCCCAGGCGCGCCGCGCCCTGCCCGCCATCCGCAGCGCCTACGCCCGGCTGGTGGCCGAGTTCGCCTACAGCCCGACGCGCCGCATCCCCTACATCCTCTACGGCACCCAGCGCGAGTTCCAGACCTCGAACGTCTTCCAGGTCTCCGAGTCGGTGCTGGGCGTGACCTCGCCGCTGGACCTCAAGATGTCGGTCCCCTACTTCGGCGACCACGCCCGCTTCCTGGAGGTCTCCACCCACGAGATGGTGCACCAGTTCACCATCCAGAAGCTCATGGACGCCGCCGGCGGCGACCCGTACGCCTCCTCCATCCAGCGGCTGCCGCTCTGGTTCGTGGAGGGGATCGCCGAGTACTACACCAAGGGTGGCATCGATCCCGAGACCGACGAGTACCTGCGCGACCTGGTCTGGAACCCCGAGCCCGCCAAGCGCTACCAGGTGGTGGCCTTCGCCGAGGACCGGCTGCGCGGGTACATCCCCACCTACAAGCTGGGCCAGGCGCGCATCGCCTTCATCGCCGAGGCCTACGGCCGGGAGAAGATCCAGGCCATCATGGAGAACGCCGAGCTGCTCGGCGACGCCCAGGGCGGGCGGGACGGCAAGGGGTTCGACGCGCTGCTGCGCCGGGTGCTGGGCGAGCCGGTCGAGCAGGTGGACGTGCGCTGGCGCGCCTGGCTCAAGAGGCGCTACTTCGCCGAGTACGGCCGGGTGCGCCAGGACCTGCCGCAGGTGCGCGAGCTGCGCGGCCTGCAGGGCGAGCCGGAGGCCTTCGTGGCCTCGCCGGACGGCCAGGCCATCCTGGTGCGCACCCTCGACCGCGAGCGAGGCCACGCCCGCCTCTGGCTGGCCGATCTGCGCAACCCCAAGGGCGCCGTCTCGGTGGCGCGCGACGACCAGCCCGGCTCGGAGTCCCTCCACCCGGTCGACTACGGCATCATGGCGCTCGGCGAGGGGCTGCTGGCCTGGTCGGCGCAGTCCGGCAGCGGCGACGTGCTGACGGTGCAGCGCTGGCGGCGCGACCAGTCCGGCAAGCTCCCACGGGTGCGGCTCGGCGATTCCCGGCGGCTCGAGGTGCTGGCGCCGGGCGGCGGCGCCTTCGTCCGCATCGCCGACCCGCACTTCTCACCCGACTCGAAGGAGCTGGCCTTCGTGGGCGTGGCCGGCGACGGGCAGCAGGATCTCTACGTGGTCCCGGTGGCGGGCGGCGCGGCCCGGCGGCTCACCGACGATGCCTACGCCAAGCGCGACGTCGCCTGGGGCAGCGAGGGGATCTACCTCTCGTCCGACGCCACCGACCACGGCCGGTACAACCTGTTCCGCGTGGATCCCGCCAGCGGCGCGCGGACGCGGCTCACCACCTGGCCCGCCGAGGATCGCCACCCCCGCCCGCTGGCCGCCGGGGGGCTGGTCTTCTCCACCACCGGCTTCGGCAAGCCGGACCTCGCCGTGCTGGAGCAGGGCGCCGTCCGGCCGCTCACCGACTTCACCACCGCCCTCACCTGGCCCGCCGCGGCCCCCGCCGGGCGCGGCCTGCTGGCCGTCACCTTCCACGGCGGCGTCTTCCGGCTCGTGGAGGTGCCCAAGGTGGCCTGGCTCTCCGACCCGCCGGTGCCGGTGGCGCCCGCGGCCGGCGCGCCCCTCCCCATCCCGCTGGGCGACCTGCCCGCCGAGGTCGTCCAGTACCAGCCGCTCCAGCTCTCCAACTGGCGCCCCGAGGCCGGCATCATCTACGGCGGCGGCTCCAGCGGCGGCGTGGCGGGCCGGGCCGCGGTGCTCTTCGCCGACTTCCTGCGCGACCAGGCGCTCCTGGTCGACCTGGCCGTGCTCGGCTCCTTCGACTACTCGCAAGGGCTGGTGGTCTACCAGAACCGCTCCCGCCAGACCGCCTGGAGCCTGGGCGCCTTCCACTTCGTGCAGCGGCAGTTCGACCGCGACGACGCCAGCCTGGAGTTCTTCCAGCGCGACTTCGGCCTGCTGGGCGCCCTCAACTTCCCGCTGGATCGCTACCGGCGCTTCGAGACCGAGCTGACCCTGGGGGGCACCGAGCGCTACTGCCTCACCGACTTCAGCCTGGCCCGGTCCTCCACCCAGCCCTTCGCCGCCTGCGAGGGCTATCGCGGGTTCGGGGGTGACGCCCTCACGCTCGACTGGCGCGCCAGGAACGGCGGCGTCCAGGCCGCCGTGACCCCGGTGCTGCGCTACGGCCACGACACCGTCCGCTTCGATCAGCTCACCGGGCCGCTCGCCGGCAACGCCCTCCTCCTCGAGCTGGGCGGCGGCTGGCTCCCCGGCGACAGGTCGGTCCACGGCTTCACCCGCGCCGAGCTGGCCCACTGGTGGCAGCTCCTCGGCCGCGCCAACGTCATGCTCCGCGTGGCCGGCGCCGCCACCTTCGCCGCGGACGAGGCGGGGCGCCGCTGGCAGCGGAGCTGGTGGCTCTCCGCCGCCGACAACCTGCGCGGCTACTCGCCCTACGACGTCGAGTACCTGGTCGGACGGAACTACGTCGTCGCCAACCTCGAGCTGCAGGTGCCGCTCGATGCCGTCATCCGGCTCTTCTTCTTCGACCAGATCGAGGGCGTGGCGGCCCTCGACTTCGGCGGCGTCTTCAACCGGCTCGAGACCCTGCGCCAGGGGACGGTCCCGGACGGCGAGACCTGCCTCTTCTCGACCACGCGGCAGCCCGCCGAGTGCCTCGAGCCCGGCGCCTGGGACTCCCGCACCCTCACCGGCGTGCTCGGCATCAACGTGCTCCTCGGCCCCATCCTGCTGCGGCTCCACTGGGGCCACCCCATCGACGTCGGCGGCCTGCGCACGCCGGCCATCCGCCTCGGTGATCGCTGGGTCACCAACCTGACGCTCCGGTACTTCTTCTTCTAGCCCGCGCTCGCCAGGGCCGGCTCGGCCTCCGGCGCCGCCGCCCCGGCCGCGCAGGCGGCGCGGATCCGCCCGGCCACCTTCTCGAAGGCCTCCGGGTTGGCCCGGAGCCACTCCGCGGCCCGCTCGCGCCCCTGGGCGATGCGCTCCCCGTCCAGCGAGTAGTAGGCCCCGGCCTTCTCCAGCACGCCGCGGTCCGCCGCCAGGTCCACCGCCTCGGCGAAGCGGTCCACCCCCACGCCGTAGCGGATGTCGAACTCGGCCTCGCGGAAGGGAGGCGCCACCTTGTTCTTCACCACCTTCACCCGGGTGCGGCTCCCCACCACCGCGTCCCCCTCCTTGACCGCGCCGATGCGCCGGATGTCGAGCCGCACCGACGAGTAGAACTTGAGGGCGTGCCCGCCGGTGGTGGTCTCCGGGTTGCCGAAGACCACGCCGATCTTCATGCGGATCTGGTTGATGAAGATGACCAGCGCCTGGTTGCGCGACACCACGGCGGTGAGCTTGCGCAGGGCCTGGCTCATGAGGCGCGCCTGCACGCCCATGTGGGCGTCGCCCATCTCTCCCTCGATCTCGGCCTTGGGCACCAGCGCCGCCACCGAGTCGATGACGATGAGGTCCACGGCGCCCGAGCGGACCAGCTGCTCGGTGATCTCCAGCGCCTGCTCCCCGGTGTCCGGCTGCGACACCAGGAGGTCGTCCAGCTTGACCCCCAGCTTGGCGGCGTAGCGCACGTCGAGGGCGTGCTCGGCGTCCACGAAGGCGGCCACCCCGCCCAGCCGCTGCGCCTCGGCGATGGCGTGGAGCGCCAGGGTGGTCTTGCCCGAGGACTCCGGGCCGAAGATCTCCACCACCCGGCCGCGCGGCAGCCCGCCGACGCCCAGCGCCAGGTCGAGCCCCAGCGACCCGGTGGGCACCACCTGCACCGGGGCCGGCTCGTGCTCCTCGCCGAGCCGCATGATGGACCCCTTGCCGAACTGCTTCTCGATGGCGCCGAGCGCCTGGGCCAGCGCCTTCATCCGCTCGTTGAGCCTGCTCATCGGTGCTGCGCTCCTTCTCCCGCCGGTGGCGGGGGGTGGTGGCCGCGGAGGCGGCCGGTTGGTCAGGCGAGGGGCCGATCCAGGCCCCGGTACTGGATGGCCTCGGCCACGTGCTCGGCCCGCACGGCGGCGGCGCCGGCCAGGTCGGCGATGGTGCGTGCCACCCGCAGCACCTTGTCGTGGGCGCGCGCCGAGAGGCCGAGCCGCTCCATGGCCAGGTGCAGCAGGGCGCGCCCCTCGGCGTCGGGGGCGCAGTGACGCCGGAAGGCGGCCCCGCGCAGCCGGGCGTTGAGCCGGACCCCGGGCGCCCGGGCCAGGGCCAGCCGGCGGACCGCCGCCACCCGCTGCCGGACCTCGGCGGTGGTGGCCCCGCTCCCCGCCGTGCCCAGCGCCGCGGCCGGCACGGCCGGCACGTCCACGTGGAGGTCGATGCGGTCGAGGAGCGGGCCGCTCACCCTCCGCCGGTAGCGGAGCAGCTCCGGGACGGTGCAGCGGCAGCGCCGCGCCGTGTCGCCGAGGTGGCCGCAGGGGCACGGGTTCATGGCCGCCACCAGGGTGAAGCGGGCCGGGTAGGTCACGCTGTGGCCGGCCCGGGCCAGCGTCACCTCGCCGTCCTCGGTGGGCTGGCGCAGCGCCTCCAGGACGTGCCGGCGGAACTCGGGCAGCTCGTCCAGGAAGAGGACGCCGTGGTGGGCCAGCGAGACCTCGCCTGGCCTGGGGTTGGCGCAGCCACCCACCATCCCCGCGTCGGAGAGGGAGTGGTGGGGCGCGCGGAAGGGGCGGTCGGTCAGCAGGCCCCGGTGCCGGATCAGCCCGGCCACGCTGTGGACCACGGTGGCCTCCAGCGCCTCCTCGAAGTCGAGCGGCGGGAGCAGCCCGGGGAGCCGCCGGGCCAGCATGGTCTTGCCGCTGCCGGGCGGGCCGAAGAGGAGCAGGTTGTGGCCGCCCGCGGCCGCCACCTCGAGCGCCCGCTTGGCCTGCTCCTGGCCGGCCACGTCGCAGAGATCGGGGGTGGGCCCGGGCGGCTCCGCGGGCGGCGCGGGGGGCAGGGGCGGGAGGGGCGCCTCGCCGCGGGCCCAGGCCACCAGCTGGCCGAGGTGGCGCAGGCCGTGGACGGTGAGCCCCTCCACCACCGCCGCCTCGTGCGCGTTGGCCTCGGGCACCACCAGGGCCCGGGCGCCCGAGCGGCGCGCCTGGATGGCCACCGGCAGGACGCCGCGCACGGGCTTGACCTCGCCGGACAGCGAGAGCTCCCCGAGGAAGCGCATCCCGGAGAGCGCCTGCGGCGGCAGCTCCTGGCTGGCCGCCAGCAGGGCGGCGGCGATGGGCAGGTCGAGGCCGGGGCCGTCCTTGCGCAGGTCGGCCGGGGCCAGGTTCACCACCACGCGCTTGGAGGGGAGCTGTACCCCGCAGTTGCGGACCGCCGCCAGGACCCGAACGCTCGCCTCGGCCACGGCGCCGCCCGCCAGGCCGACCAGGTGGAAGTGGGGCATGCCGAGCGACGACTCGACCTCGACGTCGACGGGGACGGCCTCGACGCCGATGACGGCGGCGGAGTGGACGCGGGCCAGCATGCCCGGCCCGGTTGCAGGGGGCGGACCAGCACGGAGCGGGCCGGTTCAGGCGTGATCGCCGCGGTCGCCGCGCGCCGGCGTGGCCGCGCCACGGCCCCACGGCCGGAGCGCGGCCGGGGCGCGACCGCTCAGAACATCGACTCCGGCACGTAGACGATGTCGCCGGGCTCGAGCGTCACGTTGGGCGCCTTGCCCAGCGCGATGTCCTGCACGTTGACCTTCACCTTCACCTCCTGGCCGTTGACGCGCCGGGTGACGGAGGTGGAGTTGGGCGCGGCGTTGCGGTTGAAGCCGCCCGCCAGCGTGACCGCCTGGATGATGGACATCCCGTCCTGGAACGGGAAGGTGCCGGGCTTCTGCACCTCGCCGAAGACGAAGATCTTCTTGGAGTTGAACTCCTTCACCAGCACCGACACCTGCGGGTTCCGCATGAATCCATCGGAGAGGCAGGTGCGCAGCTTCTCGGCCGCGCCATTGGGGGTGAGGCCGCCCACCACCACCCGCTTGCAGAGCGGGAAGATGATGTCGTCCTGGGGGCCGACCTGGAAGATGCCGGAGAGCTCCGGCTCCTGGAAGACCCGCACCTCGAAGAGGTCGCCCGGCCCGAGCGTGGCGGCCGCCAGGTCCACCGCCGACAGGCTGCTGGGCGGCGGCGCGGCGGGCCGGCTGGCGCGCGAGGCGCAGCCGGCGACCAGCGTCAGGAGCGCGAGCGAGGCGAGGAGGCGGAAGGGGCGCATGGCGCGGGCTCGACGGCGGCGGCCGCGATCGGACGCGAGGCCGGGCGTGGCCCCGGTCCGCCCCTCCCGCGGCGGCACCGAGATCAGTAGGTGGCGACGACCTTCAGCCAGGCCTCGCTCTTGGCGTAGTCGAAGACGGACACGGGCGCTCCGGCCTCGGACGAGCGGTCGGTGTAGGCGTAGGCCACCTCGGCACTCAGCCAGCGCGTCACCTCGACGCCCAGCGACGGCGAGACCTGGAGGATGGTGGTGGTCCCGGACAGCGGCGCCGCGTAGCCGAGCAGGCTCCAGGAGCCGGTGAGCCCCAGGGCGAAGCGGCCGGCCAGGAGCTGGCGAGCCGTCAGGGCGACCCGGTTGGTGGTGTACTGCGCCGTCGGGTCGACGGCCAGATCGTGCGCGTAGCCGAGCTTCACGGTGGCCGTCTCGGTGGGCAGCCACTCGCCTTCCACCACCGCCAGCCAGGTGCCGAGCGTCGGGGTCACGCTCATGGTGCTGCCGTAGCCGGCCTTCACCGTCGCCGCGATGTGCGGGGTGACGAGGCCGGTCACGCCGGCGGAGACGCGGTAGCCCGCCGGCTCCAGGACACCGAGGGCCGCCGTGTCGTTCGGGAGCCGCTTGAAGTAGCTGGCGTCCAGCAGGGCCGAGGTGCGGGGGAGGAACTTCCAGGCCACTCCGGCGCCCGCGGTCACCTCGTTGTAGCCGTACCTGGAGACGTCGCAGGTCGGGTCGAGGGACGCGGTCCCGCAGTTGGTGGAGTCGCGGAGCTCGAAGGTCTCGAGCGCCCAGCCGCCGTTCAGGTTGAGCGTGAGCGCGCCGCCACCCGGGCGGAAGGGGACCCTCAGGTCGAGCAGGTTGTAGTTGGAGGTGACGTTCCCGCCAAAGGTCAGCGTCTGCGGACGGTCGCTGCGACGGAAGGTGTCGTGCAGCTCGAGGGCCACCACGCCGTTCTTGTTCACGCCGATGCCCAGCTCGGCGTCGGCGTAGAGGGTGTTGTCGAGCTTCTTGGCGACGTCGCCGCTGCCGAGCGTCTTGATCCAGTCGAGCCTGGCGGAGAGCTCCACCGAGGTCATCTCGCCGGGGACCGCCAGCTTGAAGCCCGGGCGGACGTGGATGGAGGTGACGCTCTCACCCTCGATGGCGACGCCCGCGACGGGCACCACCGCGGCGAAGGCGTTGGAGTCGTAGCGCGCCTCGAGCTCGATGAACGGGTGCAGCCGCCCCTCGCTGCCGCCGAGGCGGATGCCGTTGCCGGGCGCGGCCAGGGCCATCGAGGATGCGCCAACCAGGAGCGCTCCTGCGGTCAGCTTGCTGATCAGATTCGACATGTCTCTCATTCCCTCGGCGCTGAAGCGTTTCGTCGGTGGCGCGGGCCGGGGGAGCCCACGCGTCGCATCCGTGACCCGGCGCCGCGAGGCGGCGCCCCCCATCCCCAGGTCGTGTTACGGCAGGTAGGACGAGGCCGGCCGGGGCCGGACCACGGGCGGCGGTGCGGGCGGCGGCGGCGACGCGCCGGGCTTGGCGTTGCCGCGGTCGGGCAGCCCAGCCGGCTGCTGCACCTCGACGGTGGTCTTCTCGTCGACGATGTAGGCGAGCTGGCCGATGCACTGCTCGGCGTCGTTCCTGAGGCCGTCCACCTTGGCGCGGGCGATGCCGATCTTGGAGAACTCCGACTCGGCGCTGGCGTCCTTGCTGGAGATGGCCTCGTGGAGCGCGATGTCCGACTGCTCGGCCACCTTGAGGAGCCCCTTGATCTGCGTGAGCTTCTCGTTGACGCAGTTCAGCTTCACCACGTCCTTCTCGTTGCGGGCATCCTCCACGCGGGTCAGCACCGACTTGAGCGCCGACTTCATCCGGTTGATCGAGTCCGCCGACTTCTCCAGCTTCTCGGCGTCCGGCACGCCGGAGGCCTTCGAGGAGGCGGGCAGGTTCTGGGCAACGGCCGGCGACGCGAGCACGCCGCAGAGAGCGGACACGAAGAGGATTCGGTTCAAGGGAACTCCCCACCCGGGCGGTATGCCCATGAAAAGCCCTGCAACCATAGAGGAAATCGACTGGTAGGTCAACCGCCAGTCGCGGCGGTTCTGTACCTTCATCGACCGACGGAGATCAGGGCTTCCTCGCTCCCTGACTCCGGTCCGTCGAGGTCGCCGTCGGTCGGAACCACCACGCAGCGCCAGCGGTCGCCGGCCACGACCAGGCGTGCCGGAACCTCTTCTGAAGACTCGGCAAATGGCTGCGCCTTGCCATTGCGCTGCCAGCGGTAGCGGTAGCGGATCTTGTCGCCGTCCGGGTCCTCGCTCCGGGCGACCAGGTCGCAGCGAATGGTCTGGCCCGCCCTGGCCCCATCGGGGGAGGTCCGCACCCGGGCAGGACCAGGCGGCGAGTTGGAGATGGTCCGTTCGGTGGTGGCGGCCGGCCCGGGGAGTGTCCCGTCGCTCGGGGTGGCGGCGCAGCGGAAGCGATCACCGCGCGAGGTCAGGCTGGCCGGCAGCCTGGCCGGCTCGGCGGCCGGCGGTACCGGGCGCTCGTTGCGCCACCAGGAGAAGGTGTAGCCGACCTGGTCGCCGTCGGGGTCGACGGCCGGCACGGCCACGCGGCAGGTGAGGTCGTCGGCGGTCCGCGCCGCATCGGGCTCGATGACCAGCTGGGGCGCGGCCGGGGGGCTGTTCTGGACGGTGACCTCGGCGGCCGCCCGCCCGCTCTCGGCCGTGCCGTCGGTGGACCAGGCCTCGCAGCGCCAGCGCTCGCCGCGCCGGATCACCTGCGGCGGCAGCACCGGCGAGCCCTCGGAGAGCGGGTCGAGCCGATCGTTGCGGAACCAGCGGTACTTCACCGTGACGGCCTCCTGGTCGACGTCGCGGTCCGGCACGGTGGTCTCGCAGGTGAGCAGCTGGCCCACGGTGGGCGAGAGCGGCTTCACCACCGCGGCGGGCGTGGGCGGCGGCGTGTTGCCCACCAGCGCCGAGAGGAGCACCGGGGCGCCGTCCTCCTCGCCGTCGTTCGGCACCACCTCCACCCGCCAGACCTCGCGGTGGCGTGCCGTGCGCGGCGGGGCCATGGGCCCGTCGAGCTGGTAGGGCAGGCCCTCGCGGGACCAGCGGTACCGGTAGGTCACCGGGTCGCCGTCATGGTCGGCGGCGGCCTGCAGCACCCTCACCGAGAGGCCGGTCAGGGACGTCGGGGCGCTCGGCTCGAGCGCCACCTTGGGGGCGGTGGGCGGCGTGTTCCGGGCGCGGCACTCGCCGGCGGAGGAGGGCCCGGCCAGGTCGCCGTCCCAGGGCGTGACCTGCACGCCCGCCACGTCGTGCTTCCTGAGCGGCTGCGGGAAGCGGGCCGAGGTGGCTCCCGGCAGCACCTTGCCGTTGAGGCGCCACTCGTACCGGTAGGCGACCTGGTCGCCGTCGGCGTCGGAGGCCGGCGCGGCGACCTGGACCTCCGGCACCGCGCCGGACTGGACCGGCCCGTCGCAGAGCGCGAGGCCGACGCCGCTCGGGGCGGTGCCGCCGATGGCCACCTCCAGGCGTGCCGGGGCGCTCTCGGCCTCGCCGTCGAGCGCCACCACCTCGACCGCCCAGCGCTCGCCCTTCCTGGGCGTGCCGCGGGGGATCTGCGCCTGGTCCGGCGGGGCCTCGAAGCGCTGGCCGTTCCGGGTCCAGGTGTAGCGGTAGCGGATGGTGTCGCCGTCGGCGTCCGGCGTCTGGAACATGTCGAGCGAGAGCCCGTCGACGCGGCGCGGCTGCTCCGGCACGAAGGAGAGGCGCGGCGCCCTGGGCGGGCTGTTGGCGATGGTGACCTCGGCGCGCCCGGACGGACCGTGGACCTCGCCGTCGAAGGCCTGCACCTCGACCTCCCAGCGGTGCCCCTTGGCCAGCAGGTTGACCGGGACCTCGCTGGCCTCGGTCCAG
>JANNKC010000161.1:0-7582 GCA_031396105.1 Anaeromyxobacter sp.
CCGGTCAGGAGATACGCCTCGGCCATCGAGCGGGCGCCCAGCAGGCGTCCCGCCTCGATCCCGGCGCCCGGCTCCCCGCCCTGGCTCACCAGCCCCACCGCCGCGGCCTCCCGGCGCGCCCGCCTCGCTGCCG
The DNA here is from genome assembly GCA_031396105.1 of Anaeromyxobacter sp. Lineage (GTDB taxonomy): Bacteria > Myxococcota > Myxococcia > Myxococcales > Anaeromyxobacteraceae > JADKCZ01. Next base: position 134 of record JANNKC010000161.1, read on the forward strand.
CGGCCGCCGCGGCCTCCGCCGCCAGCGCCGTGCCCAGCGCCCACGCCGCCGCCCGCGCCTGGTGCGCGCGGAGCCGCTGCAGCGGCACGAGCCGCCAGCCGCTCATCCGACCAGCTCCCTCAGGCGCGCCACCGTGGCCTCCAGCGTCTCGACCTCCGCCTCGCCCTGGCGCAGGAAGGCCTCCAGGGAGGGCCAGCCATCGATCGCCGCGTCCACCGCCGGGTCGGCGCCCCGGCGGTAGGCGCCCAGCAGGACCAGGTCCCGCTGCTGCTCCCAGGTGGCGAGCAGGGCGCGGGCTCGCGCCGCCGCGGCGCGGTGCTCCGGCGACGCGACCCGCGCCATGACGCGCGAGACGCTGGCCAGCACGTCGATGGCCGGGAAGTGGCCCCGCTCGGCGAGCCGCCGCTCCAGCACGACGTGGCCGTCGAGGAGGCCGCGCACCTCGTCGGCGATGGGCTCGTCCTGGTCGCCGCCGGCCACCAGCACGGTGTAGACGGCGGTGATGCAGCCCCGGGCCCGCGGCCCGGTCCGCTCCAGCAGGCGGGGGAGCGCCTGGAAGACGCTGGGCGGGTACCCCTGCCGCGCCGGCGGCTCGCCCGCCGCCAACCCCACCTCTCGCTGGGCCCGGGCGAAGCGGGTCACCGAGTCGCACAGGAAGAGCACCTCTCGACCCTCCTCGGCGAACCACTCGGCGATGGCGGTGGCCACCTGCGCCGCGCGGAGCCGCACCAGCGCTGGCGCGTCGCTGGTGGCCGCCACCACCACGCTGCGAGCCAGCCCCTGGGCCCCGAGCGCGTCCTCCACGAACTCGCGGACCTCCCGCCCCCGCTCGCCCACCAGGCAGACCACCGTGACGTCCGCCGCGCCGGTGCGGGCGATGCGCCCGAGCAGCGAGGACTTTCCCACCCCGGCGCCGGCGAAGAGCCCCAGCCGCTGCCCCCGTCCGGCGGTGAGGAACGCGTCGATGGCCCGAACGCCGAGAGGGAGCGCCCCGTCGACGCGGCGCCGGGTCAGCGGCGCCGGCGCCGGCCGCTCCACCGGCCACGGCCGCAGCCCCGCGGGCGCAGGCCGCCCGTCGGCCGGATGTCCCAGCCCGTCGAGCACCCGCCCCAGCAGCCCCGCCCCGACCTGGACCTGGAGCGGCTGGCCGGTGGGACTGACCTCGGCGTCGAGCGCCACGCCGGCCGCGTCGCCGAGCGGCAGGAGCACCGCCCGCCCCTCCTGCAGCCCCACCACCTCGGCCAGCAAGGGCCCCTCCGGGCGCGCCACCTGGCACACCTCGCCGAGGCGGACGCCGCCGAGCGCCGCCTCGAGTGCCAGCCCGGACAGCCCGGTGAGGCGCCCTCGCAGCCGCGGAGGCTCGACCCGATCGAGTGCCCTGAGCCGCGCCGCATGGTCCCTCACGGCGAGCGCTCCACCAGCGCCCGGCGGAAGGCGTCGAGGCGCACCTCGAGCCGCGCGTCGACCGCGCCGCCCTCGGCCTCGACGACCGCGTCGCCGGGGGCGAGCGCGGGGTCGGACACCAGCTCCAGCGAGGGCAGCCCCCCGAGCGCGGCCAGGGGCCCCTCCTCACCGCGCAGCGCCGCGGCGGCGGCCGGGTGGAGCCGAAGGGTGGCACGGCGGCGCCCGCGGGCCGCGCCGACGGCCGCCTCCGCCCCGGCGCGCACCGCCCCCGGATCGAGGGCCAGCTCCCGCCCGACCAGCCGGCGCGCCACCTCCAGCGCCAGGTCGACGACCTCGGCCTCGGCGGCGGCGAGCCACCCGTCGCGGCGCGCCTCGGCGTGGAGCAGCGTGGCGGCCGCGCGGGCCATCCCCTCGGCGTGCCCACCCCGCGAGGCGTCCTCCCTGAGCCGCCCCAGTTCCCGTTCCGCGTCGCGCCGCAGCGCCTCCACCTCGGCCCGGGCGTCGGCCAGGATGGCCGCGGCCCGCTCCCCGGCCTGCCACTCCAGCCCAGAGATTCGCCGGCGCGGCCAGTCCGCCGCGCTCCCGGCCTTCAGCACCCGCTCCATGGCAACCTCCCTGGCGGGCGGGCCGGCAGCGGCCCCGCGCGTCCGCCTCCCGGACGCCCGGCTGCCCGCTGGCCGTCCCCCGGCCGTGGCCCGCCGGGGAAACGCCCGGATCCCGGAGGATCCGAGGGCGCGCCGGCGGATGGTCGACGCCATTGCAGGCCGGATGCCGAGACGACGAAGCCCGCCTCCGGTCGGGAGGCGGGCTTCGGGCCCGGCGGGTGACGGCGCGCCGAAGCTAGGCGGCGTCGCGCTCGCCAGGGGTGAGGTAGCGCTGCAGGAACTGCTTGGTCTTGAGCTCCACCTGGCGGACCCGCTCGCGCGAGACGCCCCAGCGCTTGCCGATCTCCTCCAGCGTTCTCGGCTGGTCCTGCTCGAGCCGGTTGTGGACGATGTCCCACCCCAGCTCGCCGATGCGCTTGCGGACCTTGCCGAGCGCGTCTCGGACCTCGCGGTCGCCCTCCGAGAGCAGGTAGGTGTCCTCGGGCCCCGGCCCATCGTCCTCGATCCGGTCGAGGTGGGTGGCGTCACCCTCCTCGTCGATGGCGCTGTCGAGCGAGAGGTCGGGCTGGGCCACCGTCCCGCTCTGCGGACGGACCGTGCTGCGGGCCTCCTTCAAGTACTTCCCGACGTAGGCCCGGATCCACCAGACCGCGTAGGTGGAGAAGCGGGTGCCGGCGTGCGGGTCGAACTTCTCCACGGCGCGCATCAGGCCGACGTTGCCCTCCTGGATGAGGTCGTCGAGCCGGACCGTGCCGCGCCGCTGCTTGCGCGCGATGGCCACCACGAAGGCCAGGTTGTGCCGGACCAGCTTCTGCTTCGAGCGCTGGTCGCCCTTCTGGGCGCGCAGGGCGTGCGCGTGCTCCTCCTCGCGCGAGAGCGGAGGAAAGTCGCGAACGGCCTTCAAGTAGGGAGCGAGCTCGTCGAACTCCTTGCTGCCGCGCTGTGTCGTCGCCGTCCTCATTGAGTCTGCCTCTCTGCCTGTGCGGCGGTGTGGTGCCCTGTCGGCCTTCAGCCCTGGAGGTTACGTAACGTGAGGTTATCTATCTGGACCGTACCGGTCAACTACTACCAAATAAGCCCTAGGTTCGTGTGCTTCGGAGCATCTTCCCGAACTCAACCACCGTGCCTCAACCTAGAACACCTTGAGCCGTCTGCCATTCCCCCGACCGGAGCAGGCGACTGCCGGCCATGAGATTTGACGAATCTCAAGGCACCAGAAATCCTTACTGGGTCTTGGTCTCGCTGCCGGACGTGAGTGGAATCAAGCCCTTGGGGCAGAGGCGCTCGGAGCTCACGCCGCCCAATGACGAAGGGTCCGGCCCCATCTGGGACCGGACCCTCGGTGACAATCAGCCGGACAAACGCCGGACGAACGCTTTCTACTCGTCCCCGCCCGCGGCCGCCAGGGCCTCCTCGGCCTCCTCGACGGCGTCGACCGGAGTCTCCACCTCGATGTCGAGGTGCTTGTAGTGATGCAGGCCGGTGCCGGCCGGGATGAGCCGGCCCATGATGACGTTCTCCTTCAGGCCCCGGAGGTTGTCCACCTTGCCGCTGATGGCGGCCTCGGTGAGCACCTTGGTGGTCTCCTGGAAGGAGGAGGCCGAGATGAAGGACTCGGTGGAGAGCGAGGCCTTGGTGATGCCGAGCAGCAGCGGCTCGGCCTGGGCCGGCTTGCCGTCGGCCTTGATGACGCGATCGTTCTCCTCCTCGAAGACCCACTTCTCCACCTGCTCGTCGGCCAGCAGCGTGGAGTCGCCCACGTCCACCACGCGGACGCGGCGGAGCATCATGCGGACGATGGTCTCGATGTGCTTGTCGTTGATCTTGACGCCCTGGAGCCGGTAGACCTCCTGGACCTCGTCGACCATCCAGTTGGCCAGCTCCTTCTCGCCCTTCACCCGCAGGATGTCGTGCGGGTTGGAGGACCCGTCCATCAGCGCGTCGCCGGCCTGCACCCGGTCGCCGGTGTGGACGCTGATGTGCTTGCCCTTGGCGATGAGGTACTCCTTGGCCAGGTCGGGGCGCAGCTTGCCGTCCACCTCGGGGGTGATGACCACCTTGCGCTTGCCCTTGGTGTCCTTGCCGAAGGCCACCACGCCGTCGATCTCGGAGATGACGGCGTGCTCCTTGGGCTTGCGGGCCTCGAAGAGCTCGGCGACGCGCGGCAGGCCGCCGGTGATGTCCTTGGTCTTGGTGGTCTCGCGCGGCATCTTCGCCAGCACGTCGCCGGCGTCCGCCTCGTCGCCGTCGTTGACCACCAGGGTGGCGCCCTCGGGCAGCATGTAGCGGGCGTCGGCCTCGGAGTTGGCCAGCTTGCGGGTCTGGCCGTCCTCCCCCTTGATGGACATGCGGGGGCGGGCGTCCGGATCCTTGGAGGTGATGACCGTCTTGCGGGAGAGGCCGGTGACCTCGTCCACCGAGTCGTTGATGGTCACGCCGTCGACCAGGTCTCCGAACTTCACGCGGCCGGCCACCTCGGTGATGATGGGCATCGAGTAGGGATCCCACTCGGCCAGCGTGGTGGCGCCCTCCACCTTCTGGCCGTCGCGCACCAGGAGCTTGGCGCCGTAGACCAGGCCGTAGCGCTCCCGCTCGCGCCCCTGCTCGTCGGTGACGATGACCTCGCCGTTGCGGTTCATGACGATGAGCGTGCCGTCCTTCTTCTTCGCCACCGCCACGTTGAGCAGCTTCACCATGCCGGCGTTGCGGTTCTCCTGGCTCGACTGCTCGGCGCGCCGGGACGCGGCGCCGCCGATGTGGAAGGTCCGCATGGTGAGCTGGGTGCCCGGCTCGCCGATGGACTGGGCCGCGATGACGCCGACCGCCTCGCCCACCGAGACCTTGCGGCCGCGCGCCAGGTCACGGCCGTAGCACTCGACGCAGATGCCGCGCCGGGCCTGGCAGGTGAGCACCGAGCGGATGCGCACCTTGTCGATGCCGGCCGCGTCGATGGCCTTGACCTTGTTCTCGTCGATCTCCTCGTTGGCCTTGACCACCACCACGCCGGAGAAGGGATCGTAGATGTCGTCCAGGGCCACCCGGCCCAGGATGCGCTCCCCCATGGGCTCGATGATCTCGCCGCCCTCGACCAGGGAGCCGAGGGTGATGCCGTCCATGGCGCCGCAGTCGTACTCGGTGATGATGGCGTCCTGGGCCACGTCGACCAGGCGGCGCGTCAGGTAGCCGGAGTTGGCGGTCTTGAGGGCCGTGTCGGCCAGGCCCTTGCGGGCGCCGTGGGTCGAGATGAAGTACTGCAGGACGTTGAGGCCCTCGCGGAAGTTGGCCGTGATGGGGGTGGCGATGATCTCGCCCGACGGCTTGGCCATCAGGCCGCGCATGCCGGCCAGCTGGCGGATCTGCTGGGCCGAGCCGCGGGCGCCGGAGTCGGCCATGATGAAGATGGGGTTGAAGGAGGGCTGGGTGCGCTCCTCCTTCTTGCCGTCCTTGCCGACGCCGTGGGCCACGTCGGTGCCGATCTGCGTCATCATCTCCTTGGCCACCTGCTCGGTGACGTGCGACCAGACGTCGATGACCTTGTTGTAGCGCTCGCCGTCGGTGATGAGACCCTCGGCGTACTGGGTCTGGATGTCGTCGACCTCGCGCGTGGCCCCCTCGATCAGCTCCTGCTTCTTGCCGGGGATGGCCATGTTGTCGAGCGCGATGGAGATGCCGGCCTTGGTGGCGTTGCCGTAGCCCAGGGACCGCACCCGGTCGGCCAGCAGCACCGTCTCCTTCTCGCCGCAGAGCCGGTAGGTCTGGTCGATGAGGCCCTGGAGCTGCTTCTTGTCCATGACCTTGTTGACCGCGTCGAAGGGGATGCGCTTCGGCACGATGTCGTAGAGCAGCACCCGGCCGATGGTGGTCTCGACGCGGACGCCGTCCAGGCGCACCCAGACCTTGGCCTGCAGCTCGACCTCGCCCTGGTCGTAGGCCGCGCGGACCTCCTCGGGGCTGGCGAACGCCTTGCCCTCGCCCCTGGCGAAGGCCCGCTCGCGGGTCATGTAGTAGATGCCGAGGACGATGTCCTGGCTCGGCACGATGATGGGCTTGCCGTGCGCCGGCGAGAGGATGTTGTTGGTGCTCATCATGAGCACGCGGGCCTCCATCTGCGCCTCGATGGAGAGCGGCACGTGGACCGCCATCTGGTCGCCGTCGAAGTCGGCGTTGAAGGCGGTGCACACCAGCGGGTGGAGCTGGATGGCCTTGCCCTCGATGAGCACCGGCTCGAAGGCCTGGATGCCCAGGCGGTGCAGCGTGGGGGCGCGGTTGAGGAGCACCGGGTGCTCGCGGATCACCTCGTCGAGGATGTCCCAGACCTCGGGACGCTCCTTCTCCACCATCTTCTTGGCCGACTTGATGGTGGTGACGTACCCCTTCTCCTCCAGCTTGTTGTAGATGAACGGCTTGAAGAGCTCGAGGGCCATGATCTTGGGCAGGCCGCACTGGTGGAGCTTGAGCTCCGGGCCCACCACGATGACCGAGCGGCCCGAGTAGTCGACGCGCTTGCCCAGCAGGTTCTGCCGGAAGCGGCCCTGCTTGCCCTTCAGCATGTCGCTCAGGGACTTGAGCGGCCGCTTGTTGGGGCCGGTGATGGTCTTGCCGCGGCGCCCGTTGTCGAAGAGGGCGTCCACCGCCTCCTGCAGCATCCGCTTCTCGTTGCGGATGATGATGTCCGGGGCCTTGAGCTCGAGCAGGCGCTTGAGGCGGTTGTTGCGATTGATCACCCGGCGGTAGAGGTCGTTGAGATCCGAAGTCGCGAAGCGTCCGCCGTCGAGCGGCACGAGCGGGCGCAGCTCCGGGGGGATCACGGCGATCACGTCGCAGATCATCCACTCCGGCTTGCAGCCCGACTTGCGGAAGGCCTCGACGACCTTGAGGCGCTTGATGATCTTCTTGCGCCCCGCCGCGGAGGTGGCCACGAGCATCTTGGCCCGCAGATCGTCGCCGAGGGAGTCGACGTCGATCGTCTTGAGCAGCTGCTTGATCGCCTCGGCGCCCATGCCGGCCTTGAAGGCCGCGCCGAACTCCGCGTGCAGCTGCCGGTACTTCTCGTCGGTGACCAGCTCCTTTTCCTTGAGGCCGGTCGGCCCGGGCTCGATCACGATGTACGACTCGAAGTAGAGCACCCGCTCCAGATCGCGCAGCGTGATATTGAGGATCGTGCCGATGCGCGAGGGCAGGCTCTTGAAGAACCAGACGTGCGAGACCGGGCTCGCCAGTTCGATGTGCCCCATGCGCTCGCGCCGCACCTTGGACTGGATGACCTCGACGCCGCACTTGTCGCAGACGACGCCGCGGTGCTTCATCCGCTTGTACTTGCCGCACAGGCATTCCCAGTCGGTAATCGGACCGAAGATCTTCGCGCAGAAGAGCCCGTCCCGTTCCGGCTTGAACGTGCGGTAATTGATCGTTTCGGGCTTGGTCACCTCGCCGTAGGACC
>JANNKC010000164.1:0-3832 GCA_031396105.1 Anaeromyxobacter sp.
CTCGACGCCGTGGAGATCGGCTGGACCTGGCTCGGCCGCCCGGCGCAGCGGAGCGGCGTGAACACCGAGGCCAAGCTCCTCATGCTGCACCACGCCTTCACGGTCCTGCGCGTCCGCCGCGTCACCTTGAAGACCGACGCCCGCAACGAGCGCTCCCGCGCCGCCATCGCCCGGCTCGGCGCCGCGCTCGACGGCGTCCTCCGAGCCCACCTCCCCGCCAGCGACGGCGGGCCGCGCGACTCGGCGGTCTTCTCCATCGTGGAGGCCGAGTGGCCGGCGGTGGAGGCGCGGCTCACGAAGCTGCTGTACCGCTAGGCCGCCTCGTCCGCCTGGCGCGCCGCCCGCTGCCCGGCCTCCACGTCCACCCGCGAGAGGAGCCAGGCCCCCACCGCGAAGAAGGCGATGATCGAGAGGATGGCGGTGCGCGAGGAGCCGGTGAGCCAGACCGCCACCGTGAAGAGCAGGGGGCCGAAGACGCCGGCCACCTTCTCCATCACCGAGAAGAAGCCGAAGAACTCCCCGGAGCGGCGGCGCGGCACCATGGAGGCGAAGAGGGAGCGCGACAGGGCCTGCGAGCCGCCTTGCACCACCGCCACCATGAAGGCCAGCGCGAAGAAGTGGGCGGCGGTCCGCATGAAGTAGCCCACCACCGAGATGAGCGCGTAGACGGCCAGGCTGCCCAGCACGGCCCGCTTGGCCCCGATGCGCCCGGCCAGCCCGCCGAAGAGGAAGGCGAAGGGGATGCCGGCGAACTGCACCAGCAGCACCGCGGCGATGAGGTCCTGCTGCCCCAGGCCGATCTCGGTGCCGTAGAGCGTGGCCATGCGGATGATGGTGCCGATGCCGTCGTTGTAGACGAGGAAGGCCACCATGAGCCGCGCCGCCTGCGGGTGGCGCCGGAAGGCCTGGCCGGTGGCGGCCAGCTGGGCCAGCGCCTCGCGGACCGGGTGGGCGGAGGGCACGCCGGAGGCGGCGGGCGGCTCGGGCACCCGCCGGAAGAGCGGGATGGAGAAGGCCACCCACCAGAGCGCCACCGAGAGGAAGGCGAGCCGGGTGGGGAGCGTGGCCCGCCAGGGATCGAGGCCGGGGCCGGCCGGCAGGCCGAAGCGGGCCGGCGCCAGGATCCAGGCCAGGTTGACCGACAGCAACAGGCCGCCGCCGAGGTACCCGAGCGCGTAGCCCGCGGTGGAGACCCGATCCACCTCGTCGGGCCTGGCCACGTGGGGCAGGAGCGCGTCGTAGGCCACGAAGCCGACCGACAGCCCGACGTTGGCGAGGACGAAGAGCGCCGCGCCGAGCCGCCAGTCGCCCGGCCCCACCAGGAAGAGGCCCGCCGTGGCGCCCGCGCCCAGCGCCACGCCGGCGGCCAGGAGCCGCTTCTTCATGGCCCCTGCGTCGGCCAGCGCGCCGAGCAGCGGCGAGGCGAGCGCCACCAGCACCAGCCCCAGCGTGGTGGCCAGGCCGAAGCGGGCGGTGGCCACCGCCGGCTCCAGCCCCTGCGACGCCACCCTGGAGAAGTAGATGGGGAAGACCGCCGTCACCACCACGCAGACGAAGGCCGAGTTGGCCCAGTCGTACATGGCCCAGGCGCGCAGCTCCGGCCGGTGGAGGCCGAGCCGCTCGAGGAGGGAGACCCGGCCCATGGCGCGCCTACTCGAAGGGGACGAGGTGGAGCGGCTCGCCGGGGCGGGCGCCCAGCAGCGCGCGTGCGGCGGCCGGCAGGTGGAGCGCGCCGGCCCGGAGGCGCGCCGGCGTCCGCACGGCGCGGAAGCGGTGCGGCCCGCGGGCGGGCAGGCGGGCCACCAGGGCCTCGGGCGCGTCGCCCACCAGCGACCGCGGGGAGAGCGGAGCCACCCGGTGGGCCCGCACCAGCGTCACGTCGGCGAGGCGGGCCTCGTAGTGCGGCCCACCGTCGAAGGGATCGATGCGGTCGACGAAGCGGAAGCCGAGCCGCGTGAGGAGCCGCTCCGCCGGCCGGGTCTTCGGCCCCACCGTGCCGAGCAGCCGCTGCACGCCGAGCGGCAGGAGGGTGGCGTAGACGTCGAAGGGCGGGAAGAGCTGCTGGATGAACTCCTTGTTCTCGCGGGAGAGCTTGTCGGCGGTCTGGTAGTCGAGGCCGGTGAAGCGCCGGCCGAAGGCCTCCCAGAAGGCGCTGCGGCCGTCGCGCGTCAGCGGCGGCATGAGCTCGGCCAGCACCTTCTCGCGGAACCGCTCCGGGAAGGCGGCCATGTAAAGGAAGCGCACGTGGGCCAGCTGCTTGCCGGGCTGCTCGGGCGCGCCTCGCCGGCGCGGGTCCACCACCAGGCCGCCGATCTCGGTGGGGCCGTCGAAGTGGAAGCCGAGCGAGAGCACCCTGTGGCGGAAGTGGCGGTCGAGCGTGCCGGAGCAGTGCTCCCGCTCGGAGACCTGGAAGAAGGTGCAGGGCGACTCGCGCGTGCCGTGCTGCGCGATGACCATGGAGGTGCCCACCACGCGGCCGCGCGGGTCCTCGCCCACGAAGACGTACTGACGCCGCATGGGGTCGCGCAGCGTCCCGGCGAAGCTGGCGCCCGAGCGGGCCAGGATCTGCCGCAGCGCCGCCGGCTGGTCCGGCAGGTTGACGGTGTCGAGGACTCGGGCCAGCGCCCGGAGGCCGGCCAGGTCCCCCGGCTGCGCGTCGCGCAGGAGCAGCATGGCGAAGGAGTATCATGCCGCAGCCGGGCGCGCCCTCGCCGACGAGGTGGCGGCCCTGCGGCGCTGGCCAGGGAGTAGAATCCTCCATCATGTCCGACTGCCTCTTCTGCCAGATCGCCTCGGGGAAGATCCCCGCCAAGATCGTCCACCAGGACGAGGACACGGTGGCCTTCGAGGACATCAACCCGCAGGCGCCGTTCCACGTGCTGGTCGTGCCGCGCCGGCACATCGCCACCGTGAACGACCTCACGCGGGATGACGACCAGGTCACGGGGAAGCTGCTGCGGGTGGCAGCGGCCCTGGCCCGGGAGAGGGGCTGCGCCGAGACCGGCTACCGGACGACGGTGAACACCAACGCCGACGGCGGCCAGCTCGTCTTCCACGTCCACCTGCACGTCATGGGCGGGCGGCGCATGGAGTGGCCGCCGGGGTAGCGCCTCAGCCCCGCGCCACCCAGGTCGTGCGCGCCCGCGCCAGCTCCTTGCCGTCCTCCTCGCGCACGATGGCGTGGAGCCGCGTCCCATCCCCTTGCGAGGAGGAGCGGGAGCGCACGGAGCTGCCGCGGTGGCACTCCGCCAGGAACTGCACGTCCAGCGCGACGAGCCGCTGGTCGCGCCAGCAGGCCTCCTCCACCGCCTCGAGGGCCCAGGCCACGTAGCTCGAGTTGGTGACGTGCTGGTTGGCGTCGATGTCGGCGAAGCGGACCTGGAAGCGCCGATCCAGCTCGGGGGTGGTGAGCTGCGGCAGCGGCGGCTCGGCCGCCGGCAGCACGTGCGCCGGCTGCGCGTGGAGCCGCTCCGGCAGGATTCGATCCGGGCGCACCGGCCGGCGGGTCGCGACGTCGAGGGCGAACCAGGTGGTGAGCGCCCGGCCGATCTCGACCCCGTCGCGCCGCAGCACGAAGTCGCGCAGCGCGGCCAGCCGATCCAGGCCGGCGGGCCAGGTCTCGATGGCGAGGGTCTCCCCCCAGCGGATTGGCTGGTCCAGCACGACCCGCTGGCGCGCCAGCACCCAGGTGGCGCCCAGCCGGTTCAGGGCGGCCACCCCGAAGCCGAGCGAGTCGGCGGAGCGGCCCGCCGCCTCCTGCAGGTAGCCGGCGAGCGCCGCCGGCGCGAGGTGGCCGAAGGCGTCGGCGTCGAACGAATGGACGGGGAAGGTG
>JANNKC010000438.1:0-6579 GCA_031396105.1 Anaeromyxobacter sp.
AGTCCGACACCGCGCCGGCGCCGCCCCAGGGGCTGCTCCCCGAGCATCCAGCGGGTTGCCCGCTTCCCCGGCAGGCCAGGCCGTGGTCCGTCGAAAGGCCCTGAAAACGGGCGTTCCGGCGCCGGCACGGCGGCTGCACCCACGCCGACCAGCAGCCAACCTGAACCTCCCCAAGGAGTGACTCGATGCTCAAGGCCTTCAAGGCGCTCATCGCCGCCGTCCTGCTCTCCGCGGCGACCACCGCGCTGGCGACGCCGTCCACCACGTTCTGGACGCCGGCCACGACGTACACGCAGCCCTACCTCGTGCCGCACCTCACCTACGACACCTACTTCGGCGAGCGGGGCGCCTACCCCGTCGACACCGGCCTCACCATCGGCGTGCTGCCCTTCCAGAAGCTCCTGGGTGAAATCGGGTTCGACCTGTTCTACCCGGGCAACACGCAGAACGGCTTCCAGCTCAACGGCAAGCTGGCGGTCCCCGAAGGCGCCTTCGGCGAGTTCTTCCCCGGGCTCTCGCTGGGCGTGACCAACGTCGGCTTCAAGAAGGACGTGAGCGACCTCTACACCATCCACGGCTTCGTCGCGAAGACGCTCCCCATGGTCGGCAACATCGGCGTCGGCGGGTACTACGGTGCCGGCAGCAAGCTCCTCTGGACCGGCACGGACGGCGTGAAGCGGGCCGGCGCGATGGCGGCGTGGACGAGCCCCGACATCAACGTCAACGTCACGGGGCTCAACAAGATCGTCCTGGTGGCGGACGTCATGACCGGGAAGAACATCCTGGGCGCTGGTGGACCTGGAATCTACTTCTACTTCACGCCGGCCATCGACGTGCTCGTGGGCCCGGTCTTCTTCTTCGACAAGGCCCTGCAGCCGGGCGGCTCGAGCATGCTCTGGACGGTCCAGCTCGACGTGGACTTCGACCTGCGCGCGCCGGCGGCCAGGTAGCAGCCGGGTCCGGCGGCGAGGGGCGTGGAGGTCGCGGACCGGGCGCCCTTTTCCATGACGGCCGCACGGGGGGTGCGGTAGGCTGGCGCCGCTGCACCACACCAAACGAAAGGGGACTCATCTTGTCGAGGCTCACCAAGGTTGCACTCGCCGCGCTGCTGCTCTCGCCCGCCCTCGCGTCCGCGGAGGTGCCCAAGGTCGCCTTCAGCGGCATGGTCGACTCGTACTTCACGCTCAACCTGACCCACGGACAGGATTACACCAGCCCGACGGGGGGCTTCACCGCCCCGGCCGGCTTCAACCTGAACTTCGCCAAGCTCACCACCGTGGCGGAGTCCGGCCCGGCCACCCTCCGGCTGGACCTGGGCTTCGGGCCGGAGGGGCAGGCCATCACCGGCTTCACCCCCGGATCGACCAACCCCGGACGGCTCTTCGTCCAGCAGGCCTTCGTCGCCCTGAAGTTCGGCCGCTTCACGGTGGACGCGGGACGGTTCGTCACGCCGTGCGGCTTCGAGGTCTACGAGTCCAAGGACAACTGGGTCTACTCGAGAGGGCTCCTCTTCAACTTCGCCATGCCGATCGCCCACGAGGGCGTGCGCGTCTCCACGGCGCTGTCGCCCGAGATCACCGTGGCCGCCACGCTGGCCAACGGCAGCGATCTCTGGACCAACGACGTGGGCTTCACCCAGTCGCCGTACAAGACCGGCATCCTCGGCATGACCTACGGCAAGGACGCCACCAGCGCCACGGCCAACCTCTACATCTCGAAGGACCCGGTCACCACCGAGGACGCCTTCCTCCTGGACGTGGTCTTCACCCAGGGCATGGGCCAGTGGGCGTTCAACCTGAGCGGTGACTACGGCAAGCTCGGCGCCTCGGCCTGGATGGGGCTCGGCGGCTCGGTGAAGTACGACCTGGCCGACGATGGCCTCGAGATCGTGGGGCGCGTCGAGTTCCTGGACGATCAGGATGGCATCCACACCGGCCTGCTCGACCCGGCCGACCTCACGGGCGTCACGCTGTTCTCCCTCACGGGCGGCCTGAACTACCCGGTGGGCTCGAACGCCGAGCTGCGGGCCGAGCTGCGCCTGGACCGGGCCTCCGCCAAGGTCTACGGCTTCGCCGACCCGAGCGACTCGATCGCGACCTTCTCGGCCGCGGCCATCGCCTGGTTCTAGCCGTTCGCCGCACCTGATGAGACGAGGCCCCGGCGATCCGTCGCCGGGGCCTTCGCAGCTGCGGCGGCCGGCGCGCGGCGGCCCGCAAGAGCTCAGCCGCAGCGCCAGTAGGCGGTGGCCACCAGGGCGCGGCGCTCCTTCGGCTCGGCCTTCTTCTTCAGCTCCGCCACGGCGCGATCGCGCTCGGCGTAGCGCTGCGCCTCGGTGGCGCGCAGGTCGTCGAGCTTGCGCCGGTGCTCGCGGTCGGCCCGCTCCAGCAGGCCGCGCCGGTCGCGCAGCGAGAGGTCGCTCCGGTCGTGGAGCGCGCCGCGGGCCTTGATCCAGGCGGCGCGGGCCGTCTCCACGCCGGCGCGAGGGGCGACCAGGGCGTCCTCCACCATGCGGTCCCAGCGCTCGCGCGACCCGTCGAAGGCGGCGCCGGAGCGCTCCTGCACCTCGGTCACCAGCCCGGCGTGCAGGGCGGCCAGGGCCTCCTCCTGCGCCGCGCCGATGGGGGCGGTGGCGCCGCGTGGCCCGCCGCGGGCCTCGTCGGCGGGCAGGGCGGCGAACTCGTCGGCCTGGTCCTGCGGCAGCGCCTGGAACCTCTCGCCGTCGAACCAGAGCACCAGGTGGACGACCCGTTCCTCGGAGACCAGGGCGTCGATGGTGAACTTGTAGGCGAACCACCACCCCTCGCGGCCGGCCAGCTTGCCGAGCCGGGCGGGGAGGGTGCCATCCGGGATCTCGAGCAGGGAGACCGCGTCCTGCGGCCGGGCCCGCACCGTGGCGGCCGCCTCGTCGAGGAGCCTGGCCCGCCGGGTGCGCGAGCCCCGTCCGGCCTCGCGCTCCCGGGGCGGCCGGGCCCCGGCCGGCCCGTCCTCGAAGGCGGCGTCGAGCAGCGCCTCCTCCTCCGCGTCGCGGCGGGCCACCGCCTCCTTGGCGGTCTGCTCCGCCATGCGCAGGCGCCCCCGCACCTCGCCGTCGAAGCGCTCGAAGAGCAGGGTGCGGGCGGCGGTGAGGCGGGCGGTGATGCGCCCGTCCAGCTCGCCGCGCAGCGTGGCGAAGGCCTGGTCGATCTCCTCGCCGGAGCGGCACGACTGGTAGATGTCGAGGACCCGCTTCTCGAAGTCGATGCCGCTGCCCAGCGCGCCCAGGATCTCGTCGGAGGAGCCGAAGACGCCGTCGAAGAGGGCCAGCTTCTGCGAGAGCAGCTCGTAGAGCCGGGCGTCGGCGGCGTTGGCGCGGTTGAGGAAGTTGAGGACCAGCACGTCGCGCTGCTGGCCGTAGCGGTGGCAGCGGCCGATGCGCTGCTCCACCCGCTGCGGGTTCCAGGGCAGGTCGAAGTTGACCACCAGGTTGCAGAACTGGAGGTTGAGCCCCTCGGCGCCGGCCTCGGTCATGAGGAGGATCTGCGTGGTGTCGCGGAACGCCTCGACCAGGGCGGCGCGCCGGTCGGTGCCGGAGACGTCGCCGGAGAGGCAGGTGACCGAGTAGCCGCGCGACGCCAGCAGCCCGGCCAGGTAGTCCTGCGTGCGCCGGAACTCGGTGAAGACCACCGCCTTCTCCGGCCAGCCGCAGGCCCTGGAGACCGTGAAGCAGCGGTCCAGGCCGCGCACCAGGGCGTCGCCCTTGGCGTTCCTCTTGATGCCGCGCGCCATGCGGGCGCACTGGCGGAGCTCCTCGAGCTCCGAGGTCATCTGGCGCACCACCGCCGAGCCTCTGGTGCGCGGCGGCGCGTCGTCGTCGAAGAGCTCCTCCAGCTCCTCGGAGAAGCCGTCCAGGTCGAGCGCCAGGTCGGCCTGGGCCGAGCACTCGGCGCCGGCCAGCTTGGCGTCGAGCGAGTCGGCCAGCCGCTCCAGCGTGGCGGCCAGGGCGAAGGACGAGGAGGCCAGGATCTTCCGGTAGACCAGGATGAAGAGGGCCCGCCGCGCCGCGGGGACGGCGTGGGTGTCCTCGCGCCGCAGGTAGTCGGAGACGCGGTCGTAGAGGGCCTGCTCCTCCGGCGAGGGGGCGAAGTCCTCCACGATGGAGCGGCGCGCCGTGAACTTGACGTACTCCCGCACCTGCCGGCGCAGCGTGCGGATGACCACCGGGGCCAGGCGGGCCTTCAGGTCGGCCGCCTTCTCCTCGGTCAGCTCGCCGGTGGCGTACTGGAGCCGGAAGGTCTCCTCGGTGCCCAGCAGGGCGTCGTCGATGAAGGCCGCCAGCCCGAGCAGCTCCATCAGGTCGTTCTGCAGCGGCGTGGCGGTCAGCAGGAGCTTGGGGCACTTGCGCAGCCCGCGGCGCAGCGCCTGCCCGGTGCGGTGGTCCTTGCGGTAGGCGTTGCGGAGGCGGTGAGCCTCGTCGATGACGGCCACGTCCCAGGGCACGCGCTCCAGCTCGCTGGCGCGGCCCGCGGCGAACTGGTGCGAGCAGATGACGATGCCGCCGGTGTCGAATGGGTTGGTCTTGAGGCCCTGGCGCTCGGCCGCGCGGCAGGTGTCGCCGTCGATGACGTCGGCGTCCAGGCCGAACTTGGAGCGGAGCTCCTCCCGCCACTGGGCGCGCAGCGTGGCCGGCACCAGGATGACGGCGCGCGGCTTCCCCTCGGCGGCCAGCTGCGCCAGCACCAGGCCGGCCTCCACGGTCTTGCCCAGCCCCACCTCGTCGGCCAGCACGGCGCCGCCGGTGGGGAGTGAGGCGAGCGCGAAGGCGGCGGCCTCGATCTGGTGCGGGTTGAGGTCGACGGCCGAGTGGGCCAGCGCCGGGACCAGGCGCGACGTGCCGCTGCCCGACCTGGCGGTCAAGGCCTCCGCGGCCACGCGCTGGTGGAACCTGGTCAGCGCGGCGGGCTTCCCGCCCTGCGCACGCGCCAGCACGACCGACCCCACGCCCATCCGACCCGCCTCCCGACCGACCCCGTGGGCGCGTCGTGCCGCCGCGCCCCGCCAACCCCTGCCGCAGCCTCCCCGGCCATCCGGGCGAGGCGGTATCTCGCGATACCGAGGGAGCGAATGTACCAGCAACGAAGCGCCCCGGGAATGGGGAAGAGGGCGGGGACCGGATCAGGGGTCGGCGCGCCCGGTGCGCCGCCCACCGCACACGGGGTAGAAGGGACCGGTGCCGGCTCGCGCCTCCGAACGGATGTTGCTGTTCCTGGTGGGCGCCGTGCAGTTCGTCAACGTCCTCGACTTCATGATGGTGATGCCGCTCGGGCCGGACTTCGCGGCGGGGCTGGGCATCCCCGCGTCGCGGCTCGGCCTGGTGGGCGGCGCCTACACCGCCGCGGCCGCCCTCTCGGGCATGGCCGCCTCGACCTTCCTCGATCGGTTCGACCGTCGCCAGGCGCTGGCGGTCGCCATGCTCGGCCTGGTCGTGGCCACCGCCCTGGGCGGCACGGCGACCGGGTTTGGGACCATGGTGGCGGCGCGGGTGGCGGCTGGGGCCTTCGGCGGCCCGGCCACGTCCATCTCGCTCTCCATCGTGGCCGACGCGGTCCCCGCGGAGCGGCGGGGCAAGGCGCTGGGCGCCGTCATGGGGGCCTTCTCGGTGGCCTCGGTGCTGGGCGTTCCGGCCGGCCTGGAGCTGGCGCGCTGGGGAACCTGGCGTTTCCCGTTCTTCGCGGTGGCCGGCCTCGGGCTGCTGGTGGCCGGCGCGGCCCTCTTCTTCATGCCACCGATGACCGGCCACCTGGCGCGGCCCGGTGCGCCCGCCGAGCCACGGAGCCCGCCGCTCCTGCGCAGCCCGGTGGCCCTCCTCTCGCTCGGGGCGACCGCCTCCTCGATGCTGGCCGGCTTCGCCATCATCCCGAACATCGCGGCCCACCTGCAGCTCAACCTGGGGTTCGCGCGGGACCGGCTGGGCGGCCTCTACATGGCTGGCGGGGCGGTCTCGTTCGTCGTGCTGCGGGTGGCGGGGCGGTGGGTCGACCGGTTCGGGGCGCCCAAGGTGGCCGCGGCCGGCTCCGCGGTGTTCGTGGCCGTCCTGCTGGCGGCCTTCGCCTTCCCGCCTCCGTGGCTGCCGGTGCTGGCCATCTTCCCCGCCTTCATGATCGGCAATTCGCTGCGCAACGTCGCCATGAGCACGCTCTCCTCCAGGGTGCCGGCGCCGCGGGAGCGGGCGCGCTTCATGTCGGCCCAGTCGGCGGTGCAGCACCTGGCGAGCGCGCTCGGCGCCGGGCTCTCGACGCAACTGCTCACGGTGGAGCCGGACGGGAAGCTCGGTGGGATGCGCACGCTGGCCTTCTTCTCCATCGCGGTGGGGCTGACGCTGCCCCTCTTCCTGCTGGCGGTATCGGCCGCCCTGGTGCGCCGGGATGGCGCCCGCGCTGTCGCGGCGCACCCTGTCCGGCCCGTCGTGCGGTAGTCTGCGCGGGTGAAGTTCGTCTGCGACCGATGTGGACGAAGGTTCTCCAGCGCGGCGGAGCCGCAGCCGGGGCTCGTCTACCGCTATCGGTGCCACTGTGGAAGCGTCATCCACGTCCAGGTTCCGCC
>JANNKC010000075.1:0-5191 GCA_031396105.1 Anaeromyxobacter sp.
CCGCTCGCGGGCGCTGCGCCACCGGCTCTACGAGCGGGTCCGCTACCACGCCCACCTCGCGGCGGACGAGCTGACGCGCTACCAGGAGGCCAACCGGCTCGGCGCCGGCTACGCCCGCTGGCTGGAGGGACGCTTCGTCGATGGGGCCGACGTGGAGGGGCTGCTGCGGGAGCTCCGCCAGAGCTACCGGCTCGGCGCCGGGGAGAAGCTGGGGTATCTGGGGGCGCGGGCGCTGCAGTGAGGTACCGCCCATCCAGCGCTGGTATCGCGCGAGGCCCTGCACGCGACGACGCGGGCGCTCGACGCAGGCCCGCGGCTCGGGTATGGGATGGCCGAACGCGCGGCGCGGGGCCGGAGCTCCCGAAGCGCACTGGCGGTGGAGCGATCATGGGCGAAACGCTGTCGGCCGCCGGCGAGGCATTCGAGCAGGGCTTCCTGGCGTCGGACCTGCAGCAGCAGATCTCACATTGCGACCACTACGAGCTCGCCGAACTCTTCAGGCGGGTGCTGCCCGATCACCAGCCGATCCTCGAGGCCGGATGCGGCTCGGGGAGGTGGGTGGGATGGTTCGTGAAGCAGGGGTGGGCCGCGACGGGCCTCGACTGGAGCGAGGCTTGCTGCCAGCGCGCGCGCTCTGCCATCCCCGCAGGCCGCTTCGAGAGCGGGGACATGCGGCACATGCCCTTCCGGGATGGCGAGTTCGGCGCGATCGTCTCGCTGGGTTCCATCGAGCACACGCCCGACGGCCCGATGCGCGCTCTCTCGGAGTACCGCCGCGTGCTGAGACCTGGCGGGGTCGCCATCATCACGGTCCCGTACCTCAGCCCGGTGCGGGCCGTGATGAGGCTCGCCGAAGCCCCCCGGAGCGCGCTGGTCCGGAGCACGACCTTGCGCCGCCTCGTGGGAAAGCCGCTCGGGGTGGACCGGCGCACCATCGCGGACGCGCGCCGAGAGGTGCTCCCCGGCTACGCCACGGACTACACGATGTCGCGCCGCGGCTGGGACTTCTACCAGTTCCACTTCTCGAAGCCGCAGATGCGGGCCTTTCTGCGCGACGCAGGCCTCGACGTCGTCGAGGAGTTCGTGGACTTCGGCGACGAGGGGATCCTCCACAACTTCGGGCCCATCGCAGGCCGCTTCGACGCCGCGGCAGGGCGCGTGCGCCTCACGGCCGTCGGCCGGGCCCTGCGACGGATCGTCCCCGTGGAGCAGATGGGTCACATGCTGTGCCACCTCGTCCGCAAGAGCGGCTGACGAGGGCACCCGGCCGGGGACGGGGTAAGGTCCGACAGCGGGTGAGCGAAATCCTCTGGCGCGGCTGTACGGAGCGCTGGCCGGAAGGCCTCTGCGAGCAGGCGGGCGAATGCCTACTCTGCGCAGTCGGCTCCGACCTTCCTTCAGGTACCGCGCCTCTCGCCGACTCTACATTCGTGCTCGGTCACTCAGCGCAGCGTGCGGGTCTGGCCGGACGGGAGGTTGGTCTTCTCCTTGTCGAACTTGCCGGAGAGGGCGTCGCGCACCGCGCGGTCGAAGCGGACCTTGCCGGTGGCGATCTCGCGGAGCGAGAGGACCGGGGCCTTGTTCTTGTTGTTCTGCAGGAGCGGGCGGGCGCCGGCCATGAGCTGGCGAGTCCGCTTGGTGGCGAGCAGCACCAGCGCGAACCGGTTGTCCACGAGCGGGAGGCAGTCTTCGACTGTGACGCGAGCCATGTGGGGGTCCTTCCGGAACCTGTAAGACCTTGAAGACGGGGTGATCTAGCCGGTGCGGGGCCTTTGGTCAACCCGGCGGCCTCACCCCCCGTACAGCTTGGCCATCCGCCGCCTCGGCTCGTCGCCGGAGACGTCCTCGCCGTGGGGCGGGTCCTGGCTAGCGCCAGGGTCGGCTCGAACTTCTCCCCGCACGAACGCCGCGGTCTACCGCAATGCCATCGCCGGCAGGAGCCCGCGCTCACGCAGGTAGTCGGCGTAGCGCACGGTCGGATACCGGTCGAGCAGCAGTCCCAGCTTGTGCGACGTGCCGCGCAGGCCCACGTAGCACTTGAAGGACCTCCACGCGCCCAGCGGTAGCCGGGGCACGTCGGGGTCGAGGTCGCGGGGGTGGAGGTAGCTGACGAATGGCCTTCCCTGCCGCTCCGCCAGACGCGCCAGCGCCAGTGTCAGGCGGACGGGCGCGATTCGAAAGTAGCCGCCTCCGCCGAACGGGAAGCTGCGCCCGGCGAAGCGTACCGTCGAGACGGGCACCTCTGCGAGCCTGGCTCCCGAGGGAGTTTCGAGGAGGTGTGGCTCCGGGCGCACGCCCGGCATGCCCCCGTGCGCTCTCGGCGCCGGGAACAGGGAGGAGTCGTAAGCGAATCCGGCCTCGGCCACGCAGTCCAGGGCCCAGGCGTTCTCGGGCCGAATGGAGAACCCAGGCGCCCGGAATCCCAGCACCTCGTCGCCCAGGATCTGCTCGAGTATGTCCTTGCCGGCGCGCAGTTCCTGCATGACCGCCGGGCGGGACAGGGAGTAGAGGAGCGGGTGCCTGTCGGAGTGGGAGGCGACCTCGTGGCCGCTCGCCGCGATGTCGCGGACGACGCCCGGGTGGCGCCGCGCGAACCACCCAAGGACGAAGAAGGTCGCGCGGGTGCCTCGTGCCGCCAGCAGGTCGAGGACACGCTGGACCTGGTACGGCGCACGCGCGGGGAGGGAATCCCAGTCCTCTTCGGGCGGGACCGCGCTGCTGTCGAGCACGTGGAACCACTCCTCCACGTCGAAGGACACCAGTCCGAAGGCCGCGCTCACAGCAGTCGCCGACCCCTTCGCCTCAGCTCCCGGGAGTGCGCGGCCGTGGGGAAGCGATAGTAGCTCTTGCCAGCTTCCTCGTTGGCGTACAGGGGCACCGGGCCAATCGCCAGCGCCTCGCTGAGCTCCCACATCATGCGAGCAGATAGGCGCTTCGTCTCCCGGATCACGTCGTCCAAGCTGGCCTCGGGCGCGATGGGAATCGTGCCCTGGCGCCAGATCTCCCCGGCGTCGATGCGCTCGGCCATCCGGTGAACCGTGACCGTCGCCACCGGCTCCCCCTCGAACAAGGTCCAGAAGGTGGGCATCATGCCGCGGAAGCGTGGAAGGGCCCCGCTGTGGCTGTTGAAGCAGCCCCGCGGCGCGAGGCGAAGGAGCTCCGGTGCGAACTTCTGGGTGGCGGAGATGGAGAACAGGACATCCGGTGCCAGCGAGGCGATCTGCGCGAGGACCGACGGGGCGTTCACGTGCGCGGTCTTCCAGACCGGGACCCCGGCGCGGCGGAGCAGCTGTTCCACCCGAACCGGCTCGCCGATGCCCAGCGCATCATGGAGACGGGAGAGCGCCAGCTTCCTGGCATAGCGCCCCGCGAGCCGCAGGACCCCCGCGGCCCCGTAGAGCCCGTGCATCTTCCGCAAAAGGCCGAGCTGGCCGCTCTCCCCCAGCGTGTCCAGGACGTGGGCTCCCACCAGGTCGACCACGCCGGTGCGCATTCGTGCGTCCCCGAGGAAGGCGCGGAAGAACTCAGCGATGTAAAAGGGGTCTTCCTGCGTGACGAAGACGACGCGGACAGGGCTCATGGGGGCCCGCACCCGGCGGTTCGTTCCCGCCTGCGGCGACCCATGCGATCCTTGGCCAGCATCCACAGGAAGACGCCGCCATCGAGTTCCCTGCGCCACAGACGCCGCGGCTCGCTCAGCAAGCGGAAGAGCCACTCCCCGCCGCGTTGGCCGACGAACGGAGGGGGCCGCCTCTTGTTCCCGGCGAGAAAATCGAAGGCGGCCCCTACCCCGATGGCGAAGTTCACCTCGAGCTGGGCGAAGTTCCTCGAGAGCCACAACTCTTGCTTGGGCGCCGTCATGGCGACGAACAGCGCGTCGGGCCGCGCTGCGTTCACGGCGGCGACCAGCCGCTGGTTCGACTCGTCGTCGAACTCCCCGAAGGGCGGGGACAGCGTCCCCGCGACGCGCAGCCCCGGGAATCGCTCCCCCGACCTTTCCACGATGCGAGCCAGGGTGGCATCGGTGGTGCCGAGGAAGAACACGGACACGCCTTCGCGTGCGGCGCGAGCCAGGAAGGCCTCGAAGAAGTCAGGGCCGGCGACTCGCGCCGGGACGTCACCACCGCAGCGGCGGGCGCCCCACGCGGCGAGGAAGCCATCGGGCAGCACCACGTCGGCATCGCGGTAGTGGGCCGCCAACCCTGGGTGCCCGCGCGCCACGACCAAGGAGTGCGCGTTGGCCGTGGTGAAGAGCGTTCGCACGCCGTTCCGGATGCGCGCGAAGGCCAGGTCCAGGAAGGCCTCAAGGGTGAGGCCCCAGACTCGGGTCCCCAGCACGGTAGCTGCCGGGGGCGGGATGGTGGCGGAGGACATGGCTGCGGAAGCCGAAGACTACCACGTCGTGGCCAGGCGGCCAGCGGCCAGGACGCCTTGGGGACCGGAGAACCGATGTCTACGACACCCCCGAGCACGTGCAGTTCTTCACCAGTACAGCCACCTCGTCGCTTACCTGGAGTGATCCCGGCCTCTGTTCGCGGCCGACCACCTTGGCGCGGGCGGGGCGCGCTCACGAGCGGGGCCCGGGTCGCTCCGCCTTCGCCGCCGCCTCGGCAGGCCAACCACCCTCGCTCGGCCCGCTAGACCTCGGGCATTGCGAGCGACGACGCCGCCGGCCTCCCGCGTTGGCGCCGGCGCTGGATCCGGCCGATCGCGCTGCCGACCTCGCCACACAAGATCTCGACCGCGATCTCGGTGTCGCGGTCGAGGGCGGTCCGCTCGCTCCAGCGCAGCATCAGGCTGCCGGCCGGTGCGCCAGGGGCCAGGGACGAGCGTGCGCACAGGAAGCCATCGCCGGTGGCGCCGGCTGAGTAGCGGGCCTCGGGCACGCCAGCCGACGTGGTGGCGATGCGCAGCTCCACGCCTCCCGCGCCGAGCAGGTCGGCCGCGTGGTGCACCACCGGCCAGACCTGGCTCCAGTCGTCGGCACGGCGCAGCCGGGTCCGGATGCGGCGCAGGTCCGCGTGCAGCGCCAGGTTGCGGCGGCGCTCGAAGAGCACGGAGGCGGGCCGCGTGCCGCGCACGCCGAGCCGCCACAGCGCTGCGGGGCAGGCCACCGCCAGCGTGGCCAGGACCGCCGCGTCGATGGCCCCGCCGCCGATGGCCAGGAGCACCGCCGCCGCGGACAGCGCGA
>JANNKC010000090.1:0-3842 GCA_031396105.1 Anaeromyxobacter sp.
CCCCTTGCGACGGGCCCCCGAGTTGGCGAGGATGCGCCCCCTCATGATCGACCGGCTCGTCCGCGGCCTCTTCCCTTCGCGCGGCCTGCGCGCCCTCTTCGTCCGCATCGGCGACACCGCCCGCCTGATGCGGGTGCTCCACGGCCTCACCCCCGCCACCTCCCACCTCTTCGCCGAGCTGCTGGCGGGCGGCGCGCTGGTGGGGGCGCTGCAGAAGGAGGCGCGCGGGCGGGTCAACCTGCAGCTGGAGGTCGACGGCCCGGTGCGAGGCCTCTTCGTGGACGCCGATCCGGACGGCAACGTGCGCGGCTACGTGCGCGCACCCGGGGTGAATCCGCCGGGCCAGCCCGCCGCGGCGGCCCGCGCGGCCCTGGGCCAGTCCGGCTTCCTCTCGGTGATCCGCGACCTCGGCGGCGGCAAGTTCTACCGGAGCGCGGTGGCGCTGGGCGGCGACGACGTGACCGGCGTGCTGCGCCGCTGGTTCGCGGTGAGCGAGCAGGTGGAGACGGCCCTCGACCTGTGCGTCGTGCCGCGGGGGGACGAGCCGCTCGGCGACGTGGTGGGGCTGCTGGTGCAGCGGCTCCCGGACGGCGACGACGCCGCGGTGGCGGCGCTGCGGGAGGGGCTGGCGGACGGGGCGCTGGCCCGGGCGCTGGCCGGCGGGGGCGGGGCGCAGGAGGTGCTGGCGGCGGTGGCCGGCCCGGGCTTCGAGCTCCTGTCCGACCAGGAGGTGGCCTACCGCTGCGGCTGCAGCCTGGCGCGCGCCCGCTCCGCCGTCTCCGCGCTGGGCACCAGCGGCGTGGCCGAGGTGCTGTCCAGCGAGGGCCAGGCCGAGGTCTCCTGCGAGTTCTGCCACACCCGCTACGTGCTCGACCGGGCGGCGCTGGAGGAGCTGCTGGCGCGCCTCCGCGAGGGTGAGCCGGGTCCGACCACCCCGGCCTGATCCACCCCGGTGGGCCGTGGTACATTCCCGCCCCTCCACCGCCGGGACCGCCGGCTTTGCCCGGGAGGCGAGCCATCGCCACGTCAAAGAAGAAGCGCGCCGCCACGCGGCGCGTCCAGCCCGCGCCCCGCGCCAAGCTTTCGCCTCGCGCCAAGCCTTCGCCTCGCGCCAAGCCTTCGCCCCGCGCCAAGCCTTCGCCCCGCGCCCGGACCTCCCCCGCTGACCGCGCCGCCGCCCAGCCGGAGCACCCGCTCGGCATGGGCGTGGCCGACGCCTTCGCCATGAAGCGGCTCAAGGCGCCGGCCCGGCTCTCCCGTTCGCCCAAGCGGGCCATGCGGGAGCTCGGCTGGGCCGCCTTCGGAGAGGTGGCCCGCGCGCTGGCGGCCACCATCGCCGAGGAGTACCGCCCCGACACCGTGGTGGGCATCGCCAAGGGCGGGGTCTTCGTGGGCGGCGCGCTGGCCGCGGCGCTCCAGGCGGACTTCAGGGCGGTGCGCATCGAGAAGCGGCGCCGCGACGCCGCCCCGATGCCGAAGGCCGC
Source organism: Anaeromyxobacter sp. (assembly GCA_031396105.1). Lineage (GTDB taxonomy): Bacteria > Myxococcota > Myxococcia > Myxococcales > Anaeromyxobacteraceae > JADKCZ01. The sequence continues at coordinate 1,485 of JANNKC010000090.1, forward strand.
CGAGCAGCTGCCCGACCTGACCGGGCGGCGCGTCCTGGTGGTGGACGACGTGGCCAACAGCGGCTCCACCCTGGCCAAGGCCCGCGCCCTGTGCCGCAAGTCGGGCGCGCGGCAGGTCCGCACCGCCGTGCTGGTGAAGCGCCCCGGCGGCGCCCGGCCCGACTGGCACGCACTCGAGACCGACGAGCTCATCCTCTTTGGCTGGGACTACCAGCTCGACGCGACCGGCTCGGCGGCCCAGGACCCCGGCGAGGCCGGCGTCTAGCGGCGCGCCGGGACACCATGCTGCGGGTCGTCATCGGCACGGCCGGCCACGTCGACCACGGCAAGACCTCGCTGGTCAAGGCGCTGACCGGCATCGACACCGACCGCCTCCGCGAGGAGCAGCGGCGCGGCATCACCATCGAGCTCGGCTTCGCCCACCTGGCCCTGCCGGATGGGACGGTGGCCGGCGTGGTGGACGTGCCGGGCCACGAGCGGTTCATCCGCGCCATGGCGGCGGGCGCGGGCGGCCTCGACCTGGTGGTGCTGGTGGTGGCGGCGGACGAGGGCGTCATGCCGCAGACCCGCGAGCACCTCGACATCTGCCGGCTGCTGGGCGTGCCGCGCGGCCTCATCGCCATCACCAAGTGCGACCTCCTGCCCGCGCTGGGGCCCGACTGGCTGCCGCTCCTCGAGGAGGAGCTCGGGGCCGCCATCCGCGGCACCTTCCTGGAGGGCTGCCCCATCGTCCCCTGCTCCTCGCGCACCGGAGAGGGGCTGCCCGCGCTCGGCGAGGCACTGGCCCGCCTGGCGCGCCAGGCGCCGCCCCGCCCCGCCGACGGACCGCTGCTCCTGCCGGTGGACCGCGCCTTCTCGCTCAAGGGGTTCGGCACCGTGGTGACCGGCACCATCCTCTCCGGCACCGTGGCCGAGGGTGAGGCGGTGGCGCTGGTGCCGGCGGCGCCCGGCACCGCGCCGCTGCGCGTCCGCTCGGTGCAGGTCCACGGCCAGCCGGTGGCGCGCGCCCTGGCCGGCCAGCGCACCGCCATCAACCTGCCTGGCGTCGACGCCGCCGCCATCTCCCGCGGGCAGGCGCTCACCCACGCCGAGGTGGTGCCCGCCTCCTCGCTGCTCGACGTCGAGGTGACGCTGCTGGCGGCGGCGCCCAGGCCGCTCGAGCACCGGGCCCGCCTGCTGCTCCACGTGGGGACGGCCCAGGTGGAGGTGGCCGTGGCGCTCCTGGACCGGGCCGAGCTCGCCCCCGGGGCCACCGCGCCGGCGCAGCTCCGGCTGGCCGCCCCGGTGGCGGCGCTGCCGGGCCAGCGCTTCATCCTGCGCGGCTTCGCCAAGCTGGACGGCCGCGGCGCCACGCTGGCGGGCGGGCGCGTCCTCTCGGTGGCCTCGCCGCGCCGCCGCCGCGGCAAGCCGGAGCCGCTCGCCCAGCTCGCCGTGCTGGCCGGCTCGGACCTGGACGCTCGAGTGGCCACGCTGCTCGCCATGGCCGGGCCGTCCGGCCTCACGGTGGAGGCCCTCACCGGCCGGGCGGCCCTGTCGCAGCGCGCCTCCGAGGAGGCGCTGCAGCGGCTCGGCGCGCGGGGCGGCGCCCTGCTGGTGGACCGGGAGCGGCGCGTCTGGGTGTCAGGCCGCGTGGCCGACGACCTGGCGGCGAGGCTCGTGACGGCCGTGGAGGCCCACCATGCCAGGGCGCCGCTGGCCGCCGGCATGGGCAAGGAGGCCCTGCGCGGCGTGCTGCCGCCGGTGGCCGACGCCCGCCTCTTCGCCCGCCTGCTGGCCCGGCTCGCCGAGGGCGGCACCCTGGTGACCGACGGGGACCTGGTGCGCCGGGCCTCCCATCGGGCCGCGGCGGCCGGCGGCGCCGGCGGCGCCGCCAAGGCCCGGGTGGCGGCGGCGCTGGCCCAGGGCGGCCTGACGCCGCCCTGGCTCTCCGAGCTGCCCGCGGCGGCGGGGGTGGCGCCCTCCGAGGCGGCCGCGGTCCTGAAGCTGCTCCTCGCCGAGGGGACGGCGGTGCGCGTCTCGGCCGAGCTCTACTTCGACGCGGTGGCCGTGGCCGGGCTGCGCCACCGGCTGGTGGCCCGGCTCAGGCAGCAAGGCGCCATCACCACCGGGGAGTTCAAGGAGCTGGTGGGCGCCACCCGCAAGCACGTCATCCCGCTCGCCGAGTACTTCGACCGCGAGAAGGTGACGCTGCGAGTGGGCGAGCGCCGGCTGCTGCGTGGGGAGGGCCGGTGAGCGCCCGCGAGCGGCTCACCACCGGCACGCTGGTGGTGCGCGAGCGTCGCGTGGTCTACGCCTCGGCCGGCGCCGCGGCCATCCTGGAGCGCGAGTCGCGCGAGCTGATGGGCCGGGTCTTCTTCG
>JANNKC010000105.1:0-5789 GCA_031396105.1 Anaeromyxobacter sp.
CCGAGCCCGGGGGGGCTCGCCCATGATCCTCGCCGTCACCCACGCCGACGACGTCCACGCCGCGCCGGTCATGGAGGCGGTGGCGCGGCTGGGCTGGCGCTGCGTCATGCTCGACCTCGCCACCCTGCCCTGCCAGGCGCGGCTCGGCTTCTCGGCTGGTCGGCCGGTGAACGGCGCCAGGTTCACCGGCGTGGACGGCGCCAGCGTCGACGCCGCCCAGATCGGCGCCGTCTGGTGGCGCCGCCCCCGGCCCTACGTCCCGGACGCCGGGCTCTCCCCCCCGGCCGCCGCGTACGCCATAGCCCAGGTCCACGCGATGCTCTCCGGCGTCTGGGGCTCGCTCCGCGCCGGCTGGATGAACGACCCCTGGCGGAACGAGCGGGCCGGCCACAAGCCGGTGCAGCTGGCGGCGGCCGAGGCCGCCGGGCTGGAGGTGCCGCCCACGCTCATCACCTGGGACCCGGCCGAGGCGCGCGCCTTCCTCGAGGAGCTGGGGGAGCGCCCGGTGATCCAGAAGCCGCTCCAGCCCACCGAGGCGAGCTGGCGGCCCACCCGGCTGGTCACCGAGGCCGACCGGCGCCGGCTCGACGACCTGCGCTTCGCCCCGGCCATCATCCAGGCCTACGTGCCTGGCACCGACATCCGGGTCACCGCGGCCGGCGGCCGGCTCTTCGCGACCGCCATCGACGCCCGTGAGACCAGCTCCCCGCAGGACTTCCGCCCCGCCTACGCCCAGTCCCGCGTGGAGCCCTGCGAGCTGCCGGCGGAGGTGGCGCGTGGGGTCCGGGCGCTGCTCGACGCGCTGGGCCTGCGCTACGCCGCCCTCGACTTCCGCCGGACCGAGGAGGGCCAGCACCTCTTCCTGGAGGCCAACCCGGCCGGCCAGTGGCTCTTCCTCGAGGAGCGGACCGGCCAGCGGATCACCCAGGGGGTCGCCGAGGCGCTGGTCGAGGCGGCGCTCGAGGCCCCGTCCGACCCGACCTCCCAGCGGCGCGCCTGCCGGGCGGTGGCCGGGGCAGGGAGGCACCCATGATGGCGCTCCAGAGGTGGCAGGCGGCCGGGCCGGTCCCCTCACCCGAGCCGGTCCGCTCACCCGGGCTGGCCGCGGCCCTGGCGGAGGCCGACACCATCATCGTGCTGGTGATCGGCGCGGGGCCGGACTCCGACCGCGCCGAGCGCCGCTGCCGGGGCCTGGCGCTCGACCCTGGCTTCGAGGCGGTCCGCGTGGTTCGCCTGCGCGATCAGGCGGAGCTGACGCGCGCGCAGCGCGCCTACTGGCTGGCCGGGGGCCGCACGCTGGCGATCCTCGGCCCGGATCGGCGCGTGGCCCTGCCCCTGGAGCGCGCGGACGCGGTGGACCTCTTCGTGGCCGTGGCGGCCCTGGCCTGACGGGCTCCGCGGCCGCCGCGCCGCGCCGCGCCACGGGAAGGCCGTGGTGACGATGTAGGCGCGCCACAGCACCCGCGGCGTGCCGCGGCTCGGTCACGTTTGCCGGTCCGGATCGTCAGCCTCCATGACGAGGGCCATCGGGCGAGGGACCTCGAGGGGAGACCATGAGGAGCGTTCGGCTGGTTGGCGCGGGATCGTTCCTTCCACGGCGGGTGGTCAGCAACGCGAGGATCGCCAGCGCCATCCCGGGCTGGTCGGCCGAGCGAATCGAGAGCCGCACCGGCATCCAGGAGCGGCGCTTCCTGTGGGACTTCGACTCGGCGGGCCGGGCCCTGCCACCACCGGACGACTTCACCACCTCCCCGCGCTCCAACGTGGACATGGGCGAGGTGGCGCTGCGCCGGGCCCTGGAGATGTCGGGGCTGGCCGCCACCTCGCTCGACGCCATCTACCTGGTCACCACCACGCCCGACCAGATCAACTTCTGCCACGACGCGGTCCAGCTCCACCGGCGGCTCGGCTGCCGCCGGGACACCCATGCGCTGGTGGTCGACTCCGGGTGCGGCGGCGCCCTCTATGTCATCGACATGGCGCGGAGGATGATCCTCTCCGACACGGCCCGCACCATCGCCGTGGTCGCGTCCACCTTCGCCTCGGCCTACGTGGACCGCGACGTCTTCACCTGCGCCATGCCGGAGAACGGGCGCATCAACGCCTTCCTCTCGATGTACATGTTCGGCGACGGGGCCGGCGCGCTGATCCTGCGCGGTGACGAGCGGCCGGGCCAGGGCATCCTGGCCTCCACCGCCGGCACCGCCCACCAGGAGCTGGTGGTCCACCGTGGCGGCGGGGCCACGCTGCCATCCCACACCCGCGCCGCGCTGGCGGACCACGCCTACTACATCAACGGCCCGGCCGTGGCGGAGGCCTACCCGCTCTTCATGCAGAAGGCGGTGGACGAGGTGCGCGCCCTCCACCCCGGCGCTGGGGAGGACGTCAGCCGCTACTACCTCCACCAGGCCAACAAGCGCGTGCTGGACCGCTTCGTCGCCAGCTCGGGCATCCCGAGCGACCGCGTGCCGGTCCACGTGCACCGCTACGGCAACACCTCCGCCGCCAGCACGCTCATCCTCTTCTCCGAGGACCTGGACGAGGGCGTGGTCCAGCTCGGCAGCGGGGCGCTGGTCCTCTTCGCCGCCGTCGGCGCCGGCGTGCACTACGGCGCCCAGATCGTCCGCCTCTAGCCTCGCGCCCCTCCACCCCAGCCGGAGCCCTCCACCATGTCCTGCCACCTCCGCCACGCCGCCGCGCTCGCCCTCCTCCTCGCCCCGCTCCTGGCCCCGGCCGAGGAGCGCATCCTGGTGCTGCGCACCGTGGAGGACCCCCGCTACCCCGCCAGCGCCGAGGTCTGCGCCGGCGCCCCGTTCCAGCCGGTCAACGTGCGGCTGGGCGCCAGCGTCTGGACGGTGCGGACCAGGGCCCGCGACGGCGTGCTGGTGAACGACGACGTGCGCTTCGCCGGCACGGCCACCGGCTGCGGCCTCCTGTCCAGCGCCAGCCCCTTCGTGGCCCAGCCGTTCCTGATCCGCTTCGACCTCCAGGACGGCAGCTACACCGCCGTCGGGACCTGCACCATCACCAGCAACCTGGTGCCGGTCCCGGGGCTCCTCCTCGTCACCTGCGCCATGACCATGGTGGCGGTCCCGCCGGGCGTCGTCGGCGGCAGCGCCACCAGCGCCAGCGTCTTCAACCCGTACGGCCTGGACGGCTTCGACACCGGCTCGATCTGGACGCTGCGCCTCCATGACGCCCGCTGAGATCCAGCTCCCCGAGGCCCCCGCCGCCGGCCAGGGGGCGCTGCGCCGCGGCGACCCGTTGCTGGTGGCTCGCAGCGGCGCCTTCCGGCTGCTGGTGCCGCTGGCGAGCGTCGAGCGCGTCCTCCCGGCGGCGCTCCCGTCGGTGCGGCCCGCGGTGGACGGCCCGGCCCACCCCGTGGTCTCGGTCGAGGGGACGCTGCTCCCCGTCCTCTTCGCCGAGGCGCTGCTCGGGGCCATCGAGGTGCGGCTCCGTCCGGGTGACCAGCTGCTCCAGCTCAGGGAGGGCGCTCGACGGGCGCTCCTGTGGGTCAGCGCGGTCGAGGAGGTCGTGGCCTGCGCGCCGCTGGCACCACCGCGGGGCGCCCGCATGGAGCTGGTCCGCGGCTTCGCCGAGGCGGACGGGCCGCTCGCCGTGCTCGACGTGGCGAGCGCCCTCGCCCTGGCCGAGCCCCTCGGGGATCAGGAGTGCCCATGAAGACCATCCTGCTGGTGGACGACAGCAAGGTGACCCGCGAGCTGATCAAGGTCTACCTCATCGTCAAGGACGTGCGGGTCCTCGACGCCCGGGACGGGGTCGAGGCGCTGGCCATCGCCCGGGTCGAGCGGCCGGACCTGATCCTGTGCGATCTGCGCATGCCGCGGCTCGACGGCCCGGGCCTGTGCCGCGAGCTCCGGGCCGATCCGGCGCTCCGGGACACTCCGGTGATCATCCTCACCAGCAACCGCGACGAGGCGTCGCAGCGCCTCTGCAGGGAGGCCGGCGCGCGCGCCGTCCTCACCAAGCCCATCGGGCCGCACGAGCTGCACGACATGGTCCTGCGCCACACCGGCATCGACGTCGGCCTGGCGTCCATGCAGGCCACCAGGTCATGACCACGCCGCTCGAGCTCGCCGCCGTCCGCGGCAGGATCTTTCGCCGCATCCTCGCCACCGCGGTGCCCAGCGCCGTGGTGGGCGCCTACGTCTTCGGCCTCATCATGGGGCTGTCCGGCGGCGCCCTGCTCCGCGCCCTGGCCTGGGTCCTCACGCCGGTCCTGTTCATCTCGGCGGCGCAGCAGTTCGCCGTGACCTCGCTGCTGGTGCGGAGGGCGCTCGAGGAGCGTCCGGACGACGGCCCGGGCGCGCGGCTGACCCGCATCCTCGAGCTGCCGCGCAAGGTGGAGATCTACTCCAACGTGGTGGCCTGGCTGGCGGGCGCCCTGGTCTTCGCCGGCGGGGCCTGCGTCCTCTTCGACCGCGAGCCGTCCATGATCGGGGTCGGGGTCGTGGTCGGGCTGTTCTCCTCCCTCTTCCCGGGGCTGATCCTCACCATGCTGGTGGAGGATGACCTGCGGCCCATCGCCCTGGCGGAGATGGCGCGCGACCCGGCCGCGCCGCTGCATGGGCGAGGGATCTTCTGGCCGCGACAGCGCTGGTACCTGCCCTATGCCTTCGCGGTGGCCCTGGTGTCGCTGCTGGTCTTCAGCGGGATCGTGGTGGTGACGCGCTGGAGGCAAGCCTCGGCCCAGCTGCTCGCCACCGTCGAGGCCCGGGGCTTCGGCGACGCGGCCACGGTGGTGCGCGCCGAGCTCGATGGTCTGCTGGTCTCCGCCGGCGTGCCGGTCACCATCATCGCGCTGATCCTGCTGGTCGCCTTCCTCATCACCGGAGGCATGCTGGCGCGGCGCCAGGCGCGGGCCGCGGAGGCCGTGGAGGCGTCGCTGCGGTCGCTGGCGGCGGGCACGCCCGAGAGCCCGCGCTGGATCTCGACCGACGAGACCGGCGACCTGGCGCACGCCACGGCGCGCATCACCGTGGAGATGGCGCACGTCTTCGCGCAGCTCCGGGCCATGGCCGCCGGCGACCTGGGGCGCGTGCTGGAGGGGGACAGCGGCCTGGTCCAGGCCTTCCGCGAGTCCCAGGCCGCCATGGTGGCGCTGGGGCAGCGCATGGCCGAGCTCTCGCGCGGCGAGGTCGGCGCCCAGGACCGGGTGGCCGGTGACCTCGGCGCACGCTTCGACGAGCTGCAGCGCTCCTTCCGCGCCATCGTCGAGCAGGCCACCACCATCGCCGCGGGCGACCTGCGCCGCGACGTGGAGATCCCCGGGGCGCTGGGCCAGGCCGTCCAGCGCATGACCGGCAACCTGCGCGGCATGGTGGGCCAGACGCAGCAGGCCTCGGCCAACCTGGGCGAGATCGTGGTGAGCCTGCAGTCGGCGGCCACCCAGCTCTCCACCGCCACCACCGAGCAGGTGGCGGCCGTGACCGAGACCGCCAACACCATGACCGAGATGGCGCAGACCTCCGCCGCCTCCGCCGACCGGGCCTCGGAGCTCATCCGGCGCGGCGAGTCGGCCGCGGCGGTCGTCGAGGCGGGCGGCGACACCGCCGGCCAGGCCGCCCGGGCCATGACCGCCATCGCCGAGTCGCTCGGCCGCGTGGCCACCTCCTCCTCGGCGCTGGCCGAGCGGGTCAGGCGCATCGACGACATCGTCGAGACGGTCGGCTTCCTGGCGGATCAGTCCTCGACGCTGGCCATCAACGCGGCCATCGAGGCGAGCAAGGCCGGGGAGGCGGGCAAGGGGTTCGCCGTGGTGGCTCGCG
>JANNKC010000155.1:0-11165 GCA_031396105.1 Anaeromyxobacter sp.
GTCGTCCACCAGGATGAAGGCCGGGAAGTTCTCGACCTGGATCTTCCAGACCGCCTCCATGCCCAGCTCGGCGAAGTCGATGACCTCCACCTTCTTGATGTTCTCCTCGGCCAGCACCGCGGCCGGGCCGCCGATGGAGCCGAGGTAGAAGCCGCCGTACTTCTGGCAGGCGTCGGTGACCTGCTTGGACCGGTTGCCCTTGGCGATCATCACCATGGAGGCGCCGTGGGACTGGAGCAGGTCCACGTAGGAGTCCATGCGGCCGGCGGTGGTGGGGCCGAAGGATCCGGAGGGCTTGCCCGGCGGCGTCTTGGCAGGCCCCGCGTAATAGACCGGGTGGTCCTTCAGGTACTGCGGCACGCCCTTGCCGGCGTCGATGAGCTCCTTGAACCTGGCGTGGGCGATGTCGCGCGCCACCACCAGCGTGCCGCTGAGGAGCAGCGGCGTGGAGACCGGGTGCCTGGAGAGCTCGGCCAGGATCTCCTTCATGGGCCGGTTGAGATCGATGGCCACGCCGTGCTGGTGCGACCCGGTGCGGTAGGCCGCCGGGATGAGGCGGCCCGGGTCGTGGTCCAGGTCCTCGATCCAGAGGCCGCCGGCGTTGATCTTGGCCTTGACGTTCCGGTCGGCCGAGCAGGAGACGCCCATGCCCACCGGGCAGGAGGCGCCGTGGCGCGGCAGGCGCACCACCCGCACGTCATGGGCGAAGTACTTGCCGCCGAACTGCGCGCCGATGCCCAGCCTGTTGGCCAGCTCGAGCAGCCGCTGCTCCAGCTCCACGTCGCGGAAGGCCTGGCCCACCGCGCCGCCCTGGGTGGGCAGCCCGTCGTAGTACTTGGTGGAGGCCAGCTTGACGGTCTTGAGGCAGGCCTCGGCCGAGGTGCCGCCGATGGCCACCGCGATGTGGTACGGCGGGCAGGCCGCGGTGCCCAGGTACTTCATCTTCTCGACCAGGAACTTCTCCAGCGTGGCCGGGTTGAGCAGCGCCTTGGTCTCCTGCCAGAGCATGGTCTTGTTGGCCGACCCGCCGCCCTTGGTGACGAAGAGGAACTTGTACTCGGCGCCCTTGGTCGCGTAGAGGTCGATCTGCGCCGGCAGGTTGTCGCCGGTGTTCTTCTCGTCGTACAGGTTGAGCGCGCTGGTCTGCGAGTAGCGCAGGTTCTCCTTCCGGTAGGTCTCCCAGATCCCCTGCGAGATGGCCGCCTCGTCGTCGGCCCCGGTCCAGACCTGCTGCCCCTTCTTGCCCATCACGGTGGCGGTGCCGGTGTCCTGGCAGATGGGCAGCTCGCCGCGCGCCGCGATCTCGGCGTTGCGCAGGAAGGCCAGGGCCACGCCCTTGTCGTTCTGCGAGGCCTCCGGATCGCCCAGGATCTTGGCCACCTGCTCGTTGTGGGCCTTGCGCAGGAAGAAGGAGCACTCCCGGATGGCCTCACGCGCCAGGCGCGTCAGCGCGGCGGGCTCCACCTTGAGCACGTCCTTGCCGTCGAAGGTGGCCAGCGAGACGCCCTCCTTGCCGAGGAGGCGGTACTGGGTGTCGTCCTTCGCGAGGGGGAACGGCTCGTGGAACTGGAACTGGGCGTCGGCCATGGCGTGGCTTCTCCTCGGGCGAGAATGGGGCCGTTACGATAGCATGCGCCCTCACCCACGACGGAGCGCGCATGGCGAAGCCCAAGATCGAGGAGCTGGTGAAGGGGAAGGGCCCGGAGGCGGTCCGCGGCAAGACCGTGGAGGTGCACTACACCGGCTGGCTCACCGACGGCACCCGGTTCGACTCCTCGGTGGGCTCCGACCCATTCTCCTTCACGCTGGGCGGCGGCGAGGTCATCGAGGGCTGGGACCGCGGCGTGGCCGGCATGAAGGTGGGCGGCAAGCGCAAGCTCACCCTCCCGCCCGAGCTGGGCTACGGCGCCGCCGGCGCCCCTCCGGAGATCCCGCCCAACGCCACGCTGGTCTTCGACGTGGAGCTGCTCGCCGTCTACTGAGACGCCAGGGGCGCCACGCCGCCCACAGGAGGCCCGTGGAGCACGACGACCCCACCGCACCCGGCGCCATGACCCGGCTCCTCGAGGAGCTGGTGCGGACGAAGGACGTGCCGGTGGCCGCGGCCTGGGTCAAGCCGCCGGCGGTGGGCGACCGCATCGGCCGGTTCGAGCTGCTGCGCGAGATCGGCCACGGCGGCTTCGGCGTGGTCTTCGAGGCGCGCGACACCGAGCTGGGGCGGTCGGTGGCCTGGAAGGCGCTGCGCCCGGCGCGCGCCATCGCCCCCGGCCAGGCGGACGCCCTGCGCTCGGAGGCCGAGGCGGCGGCGCGGCTCAACCACCCGGGCATCGTCACGGTCCACGACTTCGGCACCTGCGCCTCCGGCCCCTACGTCATCATGGAGCTGCTGCGGGGCGAGCCGCTCTCGGCCAGGGTGGCGCGCGGCAGGCTGCCGAGCCTCGAGGCCGTGCGCATCGGCCTGGACGTGGCGCGCGCCCTGGCCCACGCCCACGCCGCCGGCGTGCTCCACCGCGATCTCAACCCGGGCAACGTCTTCCTCTGCGAGTCGGGCGCGGTGAAGGTGCTCGACTTCGGCCTGGCGCGGGTGCTGGGCTCCGGCGGGCAGCGCGGCGGCACCCCCAGCTACACGGCGCCGGAGCAGTGGCGCGGCGAGCCGGACGACGGTCGGGCCGATCTCTTCGGGCTCGGCTGCCTGCTCTACCGGATGCTGGCCGGGCGCACGCCGTACGAGACCACGTCGGGCCGGCTCACCGTCCTCGAGGAGCGGCCGCCGCAGGCGCCGGACCTCGACGGCGTGCCGCCCGGCCTGGCGGCGCTGACCCGCCGCCTGGTGGAGCGGCTTCCGGCCGACCGCCCGGCCACCTCCTCCGAGGTGGTGGTGGAGCTCGAGGCGGAGGCGCGCGCGCTGGATCCGCGCACCCGACGGCTCCGGCGAGGGGTGGCGCTCCTCGCCGCCGCGGCCCTGCTGGTGGCCGCCGTGGCGGGCGCCGTGGCCTGGTGGCGTGCCGGCCAGCCGCCCGGCCGGCCCAGCGTGGCCGTGGCGGACGTGGACAACCGGACCGGCGACCCGGCGCTGGACGGCCTGACCGGCCTGCTGGGCACCGCGCTCGACCAGTCGCTCCACCTCACCGTGGTGAGCCGCAACCGGCTCTGGGAGGCCCTCGGCGAGCTCGGTCACGGCGACGCGGCCCGCATCGACGAGACGCTGGCGCGCCAGGTGGGCCGGCGGCTCGGCGTGAAGGCGCTGCTGCTCTCCACCGTGCACCGCTTCGAGGACACCTACGTGCTGGAGGTGCGGGCGCTCGACCCCGCCGAGGACCGCTACCTCTTCACCGTGTCGGAGCGGGTCAACGGGCGCCACCTCGTGCCCGAGCTCGTGGACCAGGTGGCGCTGCGGGCGCGGCGCGAGCTCGCCGAACCGCAGGCCGCCGTCGAGGCGGAGCGGCGCCCGGTCGGCGACGCGGTGACCCGCAACCTGGCCGCCTACCAGTTCTACTTCTCCGGCCTGGAGTGCATGATCCGGCGCAACGACGCCGACCGGGTCTGCCCGGAGCACTTCCTGCGGGCGCTGGAGATCGACCCCGACTTCGCCCTGGCCCACCACCAGCTCGCCTACCTCATGGGCGCCGAGGGGGCGGACGAGGCCGGGGCGCTCCGGGAGAACGCGCTGGCGGTGGCCCGCTCCGACCGGGCCCCGCCGCGCGAGCGGGCGCTCATCCTGGCCTACCAGGCCGAGCTCGAGGGGCGGGTCGAGGCGGCCGTGGCGACGTACACGGAGGCGGCGGCGCGCTTTCCCGACGACCACGAGTTCCACGCCCGAGCCGGCTATTACCTGCACCGGCGGCGCGACTGGGCGCGGGCCCTCCCCTTCATGCGCCGCGCCGTGGCGCTCGACCCGGAGCAGTCCGACGTGGCCCGGCTCCTGGTGGCGGAGCTGGTCCAGCTCGGCCACCTCGACGAGCTGCGCCAGTACGCCTCCAGCTGGGAGCGGCTCCCCCCCGCGCCAGCCCGCCGAGCGCTCCTGGTGCGAGCCTGGTTCTGGCTGGGCGACCGGGCGCGGGCGCTGGCGGTGGCGCGCCAGATCTCGGCGGCGGGCGGCCCGGCAGCCCATTACGAGGAGGCCATCATCCGCTTCGCCGACGGCGACTTCGGTGCGGCGCACGCCGCCCTGGAGCTCGACAAGGCGGCCGGGCAAGACGACGCCTTCGTTCGGGCCGGCCTCATCAGATCCCTCGAGGCGCAGGGGCGGTTCCGTGAGGCCCTGGCCCGCTTGCCACCCGAGGCCTCGCCGTCGCGGCGGGCGCTGGTGCACCACACCCGCGCCGTCATGCGGGCCGGCCAGGGGCACCTCGAGGAGGCGTGGCGGGAGGCGCAGATTGCCCTGGCCGCCGACCCGGCCATCGCCGCGCCGCTGGCCACCGATCTCGCCGTGCTCGGCGACCTGGCCCACGCGGCCACGCTGGCGGCTGGCCTCGCTCCCGGCACGCTGGACGCCCAGGTGCACGCGGCCGTGCTGGCCTGGCGCGAAGGACGGCTCCGCGACGCCGTGGCAGCGCTCACGGCGCTCTCGGCCACGGAGCCGGTACCGTCCTGGTGGGGCATGCCCCCGTCCTGGGCCCTGGCCCAGGTCGCCGCCGCAGCGGGCGACGACGGCGCGGCGGTGGCCGCGGTGGACCGGCTCCTCTCGACCTGGCACCCCATGTCGGCGCGCGGCGGCGGCATGGTGCCGCGGGCCATCCTGCTGCGGGCCCGCTGCCAGGCCAGGCAGGGCCACCCGGCGCGGGCGCGGACGGCGCTGGAGCGGCTGCTCTCGCAGCGGGCGGGCGGCGACCCCGGCGACCCGCTGGCCGCCGAGGCGCGCGCCCTGCTGGCCACGCTCTGAACGACCGAGCAGGCCTCGGGCGACGCTCCGGTCGCCCCGGCTACAGCCGCGCCAGCACCGCGGTGAGCAGCGTCCAGAAGTTCTTCACCGACGGGATCGACACCTGTTCGTCCGGCGTGTGGACGTCCCACATGCTCGGCCCGATGGAGGCCATCTCCATGGCCGGGTACTTCTCGCCGATGAGCCCGCACTCCAGGCCGGCGTGGATGGCCTTGATGGCCATGGGCTTGCCGGTGAGCTCGCGGTGCACCGCGTCCACCAGCTTCACCACCCTGGAGCCCGGCTCCGGCTTCCAGCCCGGGTAGCCGCCGGTGTGGGTGACCTCGAAGCCGGCCAGCGTGGCCACGGCGGCGACCCGGGCGGCGAGCGCGTGCTTGGAGGCGTCGATGGAGGAGCGGGTCAGGAAGTTCACCTCGACCGCGCCGCCCTTGGTCTCCACCAGCCCCATGTTGGTGGAGGTCTGGACCAGCCCGGCGATGTCCGGGCTCATGGCCTCCACGCCGTGCGGCCCGGCCAGCAGCAGCCCCAGCACGGCGCGCGCGTCGGGGGCCGACATGGGGGGCGCCGCCTCGCCCGGCTCCAGCGTGACCAGCGTGACGGCCAGGTTGGGGTCCAGGGCGCCCAGCGCGGCGCGCCACTCGGCGCCCAGGCGCGCCACGTCGGCGGCCAGCGAGGGCTGCCGGGCCGGGTCGCAGAGCACCACCGCCGAGGCCTCGCGCGGGATGGCGTTGCGCTTGTTGCCACCCGCCACGCTGACGAGCTGCAGCCCGTGCCTGGCCAGCACCGCGTCGAGCACCTGCGCCAGCAGGCGGATGGAGTTGCCACGCCCGGCCGCGATGTCGATGCCGGAGTGGCCTCCCTTCAGTCCGGAGACCTTCAGCCGCAGCGCCACGGCCCCGGCCGCCGGCGCCACCGCCGTGAGCGCGCGCCGCACCACCGTGTCCATGCCGCCGGCGCAGCCGATGGTGAGCTCCCCCTCCTCCTCGCTGTCGAGGTTGAGGAGCGTGGTGGCCCGGAGCCAGCCGCTCTTCAGGCCGTTGGCACCGGTCAGGCCGGTCTCCTCGTCGACGGTGACCAGCAGCTCGATGGGCGGGTGGACCAGGTCCCTGGCCGCCATGACCGCCAGCCCCGCCGCCACGCCGATGCCGTTGTCGGCGCCCAGCGTGGTGCCGGTGGCGCGCAGCACGTCGCCGTCGCGCCGCACGCGGATGGGGTCACGCGTGAAGTCGTGGGGGGTCCCCTCGTTCTTCTCGCAGACCATGTCCACGTGGCACTGCAGCGCCACCGCCGGCCGCCCCTCCAGGCCCGGGGAGGCCTTCTTGCGCAGGAGCACGTTGCCCACCGCGTCCCGCTCGGCCTGGCAGCCGAGCGCCTGGCCCTGCGCCATGACCCAGTCGGCCGCGGCGGCCTCCTGCTTCGAGCCGCGCGGGATCTTCGAGAGCTCCAGGAAGTAGTGCCAGAGCGGCTTCGGGTCGAGCGTGTCGAGGAGGTCGGACATGGTGGGCTCCCGGGGTGGTGGCGCGGCGCCGCGCGGTGAGGGGCGCGCGAAAACTAGCAGGGAACGGCGCGGCCTGGGCCCCGAACTTCCGCCTGCGCCCGGCGCAATGGGCGCTAGACTCCCTGGTCATGAGCGGGTCCGACGCTTCACCCGTCGTCGTCGTGGGGGCCGGCGTGGCCGGCCTCGCCAGCGCCCGGGCGCTGGCGGCGGCAGGGCGCGCCGTGGTGGTGCTGGAGCGGGCCCGAGGCGTGGGAGGGCGCTGCGCCACGCGCCGGCTCGAGGGCCAGCCCCTCGACTCGGGGCCGGCCTTCCTGCACGGGCGGGACCCGGCCTTCCTGGCGGCGCTCGACGAGGTGCCCGCCACGCGCCTCCCGGGCTGGCCCGGGGCCGTGGAGGGCGTGGGACAGCCGTGCCAGCCCAGCGCCTTCGCGGTGGGCGAACGCCGGCTCGCCTACGCGGAGGGGCTGAACGCCTTCCCTCGCCACCTCTCGGCCGGGCTCGACGTGCGACTCGAGACCGAGGTCTCGCTCCTCGAGGCGGCGCCCGCCGGCCTGCTGATCCGGTGCGCCGGAGGCGCGGTGCACCAGGCCTCCGAGGTGGTGCTGGCCGTGGCGCCCGAGCAGGCCGTGGCCCTGCTCGCCGCCATGCCGGCGCCGCCCCCGTCGGTCGACGCCGCCCGCGCCCTGCTCCAGCTCTCCAGGAGCCAGGCCTGCCTGGCCCTCCTGGCCCTCTACCCGCCCGCGGCGCCGAGGCCGGCCTGGCAGGTCTGGTACCCGGAGAGCTCCGCCGTGCTGCAGCTGGTCTCCCACGACAGCACCAAGCGTCCCGCGGGCGCCCGCCTGGCGCTGGTGCTGCAGGGGCGAACCGGCTGGTCGCGCCGGCACGCCGAGGACCCTGACTGGCCCGCGGCCCTGCTCGCCGAGGCCGGCCGGCTCTTCGGCCCCTGGGCGGCACGCCCGGCCCACACCCATGCCCACCGCTGGAGCTACGCCCGCAACGACGGCTCGGCCCAGCTGGCGGCGCCCGTGCTGCTCGCCCTCCCCGGCGGCGGGCGGCTCGGGATCTGCGGGGACCGGTTCGGGCGAGGCGGCGGTGTCGAGGCGGCCTGGGTCTCCGGGCGAGCGCTGGCGGGGCGGCTCCTCGCCGGAGAGGCAGGGCGGTGATGGCGGATGACAGGCTGAGCGAGCTGGTGGTGCGCGACCAGGACCACGAGTGCGACGGCTTCGGCCCGGACCGGGTCTGCGTCAAGGTGGCGGCGGTGGCCGACCTGCCGACGCGGTTCGGCCGGTTCCGGCTGGTGGGCTTCTGGAACAACCGGGACGGCAAGGAGCACGTCGCGCTGGTCCTCGGCGACGTGGTGGACGCCCAGGAGGTCCCGGTCCGGCTCCACTCCGAGTGCCTGACCGGCGACGTCATGGGCTCGCTGCGCTGCGACTGTCGTGACCAGCTCACCGCCGGGCTCGAGACCATCCAGGGGCTGGGGCGCGGCGCGCTCCTCTACCTGCGGCAGGAGGGGCGCGGCATCGGGCTGCTCAACAAGATCCGGGCCTACGCCCTTCAGGAGCGCGGCCTGGACACCGTGGAGGCCAACCTGGCCCTCGGCTTCAGGGACGACGAGCGCGACTACGCGGTGGCCGCCCACATGCTCCACAGCCTGGGCGTTCGGTCGGTGCGGCTCATCACCAACAACCCGGAGAAGATCCGGCAGCTGACGCAGCACCGCCTGCCGGTGGCGGGGCGCATCCCCCACGTCATCCCGCCCAACGAGTACAACCGCTTCTACCTGGAGACCAAGGGGCGCCGCAGCGGCCACCTCGACCTCGCCACGGCCGCCCGCCTGCCGGAGCAGAGCGATCCGGTCCGCGTGGACGGGATGGTCGAGGACGAGGCGGGGCCGGCGTAGCCCTCCTGGCCGTGTCCCGCCCTACCCCGCCGGCCGGAGGTACCGCTCGGCCCGGAGCGCCGCCACCACCGCGGCCTCGTCGGGCCCGGGCGCGCCGCGCGCCGCGGACTGCGCCAGCCCGTCCACCACCTCGTTGACCGCGTGGCCGTCGTGGCCGCGCACCCAGGAGAAGGTCACCTCGAGGTGGCGCGCCCGCTCGTCCACCGCCTCGATGAGCTGGCGGTTCAGCACGGGCCCGCCGCTGGCGGTCTTCCAGCCCTTCCGGCGCCAGCCGTGGATCCACTTCGACAGCGCGTCCACCACGTAGCGCGAATCGGAGAGCACCTCGACCGCCTCGCCGGCCGGGAGCCCCTCGAGCGCCTCGAGGACGGCCCGGAGCTCCATGCGGTTGTTGGTGATCTGGTGCGGCCCGTCCTCCACCCAGCGGGTGGCGCCGAAGCGGAGCGCCGGCCGGGTGCGGTCGAGCACCACGAAGCCGGTGCCGCCCGGGCCCCCCGGGTTCACCAGCGACGACCCGTCGGCGAAGACGAGGAAGCGAGCGGTTCCGGCCATCGGTGGCGTGCTGGACGCGCTACTGGATGGGGACCGTCGTGGGTGCGCCCGCGGCCGGCCCGGCGGCCGCGGTCTCCCTCGACTCCGGGCCGGCAGCGCCGGCCCTGCGCTCGGGATGGGCGGTCGTGCCGCGGGAGGTCTTCTCGGATGTCGGGGTCGCGGTCGGCCGCTTCACATAGACCTGGAGCGCCGAGTCGTTCGACCGCCGGTACCCGATGATGAAGTCGAGCGGCGCCGCCTGCGCGGCGCACGCCTCGGCGAGGTCCCGCTGCTCGTGCCCCTCGAAGGGATCGCGCGGCCTGGCGTACTTGCCGAAGCAGGTCACGTCCCATCCGGCCCTCTTGTAGGCGCGGTAGGGCACGCCCGAGTCGTCCTGCACGATGGCGGCGCAGGCCTCCATCAGGAAGGCGCGCGCCTTCGAGAAGTTCCTGTCGTGCAGGATGAAGGAGGCCGCCTTGAGGAGGCCGTTGGCCGGGCCGAACCCCTTGGCCCAGGCGAGGAAGCCGGGCTGCTTGGCCAGCTCCTCGTCGAACAGGTTGACCCGCACGTAGGCCATCTCCTGCGGCGGCTTGCCCGGGAACTGGAAGCGGACGCGCACGCCCGGCACGCCCGGCCCCCACCTCTCGCCTGGCGCCTTGTCCTTCGCCACGCCGGCGGCGTTCACCTCGAAGTAGCTGGCGCCGAGCACCTCCGCGCCGGAGCGGGCCAGGAACAGGTAGAGCACCGGCTGCACGCCCCTGATCCCCTTGCCCTGCAGGTCGTGCCCCATCTCCGAGGTGCGGAAGAAGCTCTTCTCGACGAAGGTGCGCAGCGCCGAGGCCAGGCCGTCGACGGCGGCGTGCACCTCGGCCAGCTTCATGGTCTCGGGCGCTTGCACCGCCCCCACCGACTCCAGGCCAGCCAGCAGGTAGGCGGGCGCGTCGGGGAAGAGCTTCACGGCGTGGGCGGCGTCGGGCCCGCCGAAGAAGTAGATGACGTTGCGATCGCGCCGCAGGAGCGGCGCCAGCGCGCTCGCCTCCCAGACGCCGGCCCTGGCGAGGCGACCGGCCAGCTTGGGCCAGGCGTGGTCCATGGCCTGCTGGTGCTCCACCCACGCCTGGGTCTGGGCCAGCGCGTGGAGCGGCGAGCCGGGAGGCACCGGCAGCCCGGCCAGGAAGCGGGCCTGGTCCCCGGCCGAGGAGGCGGCACCCGGCTCGGCGGCCAGGGCCGGCAGCCAGGCGACGCAGAGCAGGGCCGCGGCGGCGCGGGCGGCGGTGGATCGGTGGGACATTTCGGACGAGCTCCCGGGCGGCCGAGGCGCGGGCCGCTGGTCGTGGGTGAGGGGCGCGCACCATACACCGGCCCGGAAGGCCAGCCGAACCGGCACGGAGGCTCGCGGACTGGACGGGCGCGGCCGGTCCGGTATTCACCGCCGCTGCGCATCCCGCGCCGCGGCCCCCACGGCCCACGCGTCGATGGCGGCGCCGACCCGGGCCAGCCGGCGAGTGGCGCAGATCCGGGAGGCGTCGCAGGGGTGGCGTGGGGCGGCGGCCAGATCCGGGTCGACGAAGCGGGTCCCGGCCGCCGAGATCATGGCCACCACGTAGCGCCGGTAGGGCTTGCCGGGCAGGGGCTCCACCAGTCCGGCGTCGGAGGCGTAGTTCCAGGTGAGGCCGGTCTTGTGGAGGAAGCGGACCTCGGCCGTGGCGTTGCAGGGCCGGACGTCGCGCCCCCAGGCCTGGCCGCCGGCCGCCTCGAAGCCGGTGGCCGGGTCCAGGAAGCGGAGCGGCACGAGGGCCGGGATGCCCGCCGGCCCCGCGCCGCACAGGCTCCCCGAGGAGAGCGCCTCGTGGAGGCCCTGGTCGGAGAGCAGCGCCTTGAGCCGGGTCCGGGCCCGTTCGGGCAGGGCCTCGCGCGTCACCGCCAGGCCGGCCGGCGTCCGCCAGAGCAGGCCCGGCCCGCCCGCCACCAGCCAGAGCAGGCGGGCCACGTCCATGGCGGTGGCGTGGATCTCACCTGGCACCCAGCGCCCGCCGTCGGCAGGGCTGGTGCCTTCCACGCGGAGGGTGTCCAGGCCGAGCCGGGCCAGATCGCGGTTGAGCCGCTCCACCTCGCCGCGCTCGTGCAGGTGGAGGAGCACCGTCCTGGTGGCTCGGTTGCTCGACTCGGTGATCATCCGCTCCACCCACTGGCCGAGCGGATGCGCCTCCGGCACCGGCGCCTCGAGGTCGCCCTCCCACGGCACCGGCGGGGCCGGCGCCGGGGCCTCGGCCACGACCCGGCTCGGCGAGAGCGCCCCCATGGCCACCCGCCGCTCCAGGTGGAAGGCCACCAGGAGCTTGAAGAGGGAG
>JANNKC010000206.1:0-11993 GCA_031396105.1 Anaeromyxobacter sp.
CCGGGATCGAGGCGGGACGCCTGCTGGGCGCGGCGGCCTGGGCGGGCCGGCTCGAGGCGGCGGCCATCGCCGCCGAGGAGGCGGCGGACGCGGCGGCGGCCGCGCTGGAGGCTGAGCGGGGCCGGCTGCTCGAGGCCCGGGGCGCGGCGTGCGCCCTCGATCAGCTGGCCCATCGCTGGGCTGAGCGGCGGCGGCGCGACCGCCAGCGGGCCGAGGAGGCGGCGGCGGACGACCTGGGGCGGCGGGTGCGGCGGCGGTGAGGGCGAGGTGACGCGCCGGAGGCGCTCACGGCCTGGCGGCTCCCAGCGGCGTGACCGCCGTGCCCTCGACGCACTCCACGGTGACCTGCCTGGGCATCAGGTCGGGCGGCGCGTGCCGGCCGTCGCGGGAGAAGGCGCTCACCGAGAGGACCAGCTTGTCGCCGGCCCGCACCGTGCGCCGCTCCAGCCGCCAGCCGTCGTCGAGCGTGAAGGTCACGTCGGTCCAGTGATCGCGGCTGTCGTTGTGGACCAGGACCTGCGCGCCCATGATGCCGCCCGTGTCGAGCCGCGCCACCGCGCCGAGCGAGTTGCTCGGCCCGGTGGGGGGGCAGGCGATCCAGACGCCGACGAACGCCAGCAGCGCCCAGGTGGCCACCACCGCCGTGCGCCGCTTGAAGGGCCGGTCGGACTTGCGAAACCCCTCGGTGAGGTCGGTGGCCAGGCCCTTGGCCGCGCCAGTCATGCGGGCGGCTGCGGCGAGCGGGTCGGGGCGGGCGGGCTGCGTCATCGGAGGGGAGGGTAGTCCCGGCGGGTGCGGGGGGACAAGGCGGAAGGCAGGGGAAAGCAGGACGGCTGGGGCCGCCGGCCGGCCGAGCCCGGGGTAGACTCCCGCACCGTGACCACGCTCCACGCCACCCCGCCCGTGCTGGTGCAGGACTCCGCCGGCCTGGCCCGCCTCCTCGACACCCTCCGGCACGAGCCCTCCGTGGCGCTGGACACCGAGTCCAACAGCTTCCACGTCTACCGGGAGCGGGTCTGCCTGCTGCAGCTCTCCACCCGGGCGCAGGACTGGGTGGTGGACCCGCTGGCGGTGGACGTGCAGCCGCTGGGGGCGCTCCTCTGTGACGGCCGGGAGACGGTCCTGCACGGCGCCGACTACGACGTGCGCTGCTTGCGCCGGGAGTACGGCTGGCGGCTGCCGCGCCTCTTCGACACCATGATCGCGGCGCGGCGGCTCGGGCGGCCGGGCCTCGGGCTCTCCGCCCTCGTCGAGGCGCGCTTCGGCGTGAAGCTGTCCAAGGCCAACCAGCGCTCCGACTGGGGGCGGCGGCCGCTCTCCGCGGACCAGCTCGCCTACGCCGCGCTCGACACGCACTACCTGCTGCCGCTCGCGGAGGAGCTGCGGCTCGAGCTGGCGGGGCAGGGGCTGGCGGAGCAGACGCTGGCGGAGTTCCAGCGCATCGCGGCCGTGGAGCCGAAGGAGCGGGTCTTCGACGAGGAGGGGTGGCGCCGGCTCAAGGGGTCGCGGGAGCTCGACCTCACGGCCAAGGCCGTGCTGCGTGCGCTCTGGATCGCCCGCGAGGCCCGCGCCAGCGAGGCGGACCGTCCGCCCTTCAAGGTGCTGGCGGAGCAGACCATGCTGGAGCTGGCCCGGCTGCGTCCGACCACGCCGGAGGGGCTGGCCCGCATCCCGGGCGTGAGCCCGCAGGTGCTGCGACGCATGGGGGACTCCATCCGCGAGGCGCTGGCCGCGGGGCCGCCGCCCGCGGCCGCTCCCTAGAAGGCCGCGCCGACGCCGGGCGCCTGGACCGGCACGGCGGGGTCGAGGGCGGGCGGCAGGCCGGCCAGCCGACGGTAGACCTCGCGGTCCGCCAGCACCGCCTTCACGTAGCCCCGCGTCTCCTTGTAGGGGATGGCCTCGACCCACTCGTCGAGCGGGAGACCGGCGCGTGCTCGCGCCCATTCGGCGGCCGGTCCCGGCCCGGCGTTGTAGGCGGCCAGCGCCGCGGCCTCGCCGCCGAAACGATCCTGGAGCAGGGCGAGGTAGTGGGCGCCCAGCGCCAGGTTCGACTCCGGGTCCCTCAGGGTGGGCGTGGGATCCACGGCCGTCCCGGCGAGGGCCGCGACCCGGGCCGCGGTGGCCGGCAGGAGCTGCGTCAGCCCGAGGGCGCCCGCCGCGCTGCGGGCCTCGGGGCGGAAGGCGGACTCCTTGCGCACCACCGCCCGCAGCAGGTCCGGGTCGACGCCGGCCGCGCCGGCCAGCGACGCCAGGGCTGGGAATGGCTCGGGGTGGAGCCACCGGGCGGTGCGCCGCGTCGTGCCCAGGCGGTCGCGCGCGGCGCGGAAGGGGAGGTCCACCTCACCCGCGAAGCTGGCCAGCTCGCCGAGCTGGGCCGCCACGGCCGGCGGGGGCCGACGGCGGAGCAGGTCCTCGAGCTCGGTTCGTGCCGCGTCGCGCCAGCCGAACGCCAGCAGCGCCGCCGCGGTGGCCAGGCGGCGGCCGTCGGGTCCCTCCTCGAGCACCAGCGGGGAGAGCGGGCCCGGCTCGCCCTGGGGCGCCGCCTCACGCGCGGGCAGCGCGCCAGGCGGGAGCGCCGCCAGCCGGGCCCGGGCCAGCGCGCCGTACCAGCCGTCGTGGCCGGCCGCCTGCGCCGCTCGGTAGAGCGCGACCGCGGCAGGCTCCTGGGAGAGGCGCGCCCGCCAGTAGAGCGCCGCGTCGGCGAGCGGACCGGCGGCGAGGCGGGCCAGCGCCCGCCGCGCCTCGGCCTTCTCGCCGAGCCTGACCCGCGCCCAGGCCGCGAACCAGCGGGCGTCGTCGGCGCGGCGAGACGCCGGGTGGGCGCGGGCGAAGGCCTCCAGTCTCCCGACGGCCCGGCGCAGCTGGCCGGCGTCGTACCAGAGCCAGGCCGCCAGGAAGGCCGCCTCGTCACCGAGGTCGCGCCAGCGCGCCTCGGGCAGCCCGGGCAGGCCGCCCGGGGCCGCGGCCACCTGCTGGTAGGCCCGGGCTGCCTCCTCGAGGCGGCCGGCGCGGGAGGCGGCCCGGGCCAGCACCCAGGTGGCGCCGCGGCGCACGCCGGCGCCCTGGCCCGGCGCGGCCAGGGGGGCGGCCAGCGCCTCCGCCTCGGCGAGGCGTCCCTGGGCCAGGAGCACGAGCGCCCGCTGGAGCGCGGCGCGAGGCGCAAGGGCTGGAGGGGTGGCGGCGATGGCCAGGTCGACCTCGGCCAGCGCCTCGGCGAGGCGCCCGCGCGCCAGGAGCCGCTCGGCGCGCGCCAGCCGGTCCGCGGCGCTCAAGGGCGGGACCGGACCTCCGGCCTGGCGCCAGCGGCCGAGCTCCTCCAGCGCGGCGGCGCCCTCGGCGCGCTCCGGCTCCTCGAGCGCCAGGGCGCGGTAGAGCGCGAGAGCGCTACCGGCGCGGCCGATCCGCCGGAGCGCGCCGGCGAGCTGGAGGCGGCCCGGCACGGCCTCCGCGTCGTCGGGCGCCTCTCGCAGCAGCGCCTCCAGCCGCTCCACCGCCTGCGGCAAGAGACCGGTGGCGAGCAGGGCCTCGCCCCCCAGCCAGCGGGCCCGCCGCAGCGCGCCGCCAGCCGCGGCCTGCTCCAGCGCGGGCGCCGCCTCCGCCGGGCGCCCGGTCGCCAGCAGCGCCTGCCCGAGCGCGAGGTGGAGCAGCGGCCGTGCCTCCGGGACGCCCCCCTCCAGCGCGGCGCGGAGCGGCTCGATGGCCCGCTCGGGATCGCCGCGGCGAGCGTGCGCCAGGCCGACGGCGGCCCAGGCCCGCGCGCCGGCCGGACCGCCTGGGAGCGCCGCCCGCGCCCGCAGCGCCGCCTCGAGCGCGCTCGCTCCATCGCCGGCGTCGAGCGCCGCGGACGACTCGGCCAGGGCGTCGAGCCAGGTGGAGAGCGGCTCGCCGGCGGCGGCCGGCGCGCCGGCGACCAGGGCGAGCAGCGCCAGCAGCGCCAGCAGCGCGCGTCCCGCTGCGCCCCGCCCGGCGACCGGGAGGGCGTTCGAAGGAGGGGCTGGAGGCGGTGGCGTGGGCCTGGTGGCCGGCATCGACGGTGACGACACGCAGCGCCGCTTCACCTGAGAGGCCGTGAAGCAATCCCCTCCCGGCGCCGCATCGGCTCGGTCCGGGGATCGCCTCACGGGCCCTGGGCGCCCACCCGCACCTCGAGCCCCCGCGCCGTGGCGCGACCGAGCCGTGCGTTCACCCGGCTGCAGAGCTCCTGCTCCAGCGCCCGGAGCTGCTCGGCCCAGGCCTCGTCGGACACCAGCACGAGGAGGCGGCCGTCCTTCAGGATTCCGCGGCAGGAGACCTCCCTCGCGAGCCGAGGACCGCAGGCCTCGGCGAGGGCGGCCGCCACGGCGGCGGCGTCGGCGCCGCGCCGGCCAGAGAGCGTCTCGGCCAGCACGCTGGCGACCGTGCGGCCTTTGCCTCGCATCGGCCGCGCAAGGTAGGGGCCGACGCCCGATGCGTCAAGGCCGTGGGCGTCGTTCGTTGGGTCGTCCGTTCTGGGGAGCGTGTGTGCGGCATGGCGCCGCGCCCGGATCGGGTCGAGTTGCCTGTGCTACCTTCGGGTGCGGTCCTGGAAAATATGTCGGTCCCCTTCGCACAGCCGCTCCCTCCCCAGGCGCACCCAGCGCGACCGTTCGCGCGCGACACCCGGCCGCACATGGTGCCGGAGGAGCGCGGCCGCCTCAATCTCTCCTGGCTGGTGCAGCTCCACTGGTGGGCCATCCTCGGCCAGATGCTGATCATCGGGGCGGCCGAGCTCTGGGCCGGCGTCGGCCTGCCGGTGGCCCCGCTCATGGTCGTCATCATCCTGGAGACGGCCGGCAACCTCGGCCTGGGGGCGCTCGTCCAGCGCATCCGGGTGACGGACCTCGTGATCGCCTCCGTCATGCTGGTCGACGCGGTGGTGCTCACCGTGCTGCTCGACCTGACCGGCGGCGCCACCAACCCCTTCTCCACGCTCTACCTCGTCAACGTGGTGCTGGGGGCGGTGCTGCTGCCGCGCCGATGGTCCTGGGCGCTCATGCTGGTGAGCCTTGGCGCCTTCGGCTCCCTCTTCCTCCACGAGGCCATGACCAGCCAGGGCCACCACGTGAGAATGCACATGGATCACTCGGAGGTGCTGACGCAGCACCTGCGCGGCATGTGGATCTCCTTCGCGCTGGCCGCCTTCTTCATCGTCTACTTCGTCCGCCGCGTGGCGCGGGCGCTGGCGGAGCGCGAGCAGGAGCTCGGCGAGGCGCGGGCGCTGGTGGACCGGCGGGAGAAGCTGGCCTCGCTGGCCACGCTGGCCGCGGGCGCGGCCCACGAGCTCTCCACGCCGCTCTCCACCATCGCCGTGGTGACCAGGGAGCTGCAGCTTGCGCTGGGCGAGCAGGTCCCCAAGGAGGTGCGCGCCGATCTGCACCTGGTCCGCGACCAGGTGGGGCGGTGCCGGGAGATCCTGGATCGGATGAGCGCCAACGCCGGCGAGGCCGCCGGTGAGCCGATGGCGGAGGTCTCGCTGAGGGCCTGGGTGGACGCCGCGCTGGACGGCTTCGCGGTGCGCCCGCAGGTCGAGCTGGAGCACGACGGGGTGTCGATGGAGGAGACCATCGTGGGGCCGCCCCGCGCGCTGGCCGACACGCTGCGAGGCCTGCTCAAGAACGCCCTGCAGGCCTCCGGCCCCGGCCTCCCGGTGACCCTCCGCCTGGGCCGCGCGCCCGGGCTCGTCATCGCCACCGTGGTGGACCGCGGCCGGGGCATGCCGGCCGAGGTGCTGGCCCGCGTCGGCGAGCCGTTCTTCACCACCAAGGTTCCCGGGGAGGGGATGGGGCTGGGCCTCTTCCTCACCCGGACCCTCGTCGAGCAGCTGGGCGGCGAGCTGCACATCAGGTCGCGCCCGGGCAGTGGTACCGAGGCGCGCATCGAGCTGCCGGCCGCGAAGGCCGGCGAGAGGAGCCACACATGACGGTCGCCGAGGTCGGACGTGACGCCCTGCCCAACATCCTGCTGGTGGACGACGACGAGATCCTGCGCGAGCGGTTGGCCCAGGCCATCCGGGCGCGCGGCTACGAGGTGAAGACGGCCGGCAGCGCCGAGGAGGCGCTGAGGGAGATCGCCAAGGAGTCGCCGGAGATGGCGGTCCTCGACCTCAAGATGCCGGGCATGTCCGGCCTCGAGCTGCTCAAGGAGCTGCGCCAGCACGACCCGGCCACCCGGGTCCTCATGCTGACCGGCTACGGCTCCATCGCCACGGCCGTGCAGGCGGTGCGCGAGGGCGCGGTCGGCTACCTGCCCAAGCCGGCCGACGCCGACGAGATCCTGGCGGCCCTGGCGGGCAAGGAGGCGGGCGCGCCCAAGCCGGGCGAGACGCCGTCCCTGGCCCGCGCCGAGTGGGAGCACATCCAGCGCGTCCTCACCGACTGCGGCGGAAACATCTCCGAGGCGGCGAGGCGGCTCGGCATCCACCGGCGCTCCCTGCAGCGGAAGCTCCACAAGTACCCGCCGGCGCGCTGAACGCCGGAGAACGGCCGGTCGGCGAAGGGTGCGGTGCTCCCCACGGGTGCCGCGCCCTTCCTCTTCCTCACATGGGATCACCGGGCCGCCCATGGATGTCGACGTAGGGTGGGGTGATCCGGGAAACCGTAGTCAGCACGGCGAGTTGGATGGGTCTGTGGCTCGCAGGGTCCGCGCGGACCGGTATCGCGGCGAGGCCAACCCGCTGAACTTCCTGCTCGGCCATCTCGGCACGGCGCTTCCATTGACGCTGTGTCGTGCTGGCTGCCTCGGGAGAAGACACCATGCTGACCAAGCTCGCCGTCGCCATCCTCCTCGTCCTCGGGACCGCCCAGGCCGCCGAGTCCATCAAGCCGACGAGGGGCGAGACCACCGCCTCCTACCAGTGCCGCGCGGCGTTCATCCCCGAGGCCCGCCAGTGCGTCCAGCGGTGCGACGCGTCGGCCAGCGGCGACGACCGCTGGGAGTGCGTCCACGCCTGCACGACCCGCGGCCTCTGGTCGATGGCGCAGTGCCGCGAGGCGGGCGCCCCGGTGGCGACCTCGTTCGCCACCCGCTAGGGCCCTGACGGCGCCCGGCGCCGCCGCGAATCCATCTCGCGGCGGCCGGGTCTCACCGGATGCAGGGCGCCGACCTGGCCGACTCCACGGCGGGCGCCGAAGGGCAGCTGACATGGGCACCGCCACCGTCGAGATCACGCAGCAGAACTTCAAGCAGGTCGTCGAGAAGGAGGGCATCGTCCTCATCGACTGGTGGGCGCCCTGGTGTGGCCCCTGCCGCGTGTTCGGGCCGACCTACGAGAAGGTCGCCCTGAAGCACCCCGACCTCACCTTCGGCAAGGTGGACACCGAAGCCCAGCCCGAGCTGGGCGGCTCCTTCGACATCCGCTCCATCCCCACGCTCATGATCCTGCGCGACAAGGTGCTGATCTTCTCGCAGGCCGGCGCGCTCCCCGAGGCCGCGCTGGAGGATCTCATCAAGCAGGTCCGCGCGCTCGACATGGACCAGGTCCGCGCCGAGATCGCCGAGCAGGAGAAGGCGGCGGCGACGGGGTAGACGGGCCGTCGAAGGAGGCCCCCAGGGACGCTTCTCGACCTCCGGGCGCGGAGCAGCTCAAGCGATCTGCGACGGGTGTTCCGGCATCGAGCGCGCGAACGTCTCGCCGGCGCGCCGCAGCTCGTCCTCGGTCATGTCCTTCTGGTGCGTCGCGAACGACCAGAGGTAGCCGTACGGATCGGCCACCGACCCGCAGCGGTCGCCCCAGAACATGTCGGCCGGCTCCATCGTCGCCTTCGCCCCGGCGCCGACCGCCCGCTTGAAGGCGGCGTCGCAGTCCTGCACGTAGAGCCACATCGTGACGGGCAACGGGTTCGAGGCGGTCGGCGCCGTCCGGCCCATCCCGGGCATCTCGTCGTTGAGGAAGAAGATCGAGTCCCCGATCCGGAGCTCGGCGTGCCAGATGCTCTTCCCGTCCGGCGCGGGCATTCGCGAGACCTCCTGCGCCCCGAGCGCCTTCTTGTAGAAGTCGATCGCCTTCGCACAATCCCGGATCACCAGGTTCGGCGTCAGCGTGTGCATGCCCTGCGGAATCGGATTCACTCGTGCCATGGCGACCTCCTCGATCCCCCGCCCGAGGCGTCGACCTATCCGCGGCGCCGGTCGAGGGCGATACCTCGATGGGCCGCAAGCGGGAGTGCTCGGCACCCTCCCGAGCGTCGGGGTCGGTGTCAGACCGGCTTGATAGCTGAACATGCGAGCAGTATGGTGGTCGGGTGGGAGCGCCTCGCATGTCCTCGGCAACGAACCAGCACGACCTCCTCTCGCGCTTGCGCGACGAGATCCGGCGCATCGAGCGGCGGCCCGCCCGGCGCGCCGGGGCGCTCCCCTGCGGCGTGGCGGCGGTGGACGCGCTCCTGCCCGGCGGCTTCCCCTGCGGCGCCCTCTCCGAGCTCAGGGGCGGACCGGCCAGCGGCAAGACGGCGGTGGCCCTCTCGCTCGTGGCGGGGCTGGGACGCGGCGCGCTGGCGGCCTGGATCGACGGGCGCGGCCAGCTCTACCCGCCCGCGGCGGCGGCCATGGGGGTGGACCTGGGCCGGCTCCTCATCGTCCGGCCGCCTCCGGGCGAGGAGGGGGCGCGGCTCGCCCTCTGGGCCGCCGAGGCGCTGCTCGGCTCCGGGGCCTTCGCGGCGGTGACGGTCGATGCGGCGCTTGACCGCCCCTGGCGCGGCGTCGAGGCGGCGCTGCGACGGCTGGTGACGGCGGCCGAGCAGGGGGGCGCGGCCGGGCTCTGGCTCTCGCCCACCGGCGGGGCGGTCCGGCCTCCGGCGGTGGTGCGGCTCGACCTCCGCGTCGAGGGGCGGCGCATCGTGGCGGTGCGGGCCGACGGCCTGGCCGGCGTGGCGCGTGGTGCGGCGCCGTCGAGCGGCGTGCGCGCAGGGGGCGTCCATGCGGCCTGAGCGGCGGGTGATCGCGCCGGCGGCCAGCGGCACGCTGGACCTCTTCGAGGCGGCCGGCCCGCTCGGGCCGCGGGTGCTGGCGCTCCACCTGCCGGGGCTGCCGCTGCAGCGGCTGGCGCGCGCCCGCGAGCCCGGGGAGGGCGGCGGGCGGCCGGTGGCGGTGGTGGAGGAGGGGCGGGTGGTGGCCTGCGACGCGGCGGCGCGCGCGGCCGGCGTCCGGCCCGGCGACGCGCTGGCCCAGGCGCTGGCCGCCTGCGGGGCGCTCCTCCAGGTGCCCCATGCCCCGGCGGCCGATCTCGCCGCGCTGCGCGGGCTGGCCGAGGCGCTCCTCGCCATCGCGCCGGCGGTGGAGGTGGCGCCGCCCGATACCCTCCTGCTCGACGGCGGCGCGGCCCACCTGCTGGGCGGTGGGCCGGGCGAGGCGGAGCGGCGGCTCCTGGCGCGGGCCAGGGAGATCGCCGCCGGGCTCGGCTACACGGCGCGGGGCGCGCTGACCACCGGGCGCGGGCCGGCCCGGGCGCTGGCCCGCCACGGCGCCGCCGAGGGCACGGTGGTGGCGCCGGGAGATGAGGCGCGGGCGCGGGCGGTCCTGCCGCTCGCGGCGCTCGGGCTCGGGCCTGCGGTGGAGGCACGGCTCCGGGCGGTCGGCGTGGGCGTGGTCGGGGCGCTGGCGCGGCTGCCGCCGGAGGGGCTGGCGCTCCGCTTCGGCGCGGCCGGTGCGGCGGCGGCCCGGCTGGCCCGCGGCGACGACCCGACGCCGCTCGTCCCCTACCTGCCGGAGACGCTGCCCGAGGAGGCCATCGAGCTCGAGGGGCCGGCCGAGAGCGTCGAGCCGGTGCTCTTCGTGCTCACCAGACTGGCGGAGCGGGTGGCGGCGCGGCTCGGCGGGCGCGGCCTGGGGGCCAGCCGGCTGAAGCTCACGCTCAAGCTCGACCCGCGCGGCGAGGAGCGGCTGATCGTGCCGCTGGCGCGCCCCTCGGCCGTGGCGGCCCGCTGGCTCCCGCCGCTCAGGGAGCGGCTGCTGGGGGTGCGGCTGCCGGGGGCGGTGACCGGGGTGCGGCTCACCGCGGTGGAGGTGGCGGCCTGTCCCTCGGCGCAGCTCGCCTTCGGCGACCGGCCGGAGGTGGCGGCGGCGCTCGAGGTGGTGCTGGCGCGCCTGAGCGGCCGGCTCGGCGAGGGGGCGGTCCTGGGGGCCGAGCCGGTGGATCGCCACCGGCCGGAGGCGGCCTGGCGCACCGTGCCCTTCCGGCCACCGGCCGGTGCGGGGGGCGGCTGGGTGGGCCTGCTGGCCGCCGGCCCGGTGGAGGCCGTGGCGACGGAGGGCCTGGCGGGGGCGTCGTCATCCGGGGCACGGTGGGATGACGCGAGTGCCGCGAGTGCCGCGGGCGCGGGGGGCGCGGAGAGTCCGGAGAGTCCGGAGGTGGCCGAGCCGGGCGTCGAGCCGGGGCCGGCGCGGGCCGGCCCCGATGGGCAGGTGCGCCCGACCAGGCTCCTCGCCACGCCGCTCCCGGTGCTGGCCACGGGCGAGGGGGGGCGCGTGACGGCGCTCAGAGTCTGTGAGACTCCAGGGCTCGGCGCCCAGGCCCACGCCGTCCTCTCGTTCGAGGGGCCGGAGCGGCTCCGCGGGGAGTGGTGGAGCGCCCCCTTCGACCGCGACTACTACCGGGCCCGGGTCGAGGGGCTGGGCGAGTGCTGGCTCTACCGGGACGGGACCGACGGGCGGCTCTGGCTCCACGGGTTCTTCGACTGATGGCCCCGCCCCGCTACGCCGAGCTGCGCTGCCGCTCCTGCTTCTCCTTCCTGGAGGGGGCCAGCCACCCCGAGGAGCTGGTGGCGCGCGCCGCCGAGCTGGGGCTCTCGGCG
This sequence comes from Anaeromyxobacter sp., assembly GCA_031396105.1. GTDB lineage: Bacteria > Myxococcota > Myxococcia > Myxococcales > Anaeromyxobacteraceae > JADKCZ01. The sequence goes on from JANNKC010000206.1 coordinate 10,806, forward strand.
CTGGCCCTCTCGGACCGGAGCGGGCTCTACGGGGTGGTGCGGGCCCACGCCGAGGCGAAGCGGCGCGGCTTCCCGCTCATCGTGGGGGCGGAGCTGGCGGTGGAGGACCTGGGGCGCGGCCGGCCCGGCTGGCTCACGCTGCTGGCGCAGGACCGCGAGGGGTACGCCAACCTCTGCCGGCTCCTCACCGCGGCCCACGGGGGCGAGCCGGCGGCGGGAGGGGCGGCGGGGGCGGCCCCGACGCGGCGGGAGAAGGGCGCGGTGCGGGTCCCGCTGCGGACGCTGGGGGACCGGGCGCGCGGCCTCTTCGCCCTCCACGCCGGGACCGACGCCGAGGAGGCGGCCCGGCTGCGCGAGCTCTTCGGCCGCCGGCTGGCGCTCACGGTGGCGCGCCACCACGTGGCCGGCGAGGAGGCGCGGCTCGCCGCGGCGCGGGCGGTGGGGGCGCGGCTGCGCATTCCGGTGGCGGTGGTCAACGAGGCCCACACCCACGTGCGGCGGCGGCAGGTGCTGCAGGACGTGCTCACCTGCGTCCGGTTCGGCGCCACGGTGGAGAAGGCGGGGCGGCGGCTCTTCCCCAACGCCGAGCGGACGCTCAAGGGGCCGGAGGAGATGGCCCGGCTCTGGGCCGGCTTCGAGGAGGGGCTCGAGGCGGCCGCGGCCATCGCCGGCGAGTGCCGCTTCCGGCTGGAGGAGATCCGCGGCGAGCACCCGCTGCCGCCGGTGCTGGTGGAGCGCGGGACGCTGGCCGCCGGGGCGGCCGCCGCCACCTCGAGTCCGGTCCAGGTGGTGCGCGAGGTGGCCCCCGCCGCCGCCCCGCGGCTCCGTACGACGAGAGCGGCGGTTCCGAGCGCATCCGGCGCCCCCTCACCCCAACCCTCTCCCCCACGAGGTGAGGGAGAGGCTCTTTCGACCCCGACATCAGCGAACTCCCCGAGCAGCACCGCCGCGCATCCCGAGCCCTTCGACTCCGGACTCGCTGCGCTCGCCCTACGCTCAGGGCAGGCGGAGTCGAGGGAGACCCCGACCTCGACCTCGACCCGCATCACCGGCATGGATCTCCTGCGCGAGCTCGTGCGCGAGGGGGCGCGCTGGCGCTACGGCGGCGACCCGCCGGAGGACGTGGGCCGGCAGCTCGAGAAGGAGCTCGAGCTGGTGGACCGGCTCGGCTACGCCAGCTACTTCCTC
>JANNKC010000208.1:0-23786 GCA_031396105.1 Anaeromyxobacter sp.
CAGATGAAGAGGAAGGCCGCCACGCCCGCCAGGTTGGCGGCCAGGAGGCCGGTCGGCTCCACCAGCGAGAGGAGCCTGGCCAGGGCGATGCCCGCCACCGCGGCGCCCCAGGTGGCCACCAGGGTGCCCGGGCGCTCTCCGGGGCGGGCGCCGGCGAGGGGCGCGGACGGCGCGGCGAGCGGCGTGGGCACGTCCCGGGATCGCACGCGGTCTCGAGCGAGTCAATCGAGGTCGAGGTCGAGGTCGGTGCCGAGGTCGCGTCCAATGTGATCCTTACGCCGACACGCCTCGTACGAATCGAGTCCCTCGCCCGTGGTACCATTTCCGGCCAAGGTGAACACATGACGACCCGCCGCCAGACCACCGCCCGCCAGCTCGCGAGGCTCGCTCCGTTCCTGCTGGTCGGGCTCTCGCTGCCGCTCCTGGCGCCCTCCTGCGGCGACTTCCAGCCAGGCGTGAAGACCTTCGCCAGGGGCTCGCTCGTCATCCCCATGGACGTCTGCTACCAGTGCACGCGCCAGGCGGCCGACGGCCTCGACACGGCCACCGGCAACTGCACCAGGACCGGCTACGTCAGCGCCGGCGGCAACCAGTGCCCGCAGGCCCTCTCGCAGGGCGACGTCATCAAGGCCTACGGCCTCGTCTACCAGCTCATCCGCAACGACGTGGCGGTCTACTGGATCATCGACCCGCAGAAGCAGGCGCTGGACGGCTACGACCTCGCCATCCAGTACGCCGGCGGCTTCCCGGTGCTGAAGCTCGACTGGGCCGCCGGCCAGCCCGGCGCCTCGCCGACCGCGGCCGGCGTCATCCGCTACATGGGCGGCCCGTTCGTGGTGGACGGCTCCGACGCGGCCAAGGCCATCGCGGTGATGAAGGCCAACCAGGCGGCCTTCTCCAGCGTCAACGTGCACGTCTCCAGCGTGGCCTTCCAGGCCAACGTGGCCAAGACCATGGCGGGCGGGTGGAGCGCCGGCGGCGCCGTGCCGCCCAAGCTGGCGCTGCTCGACATCGGCTCGGGCAACCTCTCCAGGCGCACCACCGCGCCGAGCTCCGTGTGCGGCGGATCCGGCACCCCGACCTGCGTGATGGACGTGGTCGCCCCGCCGGCCCAGCAGACCTGGACGTGCATCGGCAGCGCCAAGAACGCCGAGCCGGTCATCCAGGAGTACCTGGCCAAGGCCGGCATCGGCGCGGGCACGGCCGGCGGCACCCCGGCGGGCCCGCATGGCGAGATCTACGACCGGCTCAGCCTGGCCGACTTCCAGCCCGCCGCAGGATCGACCGACTGGCGCACCTCCGCCTTCGGCGTCGGCGGCTACCAGATCCTCTGGGTGCCGCACTGGGTGGCCCCCGGCTCCTGCTCGGACTTCGGTTCGGCCTGCCGCTGCCTCGGCTCGCGCTACACCCAGGCCCAGACCGACCAGGTGCTGAAGACGGTGGGCGCCTTCTCGGCGGCCGGCGGCGACGTCTTCGCCGAATGCGCCGGCCTGGGCAGCTTCGAGGGCGCCTTCTCCGGCCTGACCGGCACGAGCTACACCGTGGACTACCAGGACGGCGACCCCACCACCCGCTTCCAGACCAGGACCGGCGTCCGCTACAACCAGGTCCCCACCAACCCGTTCCCGGCGATGGACTACAGGCCCGACGCGGTGAGCAACTTCGCCTCGGCGCTCATGCAGCTCGGTGACTTCCCGTTCAAGCCGTACACCGGCGCCATCGAGGACTACAAGCCGGACGACACCACCAGCGCCGACCGGAACTACCAGCCGGGCGTGACCCGCCTCATCGGCGCCAGGCACACCTCGGGCACCCCCGCCACGGCGCGCGACTGGGACTTCTTCACCTTCCGGGACAAGGCCCCGGGCCACGGCTCCATCGTCTACCTGGGCGGCCACAGCTACTCCGGCGTGCAGGGCAACTTCCAGGCGGCCGGCTCGCGGCTGGTGCTCAACACCCTCTTCAACCTGGGCGCCGGCTGCACCGCCTCCGGCGTGGCCTGCGACACCGGCCAGTTCGGCGCCTGCAGCCGCGGCGTCCTCACCTGCAACGCGCTGGGCGAGCGGCTCTGCACCCCCACCGGCTCGCCGCAGCCGGAGGCCTGCAACGGCGTCGACGACGACTGCGACGGCCTGGTCGACGAGGACCTGGAGCGCGGCTGCTACTCCGGCCAGGCCGGCACGCAGGGCGTGGGCCAGTGCCGCGCCGGCGTGCAGACCTGCCAGGTGAACCCCGACGGCAGCTACGGCTACACCACCTGCCAGGGCGAGGTGGACCCGGCGCCCGAGGGCTGCAACGGGCTCGACGACGACTGCGACGGCCAGGTGGACGAGCTCGGGCCGGGCCTGCCGCTCTCGGAGGGCTGCTACTCCGGGCCGCCGGCCACGGCCGGCGTGGGCATCTGCCGGGCCGGCACCCGCACCTGCACCAGCGGCACCTGGGGCGGCTGCGACGGCGAGGTCACGCCGGCGGGCGACCCCTGCGTCTACGCCGAGACCAATCCCGGCGTCGGCGCCGACGCCGACTGCGACGGCCAGCTCGACCAGGGGTGCGGCACCTGCACCTCGGGCACCACCCGCCCCTGCTACGACGGCCCCGCGGGCACCACCGGCGTGGGGCTCTGCCGGAGCGGCCAGCAGACCTGCAACGCCGCCGGCCAGTGGGGCGCCGCCTGCGTGGGCGCGGTCACGCCCACCACCGAGATCTGCCGGAACTACTCGGATCCCCCCGGCAACACGCAGCCCATCGACGAGAACTGCAACGGCAACCAGGACAACGAGCCGCCCTACTGCATGTCCTGCCAGTTCAAGCCGAGCGCCGGCGATCCCTCCAAGCCCGACCTGACGCCCGTGACCGGGACGGAGCGGCTCAGCTGCTGGACCGGGCCGCTCGACGCGCTGGCGCCGCCGGACCGGGACACCGGCGTCCCGATGGGGATCTGCGTGCGCGGCTCCCAGTTCTGCCAGGCCAGCGGCGTCTTCGGCGCCTGCGAGCAGCAGACGCTGCCCGGCCCCGAGCTCTGCAACGGCCGGGACGACGACTGCGACGACGCGGTGGACGAGGGGGCGGAGTGCGGCGCCGGCTTCTCCTGCGAGAACGGCGTCTGCGTCGAGTCCGGGTGCGACGGCGTGGAGCGGCTCTGCCGGGAGGGCTACTTCTGCTTCGCCTCGCGCTGCATCGTGACCAGCTGCGGTACGGGCGGCGCCTGCGCCTCCGGCACCCAGTGCAGCGGCGGGGCCTGCGCCGATCCCTGCGACCCGGCCGCCATCAAGTGCGGCACCGGCTCCACCTGCGCCGGCGGCTACTGCACCGGCGGCGCCTGCTACGCGGTGGGCTGCCCGGACGGCCAGCTCTGCCAGAACGGCGGCTGCGAGGCCGACCGGTGCGCCGGCGTCATCTGCCCGGCCGGCACCTTCTGCCGCCAGGGCGACTGCGTGCAGGCCTGCGCCATCACCACCTGCGGCAGCGGCGAGAAGTGCGACGCCGAGGGCTTCTGCGCGGCCGACCCGTGCGCCGGCACGAGCTGCTCGCCGAGCCAGGCCTGCGTGGACGGGGCCTGCCAGGAGGACCGCTGCGTGGGCACCGCCTGCGGCGCGGGCCAGCGCTGCCAGGACGGCGTGTGCGTCGACGACCCGTGCGCCGGGGTGACCTGCCCGGTCGGGCAGTGCCGCGACGGGCAGTGCTACGCCACCCACCGGACCACCGCCGGCGACACCGGGCCCAGGGAGACGGGCGGCTGCGGCTGCGGCGGCGGTGGCGGGAGCCCGCTGGCGCTGGTCGGCCTGCTGCTCGCGTGGCCGCTGGCGCGGCGCCGGCGAGGCGGGCGGGGGGGCGTGGCGCTGGCGCTCCTCGCCGCGGCGGGGCTCTCGGCCACCGGCTGCACCAGGGCGACCACCCCCTTCGACCCGGCCAGCTGCGCCCTCCTCGGGCCGCCCCTCGCCACCTGCGAGACCGAGAGCCGCTGCGTCGACTTCTTCACGGATCCGTCCCACTGCGGCGCCTGCGGCCAGGCCTGCGGCCCGGGCAACCAGTGCGTCCCCGGCCTGGAGCGTGGCACCTGCGCCCCGGCCGGCGCGGTGGCGCCCAGGCTCTCCTCGGTGACGCCGCCCTCCGGCAGCGTGGGCGGCTTGACGCCGGTGGCGCTGACGCTCGCCGGCGAGCGCTTCGCCGTCGGGGCCACCCTGCGCGCCTCCGGGCCGGCGGGGACCATCACCGTCCCGACCGAGCGGCTCGCCGACGGCCGGCTCACGGCGCTGCTCGACCTCTCCGCGGCGGCCCCCGGCACCTGGGCGCTGCGGGTGGTCAACCCGGACCTGGTCATCTCCAACTCGCGCGGCTTCGGCGTGACCATCCCGGCCCCCTCCATCACCACGGTGGTCCCGGTCCCCGACGCCAGCCCGGGCTCGGCCACGCCCAGGGTGGCGGCCGGCGGCGTGCGCACGCTGCGCCTGGTGGGCACCGGCCTGATGATCGCCAGCGCCTGCAAGATCTCCGGCAGCACGCTCCCCGAGGAGGAGGTGCCGGCCTCGCTCACCGCGGCCGGCCTGGAGTGCCAGGTGGACCTGGGCGCCGTCCAGCCGGGCAGCTACCAGGTCTGGGTGGTGAACGACGCCAGCCACGTCTCCACGCCACGGCCGTTCGAGGTGGTGAGCGCCCCGCCGGTGCTCGAGTCCATCTCGCCGTCCAGCGTGAAGTTCAACACCACCACCGGCGTCCAGCTCTTCGGCTCGGGCTTCGACGTCACCAGCAAGGCCTGGTTCGCCGGCCCCGGCTTCGAGGCCGGCGTGGCCCAGAACACCACCTTCGTCGATGGGACGCGCCTGGTGGTGGCGCTCCTCGACCTGCAGCGCTGCCCCAGCGCCCCGTGCGCCACCAGCGACGCCACCCACCAGTACACGCTGCGGGTGAGGAGCGGCGTCCTGGCCTCGGACACCCGCGAGCTCTTCGTGGAGTCGCAGACCCGCACCGCCTCCAACATGGCACCCCAGACCGCCTGGCAGGGAGACCAGCCGCGCGTCACCATCAGCGGCAGCGGCCTCGCCGGCAGCGTGCTGGAGTACCGCCGGCCGGGCGGGGCCTTCGTGGACGCCACCTCGCTCCAGGTGGCCGACGCGGCCGTCTCCGGCATCGTGGACCTGGTGGGCGCGCCGGCCGGCTCGGCGCCGGCGGGCTCCTGGGACGTGCGGCTCCGCTTCTCCAACGGCGCCACCTCGGCCTCCTTCTCGCTGCGGGTCGACTCCAACCAGGCCGTCATCACCGCCACGCCGCAGCCGGCCGGCGGCACGGCCGGCCTGGACGTGGCGGTGGTGCTGACCGTCTCCAACCTGAGGCCGCCGCTGTCCGGGGTGCGGGTGCGCTTCTACGACCCCACGCCGCCGCCCGCCCCACCCGCGCCCTTCACGCTGGAGATCGCGCCCAGCGCCACGCCCACCACCACGGTCCAGGCGGTGCTGCCGCTGGCCGGCCTCCAGACCAAGGTCCACGCCATCTCGGTGGTGAACCCGAACGGCGCCGCGCCCTCCGCGCCGTACAACTTCACGGTGCTGCCCGGCCAGCCCACCGTGACGGCGGTGGCCTGCACCGACGTGACGGGCGCGCCCCCCGGCTGCACCTCGGCCACCTCGGCCCGGCAGCAGGGCACCCCCGTCCCCGTCCGGATCGACGGCACCAACTTCGCCAAGCCGGACGCGGCCGGGAACAACGGGTCCCAGGTCCGGGTCTCGGCCCCGTCCATCGGCGTGCAGGACCAGCTCCTCCCGCCGGCGGCCGTGACCGTGACCTCGGGGACGCGCATCGACGTGCAGCTCGACACCACGCTGGCGGTGCCGGCCAGCTACGCCATCGCGGTCTGGAACCAGGGCGGCGCGCAGCGGTCGGCCGCGCTGCCGAACGCCTTCACCATCCTGCCCTAGCCGTCGCGGCCCTGGAACCCGGAGGCGCCCAGCGCGCGCGCCACCATCTCCACGGCGGTGCCGGGATCGAAGGGCTTCTTCAGGACCTCGTCGGCCCCGATGCGCCGGTACATCTCGATCTCCTTGTCGCTGATGCGTGAGCTCATCAGGATCAGGAAGGTCTTCTTCCAGTGCGGGTGGGCCTTCACCAGCCGGCAGACGTCGGCGCCGTTCAGCTTCGGCATGTAGACGTCGAGCAGGAGCGCGTCCGGGTTGGCGGAGGCCATCTTGCGGAAGACCTCCTCCCCGTCGCCGGCGGCGGCCACCAGGTAACCGGCCTCCTCGAACGCGGCGGAGAGCGCGTCGATGACGGCCTGCGAGTCGTCCACGACGAGGATGGTCTTCTGCGCCGGCATGGTGGGCGGCATCATACCCCGGGTGGCGCGGCAGGCCACGCCCCGTGGTAGATCCTGCCGGCCATGACGATCCCGCCCCGCGTCCGCTTCGCCCCCTCCCCCACCGGCTTCCTGCACATCGGCGGCGCCCGCACCGCCCTCTTCAACTGGCTCTGGGCGCGCAAGACGGGCGGCAGCTTCCTCCTGCGCATCGAGGACACCGACAGGGAGCGCTCCACCCAGCAGGCGGTCGAGGCCATCTTCGAGGGCCTGCGCTGGCTCGGGCTCGACTGGGACGAGGGCCCGGGCCGGCCCGGGCCGGGCGGACCGTACTTCCAGATGGAGCGGCTCGACCTCTACAGGGCGCACGCCGAGCAGCTCATCCGCCAGGGCAAGGCCTACGCCTGCTACTGCACCAGGGAGGAGCTCGACGCCGGCCGGGCCCGCGCCGAGGCCGCCAAGGTCCAGTTCCGCTACCCCGGCACCTGCCGCGAGAAGCCCTTCGAGCCGTCCAGGCGCCACGTCATCCGCTTCCGCGTGCCGGAGGCCGGCGCCACCGGCTGGGACGACCTGGTCAAGGGGCCCATCTCCACGCCCCACGACACGCTGCAGGACGAGGTCATCCTGCGGAGCGACGGCGTGCCCCTCTACAACTTCGGGGTGGTGGTGGACGACGTCACCATGGGCATCACGCTGGTGGCCCGCGGCGACGACCACGTCAACAACACGGCCCGGCAGATCCTCATGTACCAGGGGCTGGGCGCGACGCTGCCGGTCTTCGCCCACCTGCCCATGATCCTGGGCGCCGACGGCAAGCGGCTCTCCAAGCGGCACGGCGCCACCAGCGTCACCGAGTACCGGGAGCTGGGCTACCTGCCCCAGGCGGTGGCCAACTACCTGGTGCGGCTCGGCTGGTCGCACGGCGACCAGGAGATCTTCACGCTCGACGAGCTGGTGAGGTATTTCGACTGGGCGCAGGTGGGCGCCACCGCCGGCGTCTTCAACCTGGAGAAGATGCTCTGGGTGAACCACCAGTGGCTGCGCGCCCTCTCCGACGACGACCTGGCGCGCGGCGCCCTCCCCCACTTCCAGGCGGCCGGGCTGCCGGCGGCCGACGACCAGAAGCTGCGCCTGGTCGTCCGGCAGCTCCGCGAGCGGGCCAAGAGCTTCGTCGAGGTGGTGCAGCAGGCGCGCTGCTACTACGCGCCCATCGCGCTCGATCCGAAGGCGGCGCTGAAGCTCCTCACGCCGGAGACCAGGCCGCTCCTGCAGGCCATCCGCGACGGCCTGGCCGGCCTGCCCGCGCCCGATGGGCCGCAGCTCACGGCCCTCTTCGACGGGGTGGCCGCGGCGCGCGGGCTCGGGCTCGGCAAGGTGGCGCAGCCGGTCCGGGTGGCGTTGACCGGCGGCACCGCCTCCCCGGGCATCCACGACGTGGTGCTGATCCTGGGCCGGACCGAGGCGCTGGCCCGGCTCGACGCGGCCATCGCCGGCATCCCGTAGGGCCGGTTCCCGAGCCCTCATGGCCACCCCACGGCGCCGCGCCGCAGGCCACTCCGCCGGCCGCCCTGATCGGCCGGCGCCCGCACCGCCGACGCGGCCGGCGCTGGTCGTGCCACCCGCCTCCGCCGCGCCCTCACCCGGCGCGCAGGACCGGCACCGGCTCTACGAGCTGGCGGTGCAGGACGCGGGGACCGAGCTCGCGCTGGTGGAGCGGGTCCTGCGGCGCGCCGGCCGGCCCGCCCTCCGGCTGCGCGAGGACTTCTGCGGCACGGCGCTGCTGGCCGCCGCCTGGGTGGCCGGGGGGGCGCGACGCACCGCCGACGCGGTGGACCTCGACCCGACGGTGCTCGCCTGGGCCACCGCCAATCGGCTCCCGGCCCTGGGCGACGCGGCCGGCCGGCTGCGCCTCCTCCGCCGCGAGGTGTGCCGCGGCCCGCGCGGACCGTATGACGCGGTCATCGCCTTCAACTTCAGCTGGCAGGTCTTCCACGCCCGCGCGGCGCTGCGGGCCTACCTGGCGTCGGTGCGCCGCTCGCTGGCGCCCGGCGGCGTGCTGGTGCTGGACCTCTTCGGAGGCTGGCTGGCCCAGCAGGCGCTCACCGAGCGGCGCAGGCTGCGCGGCGGAGCCACCTACGTCTGGGAGCACGAGGCCTTCGACCCCATCAGCCACCGGCTCCGCTGCGCCATCCACTTCGAGCTGCCCGGCGGCCGGGTGCTGAAGCGGGCCTTCAGCTACGACTGGCGGCTCTGGACGCTCCCGGAGGTGGCCGACCTCCTCCTGGAGGTCGGCTTCGCGGAGGTGGAGGTGCTGTGGGACGCCGAGCCTCCGGGCGTGGAGCCGCGCTACCGGCCGCGCCAGGCCGCCGCGAACCAGTCCAGCTGGCTCGCCTACCTGGTGGCGCGGCGCTGAGCGGGCGGTCTCCCTCGACGCCGGCCGGCCGCGCCGGCCCCTCGCTCGGGACGGACCGGCCACCGTGCCGCGGGCCCCGGGCGCCGCCGCCGCTCAGGCCAGGTTGTGGAAGACGCGCTGCACGTCCTCGTCCTGCTCCAGCGCGTCCACCAGCTCCAGGACCTCCTTGGCCTGCTCCTCGGAGAGCTGCACCGGGGTCTGCGCCACGTACTCCGAGTCGGCCGAGACGAGCGGGAGCTTGCGCGTCTCGATGGCGGCCTGGAGCGCGCCGAAGCTGGCGAAGCCGCAGCGGATGACCAGCTGCTTCTCTCCCTTCTCGCCCGTCCCCTCGCCGAGCTCCTCCAGCCCGTGGTCGATCAGCTCCAGCTCGAGCGCGTCGGCGTCCAGCCCCTCGGGCGCCAGGCGGAAGACGCCCATGTGCTGGAACTGGAAGGCCACGCTGCCGGTGGTCCCCATGTTGCCGCCGTGGTTCTTGAAGGTCACCCGGACGTTGGCCACGGTGCGCACCACGTTGTCGGTGGCCGTCTCCACCACCACCGCCACGCCGTGCGGCGCGTAGCCCTCGTAGAGCACCACCTCGTACGCCTGCTGGTCCTGGCCCGAGGCCCGCTTGATGGCGCCCTCCACCTTGTCCTTCGGCATGTTGGCCGCGCGGGCGTTCTGCAGGGTGCGCCGCAGGGCCGCGTTGGTGCCCGGATCGGGACCGCCGGCCTTCACCGCGATGACGATGTCCTTGCTGATGCGCGTGAACACCTTCGCCATCTTGTTCCAGCGGGCGAACATCGTGGCCTTGCGGGTCTCGAAGATGCGTCCCATGGTCTCCCTCTCGCGCATGGAGCCGAGGTGCCGTCGCCGGGGGCGGCGACCTGGCCCCCAGCCGGTCCGATGGGGCGCTTCCCGACCGGGGCGTGGCGCATCGCGGCGCCGAGTGTAGCCCATCGGGACACCTTCGCCCCACAGGAGAACCACATGCCCACGCCTCGCCGCCGCCCAGCGCTCCCCGCCCTCGCCGTCATGGCCGTCACCGCCGCCGTCCTCGGGCTCGCCGCCTGCGACAGCTCGGACCCCGATCCCGTCCCGACCCAGACCTGCGCCGCCTACTGCGCCACCCTCACCACCAACTGCAGCGCCACCAACGCCCAGTTCGTCACGGAGGCGGCCTGCACCACCTACTGCACCCGGGCGCGGGCCGCGCCGGAGTTCTGGAGCCTGGGCACCGAGGGAGCCACCAGCGGCAACTCGCTCGCCTGCCGCATCTACCACGGCGGCGCGCCCGCGGTGGCCAACGCGGCGCTCCACTGCCCCCACGCCGGCGCCAGCGGCGGCGACACCTGTGGCGGATGGTGCGAGAACTACTGTGACCTGGCCCTCTCGGCCTGTACCGGCGCCCTCCAGCTCTATGCCGACCGGCCGACCTGCCTGACGGCCTGCGCCGGCATCCCGAGCGTGCCCGCCACGCCCAACGCCCCCTCGGGGGACTCCGTCCAGTGCCGCATCAACCACCTGGGTCGGGCGTCCGCCGGCGGCGCCGCGGCCACCACCCACTGCCCGCACGCGCTCGTCACCCCCGCCGCAGGAACGCCCTGCACCTAGGGAATGGCTCACGCCGGGGGCCGGCTGCACGTCCGGGGCCGGCCCCGGCCACGGCCGCTCGGCGCGGACCGCCTACCCCTCCGGCTCCACCTGTCCCAGCACGTCCTCCGGGTCCTCCTCCAGGAGGACCACCGGGAGGGCCCCGTCGCGCCCCGGGCTGTAGCGGAGCAGCTCGGCGTCGGCCCCGCGGACGCGCAGGAAGGTGAGCTGCACCCGCTCGCGGGGCATGAGCACGTCGTGCGTGAAGACGGCGATCCAGGTGCCGGTGTTGAAGTACCAGCCCTGGCCGGTGGGGCGCGGCAGCGGCGCCACCTCCTCCTCGTGGGTGTGGCCGAAGACCACCAGCGGCACGTCCACCAGCGCGGCGATGCTGGCCGCCGCGTCGGTCAGGTAGCGGGGCGGCTCGTCGCGCGGCATGCGCAGGCCCGCGGCCACCAGCGCCACCGCGGTCATGGCGGCGAAGACCAGGTAGAGGAGCAGGGAGAGCAGCGCCTTCCACCCCAGCCCGGCCTCCAGCGCGCCGATGGCCACGGAGAAGCCGGTGAAGACCGCCAGCGCCACCACGGCCACGCCGGTCGCCCCCAGCCCCAGCTTGACCGCCTGGCGCGCCATGCCGTCGACCGCCTTCACCGCGTCGGCGCCCTTGGCCTTGAGCTCGTCCACCGCCCGCAGCGTGGCCCCCAGGCCCGAGCGGGCGCCCAGCGCCTCGAGCTCGGCCTCCTGCGCCTGGGCCGCCTCGTCGCGCCAGCCGGCCACCGGCAAGCGCGCCAGCCGCCGGAGCAGCTGCACCAGGAAGCGGGCGTGGCTGAAGGTGACCCTGAGCAGCAGGCGGGGCTCGTTGGTCAGCAGCCAGCGGAAGTACCGGTAGTTGGCGCGGGTGGACGGGACGATGAAGGTGATGGAGCCGAAGGCGTTGTAGAGGTAGCGCTGGAAGAAGTTGCCGAGCGGCAGGTCGCCCTCGGTGGCCGCCGCGGCCGCCTGGCGGGAGAGGCCGCGCCGCAGGTGGTAGCGGAAGGCGTTCTCCGGGTCGTACTGGCAACCGTGCTCGATCCAGACGCGCCCCGGCTCGTGGAGGAACCAGGCCTCGAAGGAGAGCCGCCCGGAGGCCCCGCCCGGTGCGTCCAGGACCATCAGCCGGTCCTCCACGGCCCGCCGCACCACGGCGCGCACCTCGTCGCTCTGGCTCTCGAGGTCGTGGTTGCCGGGCAGCACCACCACCTCGTGGCCGGCGGCCAGCACCTCGCACAGCCCGTCCAGGAAGTGCGGGTGGCCCGCCAGGATGTCCTCCACCATGCGGGCAGCCACCTCGGGCGTCGGCGGCGGACCGAAGCGCCGCGCCGCGCCACGCGCGCCCGGCGCCGGCTCCGGCTCGATGCGCAGGAAGTCGAAGACGTCGCCGTTCAGGACCAGCGCGGCCCGCCCGTGCCCGTCCCGGCAGAGCCAGCGGCAGAAGGCCAGGAAGTCCTCGTCGTAGAGGAAGGTCTCCAGGCGGGACCAGCGGCGCGTGTCCGGCCTGCGGCCGCGCCCCAGGTGCAGGTCGGAGACGACGTACAGGTCTCGCGGTGGGGCGGCGGGCACGGCTCCGTTCTAGCAGAAATGGCGCCCTACTCCTCGACCCCGGCCGGCTCCGTGGGGCCCTCCGGGGTGGCGGCGCGCAGCTCGGCCATGTGCTTGGCCTCGTGCTCGCGCCAGGCCGCCACCCGCTGCCGCAGCCGCTTGCACTTGAGCGGGTGCTGCTCCGCCACGTTGACCTGCTCCTCGGGGTCGGCCTTGAGGTCGTAGAGCTCCTCCCGGCCAGCGGTCAGGTTGTACACGTACTTGAAATCGCCCTCGCGCACGCCCAGCAGGTAGTCGTTGTTGGTCGCGTAGAAGTAGGCGCGCGGCGGCCGGCCCGGGTCGAACATGCTGCGCCCGTGCCACGAGTCGTCGGCGGGCAACCCCACCAGGTCGGTCACGGTGGGGTTCACGTCCACGTGGCTGCCGATGGTCGGCAGGTGACGCCCCTTCCGGATGAGCCGCGGGCTCCAGATCAGCAGCGGGACCTTGATCCCTTCGTCGTAGAGCTTGGCGCCGTGGCCCCAGGTGGCGTGGGGCTCCCCGAAGGCCTCTCCGTGATCGCCGGTGATGACCACCAGCGTGTCGTCGGCCAGCTTGCGCTCCCGCAGGCCGGCGAAGAGGCGCCCCAGCTGCCGGTCGACCTCGAGCAGGGTGTTGAGGTACCGCCCCAGGTCGTAGTCGTCGGGCGGCAGGTCCTTGCCGAAGAAGTCGACGAAGGGGCGATCCGGGCTCGGCTCGTAGGGGTGGTGGCTCTGGATGGTCCAGCCCATGGCGAAGAACGGCGTGCCGCGGTCCTGGTCCACCCAGCGCAGCATGGCGTCCACCAGGTGGCGGTCCTCGGCGCCCCAGGACGAGAGCTGCTCCGCGCCCCCCAGGTCGTGGACGTCCAGCAGCGCGTCGAAGCCGCGGTCGGCCAGGAAGCCGCGCTGGTTCACGTAGTCGAGGTCGCCGTTGTGGAGGAAGGCGGTGCGCCGGCCGCCGGCCTTGAAGACCTGGGCCAGCGTCTTGCCGGGCAGCCGCGGGTACTCGACCGTGTACTCGCGCCAGGTCATGTAGGGGAAGAGCGAGAGCGTGATGGCCGCCATGGAGTTCGCGGTGAGCCCGACGTGGCAGTAGAAGCTGTCGAAGGCCAGGAGGTGCTTCGACTCCGCCATCAAGGTGGGCGTGGTGGCGTACTTGCCGCCGTAGGCCTGGAGGTAGCGGGTGCCGGTGCTCTCCAGCACCAGCAGGATGACGTTGCGCGGCGGCTTCCCGGGGAGCGGCCGGCGGTCCCCCTTGGGGCGCCGCACCGGCAGGTCGAAGTCCGCCAGGTCCTCCGGCCCGAAGGGCACGTCGAGCGTCCGGGCGTTCAGGCCGAGCAGCTCCCGGACGCAGGAGCCGAGGAAGGCGGCGTGGGGGCTCTCGGCGATGAGGTGGTCGGCGCGATCCGCCCAGTGGCCGGCGTAGACGAGGCGGGCCCAGCCGATGCCCGCCAGCAGCAGGACCAGCGCCGCCGCCAGGGCCCAGCGGCCCCGCCCCACCGGCGCCGGCGGGAGGTGGCGCCGGGCCACCCGGCAGGCGGCCAGGTAGGCGGCGGGCGCCAGCAGCAGGCTCGCCACCAGCCACCAGTCGACGAAGGCGCTCAGCGAGGAGCGCATGCTGGAGAAGTCGCCCGCCAGGTAGAGCAGCGGGTAGGTGAGCGGCGAGCGCAGGTACTCGAAGACGTAGAGGCTGGCGGCCGCGAACGCGATGCAGGCGGCCCCCCAGGCCAGCAGGAGCAGGTGGAGCGCCCGGCCCAGCGCGGGCCGCCGCCGCGCCAGCCAGAGGGCCACCTGGAAGGCCGCGCCGCTCCCCAGGGCGAAGAGCAGGTCCTGGTGGGTGCTCACGGCGAGGTCGGTCAGGTAGTCGCCGAGCGGCCCCCAGCCCAGCTCCGGCAGGGACCACTGCGTCGCCTTGGCGAACGCCAGCCCGAGCGCCAGCAGGGCGGTGGGCCAGAGGGCCGAGGGCGCCGGGGCGGTGGCGGACGCCGCGGCGGTCGGGCCAGGCGGCCCGGCGACGGGCCCGGGCGCCGGCGGACGCTCAGCCGGCATGCGCCAGCTCCCGCAGGACGCCGGGCAGCTCCCGGTACCCCGTGAGCCGGAGGCCCAGCTCGCCGAGCAGGGCCCGGATGCGCGGGTCGGTCAGGGTGGCCAGCTCCAGCTCCCGGTCGCGGTGGTAGACGAGCTGGACCGCCTCGTCGAAGTAGCCCGGGTGGCAGCAGAGCTCGTAGATCCCGCCGATGAACTCCTCGCGCAGCATGCGCGAGAGGAAGGGCACGCCCACCTTGTCGGCCTGCGAGACGCCGAACTCCCACTGCCCGTAGAAGCCGCCCTTGTAGGCCACCGGGGGCTCGTCGCGCAGGTGGACGCCGAGCCGCCCGGCCGCCTCCAGGAAGATGGGCCGCGGCGTCCGGCCGCGGTGCACGTGCTGGTGCGAGTCGAGGTGGGTGGGCGGCTGGCCCATGAGCGCCTCGAAGCGCGCCACCTGCCGCTGGAGGTCGGCGCGGCAGGCCGACGGGTCGTTGAACTCGACCAGCCGCTCCCCCTCGTTGGTGAAGTTGACGTGCAGCCCCACCGAGAGGGCCGGGCGGCTCCGCGCCAGCGCCGCCGCCTCGGCCGCGCCCGGCGCGTCCACCATCAGGCTGGTGGAGGTGACGACGCCCCGGTCGTGCGCCTCGGCGATGCCGCGGTTGATGCCGCGGCTGTAGCCGAAGTCGTCGGCGTTGACGATCAGGACCTTCACAGGCCGAGATCCGAGAGGAAGCGCCTGGCCACCCGCCCGGCCTCCAGGTGCTCCTCGGCGATGGCGCGGGCGGCGCGGCAGGCCCTGGGATAGTCGGTCTCGATGACGTCCACCGCCGCCAGCACCTCGTCCATGGTGCGGAAGGCGAAGAGCCCCTCCCCGGTGGGGAGGAACTTCTCGAAGCCGGTGGACTGGGCGATGACCGGCTTGCCGGTGGCCAGGTAGCAGGCGTCGCGCTCGGAGAACCAGCCGCTCTGCAGCCGCACGTTCTGGTCCTTGGCCACCGTCCACTCGGCGCGCGAGGCGCGGAAGAAGCCCTGGTAGCCGAAGGGGTCCAGCGACATCTGCAGCGGGGAGGTGAGGTGCCAGCCGTGGTCCAGCAGCAGCCGCCGGTCGGCCTGGTCGTCGATGTTGAGGCAGAGCTCGAAGCGGGCCCGGGCGGTGCGGCGCGGCAGGTCCACGAACTTGAGGAACTCGTGGTGCTTGCTCCAGTGGTAGGTCACGCCGTTCCAGACCGCGTCGTGCCCCTGCTGGCGCCAGTTGCCGATGGTGGAGTAGCGCGGCGACGCGGCGTCGAAGGCCATGGGCCAGAGGTCCAGGTCCACCGGCTGGCGGGTCTTCAGGTAGCGGAAGGGGCCGGTCAGCGGCACGCCGCAGCCCGGCAGCCCGTAGTTCTCGCCGTAGGTCACGATGTCGTCGTGGGCCGAGAGGACCGCCAGCGTCTTCTCCCGGCCCACCGCCAGCTCGAGCTGGTTGCCCACCGGGTCGGTCTCCACGTAGACGCGCCGCGGGGCCAGCCGGTGGTCGTCGTTGAGCACGGTGGCGCCGCACACGTTGAGGATGGCGTCGCAGGAGCGGTAGAGCTCGAGGAGCCGGGCGCGGGAGAGGCCGTGGCAGGCGTCGGCCCCCTTCCAGAGCGCCCGGTAGGCCCACCGGTCGGCCAGGCCGACGCGGGCCAGCACGCGCGCCAGGTAGTCCACCGCGTAGGCGGGGTCGCCGCTGATGGCGTTGGCGCGCGGGTCGTAGGGCCAGGTGGCGTCGTCCTCGACGTACCAGACCTCGTGGCCGAGCTTGGCCAGGGCGCGCAGCCAGTTGAGGTAGAGCCAGGTCTGGCCGCCGAACGGGCAGCGGCCCATCATCCCCAGCACCACCAGCTTGAGCTTCCGGGTCGGTGGCATGATCGGTTCCAGGGAGGTCGGTCAGTCCCAGGTGGCGGGGATGGCGTCGGCGGAGACGGTGCGGGTGACGGCGTGGCGCTGCCAGAGCCGGGCGTAGTCCCCGCCCCGGGCCATCAGCTCGTCGTGGCTCCCGGCCTCGACGATGCGCCCGGCGTCCAGCACCACGATGCGGTCGGCCATGCGCGCGGTGCTGAGCCGGTGGGCGATGACCACGGCGGTCCGGCCCTTCAGCAGCGCCTCCACGTTCCTCCAGACCTGCTCCTCGGTGGCCACGTCGAGCGAGCTGGTGGGCTCGTCGAGCAGCACCACCGGGGTGCGCCGCAGCAGGGCGCGGGCCAGCGCCAGCCGCTGCCGCTGGCCGCCGGAGAGGGTGTGGCCGTCCTCGCCGAGCACCGTGTCGTACCCCTGCGGCAGCTCGCGGATGAAGCCGTCGGCCTCGGCCTGGCACGCCGCCGCCTCCACCTCGGCCCGGCTCGCCGCGGTGGCCCCGAAGGCGATGTTCACGGCCACCGTCGAGTGGAAGATGATGGGGTCCTGCAGCATGAGCGTCACCTGCTGCCGCAGCGAACGCAGCGTCACCTGGCGCAGGTCGTGGCCGTCGATGGTGACCCTGCCGCGCTGCGGGTCGAAGAAGCGCAGGATCAGCCCGGCCAGCGTGCTCTTGCCGGCGCCGGTGCGCCCCACCAGCGCGATGCGCTCGCCCGGCGCGATGCGCAGGCTCACGTCCTCGAGCACCAGCTTGTCCGCGTAGCCGAAGCTGACGTGCTCCAGCACGATCTCGCCGGCCGCGGGCGGCAGGGGCAGGGCCCCGGGCGCGTCGCGGATGTCGGGCTCCTGGTCCAGCACGTGGAAGACCCGGTCCAGCCCGGCGCGCGAGGCGGCCAGCTCGGCCAGGTTGTGGCTGATGGACTGGATGGGCTGGTACATGTCGCGCAGGTAGGAGAGGAAGATGGTCAGGGCGCCGATGGTGAGGGTGCCGTCGAGCACGTGGCGCGCGCCCAGCCAGACCAGGCCGGCCGTGCCGAGCGCCAGCAGCGACTCCACCACCAGGCCGAAGTAGCTCTCCGAGCTGTAGAGCCGGAGCGAGAGGGCCAGGCTGCGCAGGCTGCCCTGGCGGAACTCCTCCACCGCCGCCTGCTCGCCGCCGTAGGCCTGCACCAGCTTGACGGCGCCGATGGTGCGCCCGGCGCGGGCGTAGAGATCGCTCTCGGCCTCGCGGGCCGCCGCGGCGTGGCCGTGGATCTCGCCGGAGAGGCGGCGGATGGCCAGGAAGAGCGGCGGGCCGACCAGCACCGAGACCACCGCCAGCTGCCAGTCGAAGCTGGCCATGACCCAGAACATCAGCCCCAGCGTGCTGGCCGCGCTCAGCAGCGGCAGCAGGCCGTTCATGACCATCGACTGGATGCAGAAGGTGTCCGACATCACCCGGAAGAGCAGGTCGCCGGCCTGCTGCTGGTGGTGGAAGCGCAGCGAGAGCTTCTGCAGGTGGGCGTAGAGCTCGGTGCGGAGATCGTTCACCATGCGCTGCCCGATGTCGATGGTGACGTAGTTGGCGCCCAGCGTGACCGCGCCGCGCGCCACCGTGACCAGCACGATGGCCAGGGCGGCCAGGAGGAGCAGCGCCTCGCGCGAGAGGCCGGGCAGCGCCGGCGCCAGCCAGGAGGGCGCGGGCCGGCCCGACAGCACCACGTCGAGCACGATGGCCAGCGGCAGCGGCTTGACCACGTCGAAGAGGATGCCCAGGCCGGTCAGCCCGAGGCCGCCCGCGAAGCGCAGGCGGTGCGCGCGCAGGGCGCCGAGGACGCGCAGGACCATGGGGCGTGCGGCGGCCAGGGCGCGCTCCGTCAGGACGGGGTGGCGCCGGAGACGGCGGGCTCGGGCCGGCGCAGCGCGTCCGGGACGCCCACCACCGTCATCCCCAGGGTCTGGGCCACCGCGAGCACGCTGGCCATGGCGACGCGCCGGAGCCGCCGGGACGAGGAGACGACCACCCAGGTCACCGCCAGCACGGGCGCCGCCATGACGAACTCCCAGCCCGGCTCCCAGAGCCAGACGAAGAGCATGAGGTAGGAGGTGGCGGCCAGGATGGCGTAGAAGGACGGCGTGGCGCGCAGCCGGGTGCGGACCCGCGTCAGGCGCCGCCCCCCGCCGTGCTCCTCGGTCACCGTGGTGAGCTCCACGTTGCTCCAGCGGTCCCCGCGGAAGGTGAGGTCGATGGGCTCCCAGCCCGAGTCGGCCCTGAGGTTGGCGCCCTGGGAGCGGGCGAAGGCCACCAGCCGCTCCAGCAGCTGCTCCCGCCCCTGGCCGTCCTCGCTCCACAGGGCCAGCTCCCGCCGCCGCAGCAGCGCGCCGGCCCGCTCCTCCCAGCTCCGCGAGAGGGCGTGGAGCGACTCGGAGACGTGCCGGGTGCGGAAGCGGGTCTGGTAGCGGGCATAGCCGCGCGCCACCGGCTGCAGCACGTGCATGGCCGCGATGAGCAGGCGCGACCACCAGCGCCGCTGGTGGACCGGCGGGCTGGCCTGGCCCGCCACCAGGTAGGCCACCGCCAGGGAGGCCAGCACCATGGCCATGGGCGCGAAGACCAGCGGGTTGCCCAGGTTGGACCAGACGGTCCAGTAGTTGTGGGAGAGCCAGACGGTCGGCTCGGCCACGCCCGCCAGCCCGAGGATGAGCAGGATGGCGACCCACCACTCCACCGAGGTGGCGATGAGCGGCCACCAGACCTGCGGCGCGCCGTAGATGGTCTGGAAGAGCCCGCTGGCGAAGGGGCCGAAGTGGATGACCGGGCGGCCCAGCTTCACGCCCACGCCGGCCCGGGTGTAGATGTGGCCGTGCCAGGCCATGTCGGCCTGGAAGCCGCGGAACTTCTCCGGGTGGTTGCGCTTGAGCAGCGCCTCGGCCTCGCCGTAGCCGCGCTGCTGCTTCAGGTAGGCCTTCACCGTGGCGCGGCGGTGGTGCCACACCATGGCGCCCGGGCTGTAGACGATGGTGTCGCCCTCGTTCTGCAGGCGCCAGCACACGTCCACGTCGTCGCCGGCCTTGGTGTAGAGCGGGTTGAAGCCGCCGATGGCCTTGAGCCGGTCCTTCCAGAAGGCCATGTTGCAGCCGGGGATGTGCTCGGCCACGTGGTCGTCGAGGAGGATGTGGGCCGGCGTGCCGGGGCTGGCCGAGACGCAGGCCGCCACCGCGCCGTCATGGGTGGGCAGGAGGTTGGGCCCGCCCACCGCCGAGGCGTCGCGCTCGAGCAGCGTGGCCACCAGGAAGTAGAGCCAGTCCTCGTCGGCGAAGCAGTCGTCGTCGGTGTAGGCCACGATCTCGCCGCCGGCGAGCTCGAGGCCGGTGTTGCGCGCCACCGAGAGGCCGCGGTTGGGCTGGGCGTGGTAGCGGATGGAGGGGTAGCGGGCGGCGATCTCCGGCACCGAGTCGGTGGAGCCGTCGTCGACGAGGATCACCTCGTAGTTGGGGTAGCCGAGCCGCTCCAGGGAGCGCAGGCAGCCGTCCAGCGTCTTCGACCCGTTGTAGCTGCAGACCACCACCGAGACCCGCGGGTAGCGCTGCAGCGCCGGCAGCGGGCTGGCGGCCCGGAAGGTCTCGGCCACCCGGTGGAAGGCCGGCTTCTCCCGGCGCTCGCGGTCCACCAGCCCGAAGGCCCAGTCGGTGATGGGGTGGCCGCCGGTGTGCCAGTCGTCGGTGTAGGAGAAGACGCAGGTCCCGGCCAGCCCGGCGTGGAACACCTCCTCGAGGTGCATCCCCACCAGCTCGGCCTGGCCCTCCGCGCCGTTGCGGATGGAGTCGATGCCGTACTCGCCGAGGAGCAGCGGCTTCTCGTCGACCCGGTTCTGCAGGCGGCCCAGGTAGGCGCGGAACCTCTCCCGGGCGTGCAGGTAGACGTTCATCGTGTAGAAGTCCACCGAGCGCGGCTGCAGGTACTCGGTGGGCGGGAAGCTGGCGAAGGTGACGAGCGCCTCGGGATCCTCGTCCCGCGCGATCTGCACCAGCTCGTCGATGAAGCGCTCCACCCGCTGGTGCCCCGCCCAGCGGGCCACGTCGGTGGGGATCTCGTTCACCACGCTGTAGGCGAAGACCGCCGGGTGCCCCCGCAGCGAGCGCACCGTCTGGCGCACCGCCTGGCGGCCCGTCTCCCGGTCCCGGGGCTCGTCGAGGAAGCAGCGGTGCTTCGACCAGGGGACGTCCACCAGCACCTTCAGGCCATGGGCCTGCGCCGCGTCGAGCACCGCGATGGTGGGGGCGTGGTAGAGCCGGATGGTGTTGGCGCCGAGCCCGCGGATCTGCCCGAAGTCGCGCGCCAGCTGCTCGGGCTCGGGGAGGTAGAGCCCCCTGGAGTTCTCGGCGAACGGGCCGTAGGTGACGCCCTTGACCCAGAACTTCTCGTCGCCGAGCCGGAAGAACTTGCCATCCACGCGCACCCGCGGCGGGCGGGCGGTGGTGGCTGGGGCCGCGGCGGCCGTCTGTTCGGAGGGTCCCTGGAGCGTCAAGGCAGGCCGCCTTCCTGACGGCCGTCACGCGGTTCTTGGCCTTCGAGCGGGGGGCCCGTCGAAGCCCGGCCGGGTATAGCACGGCGACGAGCTACCTCGCCGGCAACCCGGCCACGAGCCTCTCCGACACCTCCCACAGCCGCCGCGCCAGCGCCGGGTCGTCCGCGTCGGCCCGCGGGGTGGCCAGGTTGCAGTCGGCGAAGTAGGCGCCCGAGGTGGTCGCCACGGCCGGGTGCACCGCCACGTAGGTCCCGGTCGCCGCGCCCTGCGCCACGGTCTTCAAGACCAGCGGCCCCACCAGGCCGAAGACCAGGTTGGCGATGGAGGGCATGTGCCGGCCGAGGTTGGTCCGGATCACGCCGGGGTGGACCGCGTTGGCCGTCTGCCGCGAGCCGGCCAGGCGCCGCGCCAGCTCCTTGGCGAACAGGAGGTTGGCCAGCTTGGACTGCCCATAGTGGCCCCAGGGCGTGTAACCGTGCGCCCCGGCCAGGTCGTCGAACCGGATGCCCTCCTTGGGCGCCATGGTGTGGGCGCTGCTGCTCAGCATGACGACCCGCCCGTCCTCGGCGAGCCGGTCGAGCAGCCCGGTGACCAGGATGAAGTGGCCGATGTGGTTGGTGAAGAGCTGCAGCTCGATCCCGTGGGCCTGCTCGAGCCTGGGCAGCGCCATGATCCCGGCGTTGCAGATGAGGGCGTCGAGCCGGCCGGCCCCGCGCCGCACCGCCTCGACGCAGGCTCGCACGCTCGCCGGGTCCGACAGCTCGCACGCCAGCGGCACCGCCAGGCCCCCGAACGGCTGGCAGGCGGCCCTGGCCTTCTCGAGCGTCCGCGCCGTGCCGAGCACCGTGGCGCCGCGCCGCGTGAGCACGCGCATCGACTCCAGCCCCAGGCCCGAGGTGCAGCCGGTGACCAGGATGGTCTTCCCCTGGAGGGTCAGCCCCTCGGTCACCTCGTCGGCGGTGGAGCCGTACCCGAAGCCGCTGGGGCCCCTCGCCTTGAACAGCTGGTAGAGCGACATGCCGTGCCTCCGGACCGTGAACCCGCCGCGCCGCCGCGGGCGCGCCTGGCAGACCTTACAGCGCCGCCGCCAGCCGGCAACCCTGCTCGATGGCCCGCTTGGCGTCCAGCTCGACCGCCACGTCGGCGCCGCCGATGACGTGCACCATGAGGCCGGCCGCCTGGAGCGGCGCCACCAGCTCGCGCTGCGACGCCTGGCCGGTGCAGAGGACCACGCTGTCCACCTCGAGCAGGCGGGACTTCTCCCTGTCCTTGCCGAGCCGGATGGTGAGGCCACGGTCGTCGATCCCCTCGTAGGCGAGGCCGGCCAGCTGCTCCACCTTGGCCGCCTTGAGCGCGGCCCGGTGGATCCAGCCGGTGGTCTTGCCCAGCCCGGCGCCTGGGCGGCTGGCCTTGCGCTGCAGCAGGTAGACCTGGCGCGCCGCCGGGGGCGGCTGTGGCGTGGCCAGCCCGCCGCGGGCCAGCGCCGGATCGGTCACGCCCCAGGTCCTCAGCCAGGCCGGCAGGTCCGGCCCGTGATCACCCGGGGTGTGGACCAGGAAGGCGGCCACGTCGAAGCCGATGCCGCCGGCCCCCACCACCGCCACCCGCTTCCCGACCGGCGCGCCGTGCAGCAGCACGTCCACGTAGGAGCGGACCATGGGGTGCTCCTGCCCCGGGATGCGCGGGTCGCGCGGCACCACGCCGGTGGCCAGCACCACCTCGTCGTAGCCGCCCGCGGCGAGCGCGGCCGCGGTGGCGCGCTGGCCGAGGTGGAGCCGCACGCCGGTCACCTCGACGCGCCGCCTGAAGTAGCGCAGCGTCTCCCGGAACTCCTCCTTGCCGGGGATGCGGCTGGCCATGACGAACTGGCCGCCCAGCTCGGCCGCCGCCTCGAAGAGATCCACCTGGTGGCCGCGGCTCGCGAGCACGGTGGCGCAGCTCAGGCCGGCCATGCCGGCGCCCACCACCGCCACCCGCTTCGTCCTCGCCGCCGGGAGGTACTCGAGCTCGGTCTCGTGGCAGGCCCGCGGGTTGAGCAGGCAGGAGGCGGTCCGGCGCGCGAAGACGTGGTCCAGGCAGGCCTGGTTGCAGGCGATGCAGGTGTTGATCTCATCGTCGCGCCCGTGGGCGGCCTTGTTCACCAGCTCGGGGTCAGCGAGCATGGGGCGCGCCATCGACACCAGGTCGGCATCGCCGCGTGCCAGCACGGACTCGGCCACCGCCGGCATGTTGATCCGGTTGCTGGTGATCACCGGCACGCCCAGATGCTTGCGCAGCCGCCCGGTCACCTGCGCGAAGGCCGCGCGCGGCACCATCGTCGCGATGGTGGGCACCGGCGCTTCGTGCCAGCAGAAATGCGTGCTGATGATGGTGGCGCCCGCAGCCTGCACGGCCTGCGCCAGCGACACCACTTCGTCCCAGGCCAGGCCGCCATCGAGCATGTCCATCGCCGCAATGCGGAAGATGACGATGAAGCGCGGCCCTACCGCAGCGCGCACCCGCTTGACCACCTCGACCGCAAAGCGCATGCGCTTGTCCCACGACCCGCCCCAGCAGTCGGTGCGCAGGTTGGTCTTCTCGACCAGGAAGGTGCTGATCAGGTAGCCGGCCGAGCCGATGATCTCCACACCGTCGTAGCCGGCGTCCTGAGCCAGTGCGGCGCATTGCGCGAAGTCGGCGATCTGTTTTTCAATGCCGGCGTGGTCCAGCTCGTTGGGTGTGTAGCGCCCGATGCGCGACTTCACCGCCGACGGCGCCACGCACGCCGGCGTACCGGCCAGCGCCCCAGTGTGCAGGATCTGCAGACAGATCTTCACCTCGGCGTCGGCCGCGTGCACGGCGCTCGTGATCAGGCGGTGCTGCGCGGCTTCGGCCGCGGTGGACAGCTTGCCGCCGACACCGGCTTCAAGATTCGGCGCGATGCCGCCGGTGATGATCATGCCGACACCGCCGCGCGCGCGTTCGGCGAAGTATTCGGCCATGCGCGCAAAGCCGTCGGGCGCTTCTTCCAGCCCGGTGTGCATCGAACCCATCAGGATGCGGTTCTTCAGACGCGTGGTGCCCAGGTCCAGCGGCGAGAAGACATGCGGGTAGCGCGTGCTGCCGATCATCGGAGGAGCCTTGTCGGTTGAATGCAGCCGATCGTAGCGGGGCGCTGCGCAGGCGCGCGATCGGGCCAGCCCTGGTCTGCCGGCTTGCGCCTGTGCGAGCAGGTGGGCATGCCGGCAAACGGGCTGCTGCCGGTGTGGACTCGAGTGGCACCCGCTGCTGCAGGCAGCCAGGACTTGCGCACGTAAGATCACAGCACGTAGATCGGATCAAGCTTAGGAGCCATTCGCGATGTCGATCACCGACCCTGCGTCACGTGCCCTGCGGACCTTCTTGTTGGTGTGGAGTGCGGCCGTCGCAGGCGCCTGCGCCGCGCCCGACACGGTGCCGCCGCGCACCGAAATGGCCAGGTCGGCGGCGCCGTTGCTCTATCAGCGGCGCTGCTCGGACTGCCA
>JANNKC010000211.1:0-1900 GCA_031396105.1 Anaeromyxobacter sp.
GCCACCAGCCGGCGCGCCGCCACCAGCGGCGTCTCGCGGCCGGGGTCGTACCCGGCCACCGCCAGTGTGAGCTTGCGGCCGTTGAGCCCCCCCGCGGCGTTGACCTCCTTCACCGCGGCCTCCAGCGTGGCCCGCATGGCGCGGCCCACCTCGGCCAGGTGCCCGGCCTCGGGCAGCACCGTACCGAGCCGGATGCTCGCCGGCTCAAGCCCCGGGTCGAGCTGGTGCTCCAGCACCCGGAGCCAGGCCAGGAGCGAATCCATGTCCTCGCGGGACATCGAGTAGCGCGGCATGGCGCCATCGAGCCGCTGGCCATCGGGATCGACGCCATCGGTGAGGGACCTCGCCACCGTCCGGGCGTCGAACGGCCGGTGCCGGCGCCCGGGGTGGACGTGGCCGCCCGCTCGCGTCATCTCGCTCCAGGTCACGATGGAGGGCTCCGTGGCGCCCTCCGGCCGGCCGAGCCCGTCTTCGCCGTGGCAGGAACCGCAGGTGAGGACCGAGCCCGGTATCGGGGAGGAGTCGCCGCCCACCGTGGCCGTGATCCCGCCGCCGCTCGGGCTCTCTCCCGTCAGGTAGATGGTCCGGCCCGCCTGCTGCTGGGGCGTGAGGCCGCGTGGCGCCGCCGCGGCCGCGCCGGCGACGACCAGCCCCAGCACGGCCAGGCGGCCTGCCAGCCTCGGACCCCGGCTCACGGAGCGGAGGCCGCGGCGAGTCGGGGCGCGGCCACCTTCAGTTCCTCGCCGCCGAGGTGACCGGGCGCGCCGCCTCGAGGGCGTCGATGGCGGCGAGCAGCCGGGCCGGATCCGGGAAGCCGTTCACGCGGGCCCACCGGCCGGTGCGGCCGTCGCCCACCAGCATCATGGGGGCGTGCTCGGCGAAGTTGGCGGTGTAAGCGCCGAGCCCCTTCAGCACCTTGTTGATCGCCTCGGTCTCGCCGGTCACCCAGGTCCAGCCCGGGCGCGCCTTGAACTTCGCGGCGTGGGCCTTGAGCCGCTCGGGCGTGTCGCGCGCCGGGTCGATGGACACCGACACCAGCCCGACCCCCTTGCCCAGCCGGTCTCCGAGCCGCCCCTGCAGGCCGGCGAGCTTGGCCGAGAGGATGGGACAGATGGTGGTGCAGGTGGTGAAGACGAAGTCCACCACCACGATCTTGTCGCCCACCACGTCCCTGGCGAAGTGAACCGACCGGCCGTCCTGGTCGAGGACCGGTGCGTCCACCAGGGTGACCTGGACCGGCGGCGGGAGCGCCGAGGCGGCCGCGCTCGCCGCGGATCCGGCTGCGTGGGCCACGGCCGCGTCGTGGTCGTTCATGCCGGCGGGCAGGGCCGACTCGCCGGCCGGCTTCTTGTTGCAGCAGGGCTTGGCCTCGCCGGGCTGGGCGGCGGACCCGTCGGCCGGCGCCGCGGCCGCCGCCGGTGGCCCGGCGCGCGCCAGGCCCGCCAGCAGGACCGCAACCAGCGGGACACCGATGCCAAAGGGACGAACGGCTGCGGGCATGGAACGGCTCCTTGACGGGCGACGCCGGGAAAAGCTGCGGACGACGAGCGCGGCGCGTAAGTCCTCGTTGGAGGTCAAACCCAGGTGGGTCACTGAACCACCTTCCGCTTTCGCCACGCTCTCGAACCAGGAGACGTCCATGACCCTTGCCCTGCTCTCGCTGCTCCTCGCCGCCGAGCCCACCCCCGCGCCGCCCGCCGAGGCCGTCGAGGTCGCCCGCGCCACCATGCCCCGCACGACCTGGGACGGCTTCCGGGATCAGGCGGCCCCGGCGCTCGGCGCGCAGCTGGAGCGCGAGAGCGCCGCCAACGGCCTCGCGCTGAAGCAGCCCGGGCGGGAGGTGGTGGTCCAGCTCTGGGAGAAGGCGCTGCCCTACGAGGAGTTCTCCTCCTTCTACGCG
>JANNKC010000221.1:0-12604 GCA_031396105.1 Anaeromyxobacter sp.
CCGTCACCGCCATCAACACACTCAAGGTCATGTATGATGCCATGAACGGCACACGCGCCGTTTATAGCCTGAGCTATCGCAGCACCAGCACCGATCTGACACCGGATCGCCGCATCACCCTGACCGCCAATTTATCTGACGATCAGGCCGCCGTGACCGATTTCACCTATGAGCGCCAATTTTCGCCGCCCCAGGTGGCATTGGTCGCCGCCAATTTGAGTCCGTTACGCCAACCGTCGCGCGTGGGCGATACACTGGCCTTTGATATTGCCGAACAGCCTTTAGCCGTGAGCGTGACGTTTCCTGATGGGGTAGGGCGCAAAATTGCCTCGCTGCGTTTGGAAGTCACCAATTCGGCGACGGGTAATGTCATCCAATCGCGGCTGGAACTCGACCCGCCTACCGATTCGTCTGGCAATTATTTGATCGTCTGGCCGCTGGCGGATTACAACGCCCCCGCAACCAGCAGACCGGTCAGCCTGACCATCACCGCTGTTGATGAACTGGGTTTGAGCGGCACGACCACTCAGGAAGCGACAGTGATTGTCGCCGCGCTGCCACCACTGCCTACACCCAGCGCCGCGCCGACGGAGTTACCGACTCTCGAACCCACCGTCACCTTGATTCCGCAGAATGCCGAACAGCCGCCGCTTGATACGGTTTCCCGCGCCGATTCCGGTGGCAGCATGTTCGGTATTTTGATCGCCGTGATCCTACTTCTCGTAGTCATTGTGGTCTTTTTGATGTTTGCTTTACGACGTTTGCACCGCCGACAACTCGAAACCGGCGCGGATCGAGCCACTGGTCACCCCGGAGCACGCGGAGCAGGGTGGACTTGCCGGAGCCGTTGGCGCCGAGGAGGCCGAGCCGCTCGCCGGCGGCGAGCGAGAGCGAGAGATCGCGGAGGACGGTGCGGCCGTCCAGCGTGACGCGGGCGCGATCCAGCGCGACGAGGGGGAGGCGGGGACGACGCGGCACCTCGCCATCCTACCCGGAGCCAGGTGGCAGCTCCCCACGCGGCCGGCCCGGTCACCCGGGCTGCGGCCCGAGGGCCGCCCGTCAACCCCGAGGACGCTGGTCGATCGGCGGCGGCGTCCCACCTGGCGCCGCGCCGGAGTCGCCGGCCGGCGGCGGCGCGCCGTGCTCCAGGAAGGCCCGCTCGAAGAGCGACTCGAGACGGCCCAGGTCGTCCGGGCTCCCCATCAGCCCGGCGCGGCCGGCCGGGGTGAGCCCGGCGGTCCGCCGTTCCAGGCGGCCGCGCAGGCGGCCCAGCCGCCTGAAGACGATGAGATGCACCAGCAGGGCCACGCCGCCAGCCGTGACGAGCGCCGACGCCAGCGTGACCGCCAGCGCGAAGAGGCGCCCATCGCGCGCCGCGCGGTGGTGCGCCGTGAAGTCGTGGACCACGAAGAGCGCCCCCACCCGCCGGCCGGCCGCGTCGGCCACCGGGAAGACGCCGCGCATGAAGGTGCGGTACCCCTGCTCGATCTCGCCCAGCGTCAGGCCGGCGGCGGGCAGCGCCTCCACGTCGCCGCGCCACTCCAGGATGCCGTCGGCGGTGCTGGTGGCGTCGACCACCAGGACGTCGGCCGCGGCGTCCCAGGTGGAGGCGCGCGGCCCCACCGCGGCGGCCCAGGCGGCGGCGTCCAGGTACTTCTTGCGGACCAGCAGCCCGTACTCGTCGCCGGTGCGCCCCTTCATGGCGGTGAGGAAGTGGTCGATGTCCTCGGCCAGCTCCACGTAGCCGATGAGCCGGCCCTCCACCATCCAGGGGCGGACCACGCGCAGCGCGAAGGCGGTGCGCCCCAGCTCCAGCCCGGCCCCCACCTCCCCGCTGTCGACGGCGCGCCGCAGGGTGGCGCGGGCCGGCGCATCGCCGAAGAGCTCCGGCCGGTGCACCCGGAGGACGACTCGCGGCCTGGGCTCGGCGGAGAAGAAGTACCAGTGGGTGATGCGGCTCCGCTCCTTCAAGGTCTCCAGGACGGGCGCCGCCAGCCGATGCAGCCGCTCCCGGTCGCCGCCCAGGAAGGCTGCCCGCAGCTCGCCAGAGGCCATCACCACCTCGAGCGCGGCGGAGAGCTTCTCCACCTCGCTGCGCTGCTGGACGGCGAAGGTCTCGGCGGCACCGCGGAGGACGTGCTCCCCCACCTCCTCGATCTTCTCCTCGAAGTGGTGGGCCACCAGCTCCGCCCCCACCAGCCCGGCGGCCACCGACAGCGTGACCACGGCCAGCGTCAGCTTGGGCTCGGCGGGGAGGGTGCTCATCGGCGCGCCCCGAAGGTACCACGGGGCAGCGACCATGAGGCGATGGCGGCCCCGGCCAGGGGCGTCCCGGCGTCCGGTCGAAGCGGCGCGTCAGAACGCCGTCCACCTCAGCTTCGCGCCAAGCACCACGTGGAGCCGGCAGGCGACCACCTGGCCGCCCGCGCCGGCGCCGGCGGCGTAGACGCCGAACTTGCCCGAGCCGTTGAAGGCGCTGCGAATGAAGGCGTTGAGCTCGGGCGTGAGGGTGAGGCCGATCACGTTGCCGACGACGACGGACTCGCCCGTGAAGCTTCCAACCTGGACCGCCCCGGCACCCGGCGTGGTGGCCCCCTCGGGCAGGAGCCAGACATCGCCGCTCACCGTGACGGCGGTGTTGGGTGGCGCGGCGACGCTGGTCACCGTGGCCTCGGCCGCGGTGATGGAGACCGAGTCGATCTTGTTGCGGTGCCTCCAGGCGCCGCCAGCCTCGGCGGCCAGGTCGATGGGCGCGAAGACGGCGCCGCCGTTGACGGTGCTGTTGACGTCGAGGTCCTTCTCGACGCTGAAGTCGACGGTGCCGCCGCAGGCGGCGATCGAGAGGACCGCGGCGAGCGCCGTGGCGAGGCGTGCTGGAATCGACCTGGTGAGCATGGCTGTTTCTCCGAGGACGGAAAGGTCCGCTCGGGCCATAACGGCAGCTCCAGGTCACGCCCCGCCTTTCGTCGTCTCCTGCCATGGCCTCCCCCAAGGGGCCGCGCCGTGCACCCGGCGGGGACGTAGAATCCTCCGCCCAGCTGGACAAGGAGCCGACCGCATGAAGACCCGCCTCCCACTCGCCCTCGCGCTGGCCCTCGCGGCCGGCGGGGCGGGCGCCCAGGAGATCCCCGACATCCCGTTCACCCGCTACCGCCTGCAGAACGGGCTCACGCTGGTGGTCCACGAGGACCACAAGGCGCCCATCGTGGCGGTGAACGTCTGGTACCACGTCGGCTCCAAGAACGAGCGGCCGGGGCGCACCGGCTTCGCCCACCTCTTCGAGCACCTCATGTTCAACGGCTCGGAGCACTTCAACGACGACTACTTCAAGGTGCTGGAGCGGCTCGGCGCCACCGAGCTCAACGGCACCACCAACACGGACCGGACCAACTACTTCCAGAACGTGCCGGTGTCGGCGCTCGACACCGTGCTCTGGATGGAGTCGGACCGCATGGGCCACCTGCTCGGCGCCATCGACCAGGCCAAGCTCGACGAGCAGCGCGGCGTGGTCCAGAACGAGAAGCGGCAGGGGGAGAACCAGCCCTATGGCCGCGTCCACGACGTCCGCCAGGCGGCGCTCTACCCCCGGAGCCACCCCTACTCCTGGACCACCATCGGCTCCATGGAGGACCTCGGCGCGGCCTCGCTGGCCGACGTGCAGGAGTGGTTCAAGACCTGGTACGGCCCGACCAACGCCACGCTGGTGGTGGCCGGCGACGTGAAGGCCGAGGACGTGAAGGCGCGGGTCGAGCGGTTCTTCGGGGACATCCCCCCGGGCCCGCCGCTCGATCGCCCGCTGGCCTGGGTGGCCAAGCGGACCGGCGAGCAGCGCCAGGAGCTGCAGGACCGCGTGCCGCAGGCGCGCGTCTACCTCTCCTGGAACACCGCCGAGTGGGGCCAGCCGGACAACGACCTGCTCGACTTCGTGGGCCAGGTGCTCTCCTCGGGCAAGACCTCGCGCCTCCACAAGCGGCTGGTCTACGACGACCAGCTCGCCACCAGCGTGATGGCGTACCAGGCCACCGGCGAGCTCGGCTCGACGTTCGACATCGTGGCCTCGGTGAAGCCGGGCGGCGACCCGGCCGCCGTGGAGAAGGCCATCAAGGAGGAGCTGGCCCGCCTCCTCGCCAAGGGTCCGACCCGCGACGAGGTGGAGCGGGCGCGCACCGACCAGCTGGCCGGCTTCATCCGCGGGGTGGAGCGGATCGGCGGCTTCGGCGGGAAGTCGGACGTGCTGGCGTCGAGCCAGGTCTACGGCGGGGACGCCGGGCGGTACCGGCAGCAGCTGGCGCTGGTGAAGCGCGCCTCCGCGGTCGAGGTGCGCGATGCGGCCCGGCGCTGGCTCTCCGACGGCGCGCACGTCCTCACGGTGCGCCCCTTCCCGCCGGCCTCCGCCGCGGGCGCCGGCGCCGACCGCGCCAGGCGTCCGGAGGCGGGCACGCCGCCCGAGGCGGGCCTGCCGGCCTTCACCCGCGCCACCCTGGCGAGCGGGCTCGAGCTCATCGTGGCGGAGCGGCACGACGTCCCGGTGGTCACCTTCGACCTCCTGGTGGACGCCGGGTACGCCTCGGACCGCGGCGGCCTGGCCGGCACCGCCAAGCTGGCCGCCTCCATGCTCGACGAGGGGACCAGGACCCGCAGCGCGCTCCAGCTCTCCGACGAGCAGCAGCGGCTGGGCGCCTCCATCGCCACCGGCTCCAACCTGGACCAGTCCTTCGTGTCGCTCAACGCGCTCAAGGCCAACCTGGACGGCTCGCTGGCGCTCTTCGCCGACGTGGCGCTCTCGCCCTCCTTCCCGCTGGCCGACTTCGACCGGCTGAAGAAGCAGCAGGAGGCCGCCATCGAGCAGGAGCTGGCGCAGCCCAACTCCATCGCCATGCGCATCCTGCCGGGGCTGCTCTTCGGGCGGACCCACGCCTACGGCAACCCGCTGACCGGGTCGGGGACGCGCGCCTCGCTCGAGAAGATCGGCCGCGACGACGTGGTGCGCTGGTACCAGACCTGGTTCAAGCCGGGCGGCGCCACGCTCATCGTGGTGGGCGACACGACCATGGCCGAGATCCGGCCCAAGCTGGAGAAGCTGCTGGCCGGCTGGACGCCGGGCCGCTCGCCCAAGGAGCCCATCGGCCAGGGGGCGCCGCCCTCGGCGGGGCTCTACCTGGTGGACCGTCCCGGGGCGCAGCAGTCGCTCATCTTCATGGGCACGGTGGCCCCGCCGCGCCGGCCCGGGCCGGACGTGGCCCAGGAGGTGATGAACGCCATCCTGGGCGGCCAGTTCGTCAGCCGCGTCAACATGAACCTGCGCGAGGACAAGCACTGGAGCTACGGGGCGCGCACCGTGCTGCTCGGCACCTGCGGGCCGCGCCCCTACCTGGGGTACGCGCCGGTGCAGTCCGACAAGACCAAGGAGTCGCTCGCCGAGTTCCTGAAGGAGCTTCGCGGCATGCGCGGCGAGAAGCCGGTGACCGACGACGAGCTCGGCATGGCGCGCTCGCGCCTGACGCTGTCGCTGCCGGGCCAGTGGGAGACGGCCCGGGCCGTGGCCGGGTCCATCGGCGAGATCGTCCGCTTCAAGCTGGGCGACGACTACTTCGAGGGCTACGCGGCGCGGGTGCGCCAGGTGACCTTGAAGGAGGTGGCCGACGCGGCGCAGCTGCTCCAGCCGGCCGAGACGGTCTGGGTGGTGGTGGGCGACCGGTCCAAGGTGGAGGCGGGGCTGAAGGAGCTGGGGCTCGGCGAGCCGCACCTGCTGGACGCCGACGGCAACGCGCTGGTGCCGGCGACGATCCGCTGAGCGGCAGCTCGCCATCCGGCGACACCGGTCGTGCCGGGCCGGTCGCCCTCGACCGGGAGCGGCGCGGCCCGGCGCGTGGTAGAGCCGCGCCATGCCCCTCGACCGGCTCACCGTGGCGCGCGAGGACGCCGGCGTCCGCCTCGACCGGTGGCTGGCGCCCCGCCTCGGCCTGCCCACCTCGCGCGCCGCCGCGCTCTGCCAGCGCGGCGCCGTGCGCATCCGCGGCAAGGCCTGCTCTCCGCTGCGCCGGCTGTACGGTGGCGAGGAGGTGGAGGTGGAGCGGCCCGGGCCGCGCGCCGCCACGCCGCTCGGGCCGGACCTCGCCGTGCTGCACGACGACGAGGCCTGCCTGGTGGTCGACAAGCCGGCCGACCTGGCGGTGGAGCCGGCCGGGCCGTCGTCGCCCTCCGTGGTGGGCGCGGCCAGCCGGCTCGGCCGCTTCGACGTGGGCGGGCGCGCCGTGCCTGGGCTGGCGCACCGGCTCGACCGGGACACCACCGGCTGCCTGCTCCTGGCGCGCAGCGACGCGGCGCTGCTGGCGCTGCGGCGGTCCTTCCAGTCGGACCTGGTGGACAAGGAGTACCTGGTGCTGGTGTCCGGCACGCCGCCCGCCGAGGGGGCGCTCGACACGCCCTACGCGCGGGACCCCTGCGACGCCCGCCGCTACACCACGCGGGTCGCCTCGGCCCGGCGCGCCCGGCTCACCTGGCGGGTGGAGCGGCGGCTGACCGGCGCGGCGCTGCTGCGGGTGGTCCTCGACACGGGGCGCACCCACCAGATCCGCGTGCAGCTCGCCGAGGCGGGCTTCCCGGTGCTGGGCGACGCGACCTACGGCGTGGCCTCCCCGGTCATGGCCCGGCAGGCGCTCCACGCGGCTCGGCTCGCCTTCCCGTCGCCGGTGGGCGGCCAGGTGGAGGCGGTGGCCCCGCTGCCGGCCGACCTCAGGGCGGCGCTCCAGGCGCTCACCCCGCGCTGACCTGTCAAGTCT
Organism: Anaeromyxobacter sp.; assembly: GCA_031396105.1. Taxonomy (GTDB): domain Bacteria; phylum Myxococcota; class Myxococcia; order Myxococcales; family Anaeromyxobacteraceae; genus JADKCZ01. Next base: position 6,783 of record JANNKC010000221.1, read on the forward strand.
TGTCCTCCCCGGGGCGGCATGGGACAACGCGCCTCCCCGCGATGATCGACCTCTCGACGCTCAACCCGCCGCAGCGCGAGGCGGTCATCACCACCGAGGGGCCGCTGCTGGTGCTGGCGGGCGCGGGCTCCGGCAAGACCCGCGTCATCGCCCACCGGGTGGCCTGGCTGCTCACCCGGGGGATCGACCCGGAGTCGGTGCTGGCGGTCACCTTCACCAACAAGGCGTCCCGCGAGATGCGGGAGCGGGTCACCCACCTGGCGGGCCCCCCCGGCGCCGACGTCTTCGTCTCCACCTTCCACGCCTTCGGCCTCTGGCTCCTCGGCGAGGAGCACCAGGCGGCCGGCCTGCCCCGGCGCTTCGCCATCTGCGACGCCGGCGACCAGCAGGCGCTGGTGAAGCGCTGCATGCGCGAGGTGAGGGTGGACGACCGGGCCTTCGACCCGCGCCGCGTCCTCTGGCTCATCTCCAAGGCCAAGAACGCGCTCCGGAAGAAGATCACGCCGCGGCCGGAGGGCCAGGGGGACGACTACGACCTCATCGCCGCCGAGGTCTTCCCGCGCTACCAGCAGGCGTTGCGCGCCCAGCGGGCGGTGGACTTCGACGACCTGATCGCCCGGCCGGTGGAGCTGCTCAAGAAGGACGCGGCGCTGCGGGCCAAGTACCAGGCCCGCTTCAGCCACCTGCTGGTGGACGAGTACCAGGACACCAACCTGTGCCAGCTCGAGCTCCTCAAGCTGGTGGCCGGGCCGCGCCGGAACGTCTGCGCCGTGGGCGACGACGATCAGGCCATCTACGGCTGGCGGGGCGCCGAGGTGAAGAACATCCTGCGCTTCCAGAAGCACTTCCCCGGCGCCACGGAGGTGCGGCTGGAGCAGAACTACCGCTCCACCGGGCGGGTGCTGGCCTGCGCCAACGGCGTCATCGCCAAGAACCCGGACCGCAAGCCGAAGAAGCTCTGGACCGCCGCCGCCGCCGGCGACCCCGTCAAGGTGGCGGCCTGCGCCGGCGAGGAGGAGGAGGCGCGCTTCGTGGCCTCCGAGATCGCACGGCTGCGCGGCGAGGGGCGGCCCTGGAGCCACTTCGCGGTGCTCTACCGGCTCAACGCCCAGAGCCGTCCGCTGGAGGAGGCGCTGCGCGAGGCGCAGATGCCGCACGAGGTGCACGGCGGCTCGGCCTTCTTCGATCGGGCCGAGGTGCGCGACCTGCTGGCCTACCTCAAGGTGTGCGTCACGCCGGATGACGAGACCTCGCTGGCCCGCATCGTCAACGTGCCGGCCCGCGGCATCGGCGACGCCACGCTGGAGAAGGTGCACGCCTTCGCGGTGCGGGAGGGGCTCCACCTCCTCGAGGCCCTGGGGCGGGCCGCCGAGGTGCCCGGCCTGACCCGTGGCGCGCCGGAGAAGATCGCCGAGTTCGTGGCCCTGGTGGAGCGCTGCCGCGCCCGCTTCGCGGCCGGGCGGCCGGCCGAGGCGGCCCGGGCCCTGGTGGCCGAGATCGACCTCTACGCCTGGGCGCGCCTGAGCGTGCAGTCGGCCGAGGCCGGGCAGCGCAAGGTGGACGGCATCGACGGCATCCTGCGCTCGCTGGACTGGTACGAGGGGCGGGTCAAGCGCCCCTCGCTGGCCACCTGGCTGCAGCGCCTGGCCCTCGACAGCCGCGACGAGGAGGACCCGGCGGCCGACGAGGGCATCGCCCTCATGACGCTCCACGCGGCCAAGGGGCTCGAGTTCCCGGTGGTCTTCGTGGTGGGCCTGGAGGAGGACCTGCTCCCCTGCGCCGGCATCCAGGGCGAGGCGCGAGATCTCGAGGAGGAACGCCGGCTCGCCTACGTGGGCATCACCCGCGCCCGCGAGGTGCTCTACCTGACCCGCGCCACCCAGCGGGTCAAGCGCGGCAAGGTGCTGCCGCGCACCGCCTCCCGCTTCCTGGAGGACCTGCCGGCCGACGCCCACGAGCAGGTGGACCCGGACGCCCAGCCGGCCGCTCCGGAGGAGATCAACGCCCACGCCGGCAGCGTGCTGGCGGGGCTGCGGGCGCGCTTCGGCGGTGGGAAGCCGCTGTCGTAGGGGTCGAGGCCCCTCGACTCCGGGCCCGCGGCCCTGCGCTCGGGGCGTCCGGAGCTGGCTGGGGCTCGACTCCGGTCCTGCGGCCCTGCGCTCCGGGCGTCCGGAGAAGCCGCCTCACTCCCCCACGACGGTCAGCGCCGGCCCGATGGCGTGCCCCCGGCAGAGGGGGGCGCAGCGGCCGCAGCCGGTGCACACCACCGGGTCGATGACCATGGCGTCGCCGCCCTGGTCGGCGATGGCCGGGCAGCCCAGCCCCAGGCACCCGCCGCAGCGGTTGCAGCGGGCCTGGTGGATGGCGAGGGGGGCGGCCCGGGCCGTGCCGAGCACGCAAGGGGCCACCGCAAGGAGCACCCCGGTGCCGCGACCGGCCAGGGCGCGGCGCACCGCCTCCTCCACCTCCGGCAGGGCGTCCGGCGCCACCCGCTCCACCCGGGTGATCCCGGCTGGCCAGCCGGGGAGGGTGGTGAGGGCCGGCTCGTCCGGGCCGGCCAGGACGAGCAGCCGGGCCTCGCCGCGCACCGCCTCGGCCAGGACCAGCCCTTCGCCCGGTTCGCAGGAGAGCCGCCCATCGGCCGCCACGCCGGCCCGGCGCAAGGCGCGCAGCAGGCCGAGCTGCGGGCAGCCGGCGCACGGCGCCTCGAGCTCCGGGCGGTGATCGGCGCGGACCCGACCGCGGGGTGTGAGGCTGGGATCGCTCACGAGGCGGCGGAGGATACGCCCCCGCCCATGCCGGATCCAATCAGGCCGGGATAATTTAGAAACCGCTGGAGATCCGCGGGCGATGCGTATAGGTTGCGCCTCCCCTCGGGGCCCTGGACCGTCCGGGAGGCTCCGGGGCCGCCGTGCCCTTGACATGGGCCCGTTCTTCCTCTAGAAGGCGCCTTTCAAATTTCAGGAGTCGCAGGTCTTTCCATGCCCAGAGCCACGCACAGCGCGACCAAGAAAGAGGCCCTCGAGGGCCGCCAGTGGTGGGTCGTCGACGGCGCCGACAAGACGGTCGGCCGCCTCGCCACCCGCATCGCCACGATCCTGAAGGGCAAGCACAAGCCGATCTACACGCCCTCGATCGACACCGGCGACTTCGTGGTGGTGGTCAACGCCGGCAAGGTGAAGTTCACCGGGAAGAAGGAGACGGACAAGACCTTCTTCACCCACTCCATGCACCCGGGCGGCGAGAAGCACACGCCGATGGACAAGCTCCGCGCGCGCCACCCGGAGGACATCATCATCAACGCCGTCCGCCGCATGCTGCCTCGCAGCGCGCTGGGCCGCCAGATGATGACCAAGCTCAAGGTCTACGCGAGCGAAACCCACCCGCACGCCGCGCAGAAGCCGCAGCCGCTCGCCGCTTCGAAGTGAGGAAGAACTGATGCCTACCCTGGCAAAGATGACCGTCGGCCGCCGCAAGGAGTCCGTGGCGCGCGTCCGCCTCGTCCCCGGCACCGGCAACGTCACCATCAACGGCCGCACCATGGACGAGTACTTCGGGCGCGAGACCTCGAAGATGATCCTCATCGAGCCGCTCAAGCTGGTCGACCAGCTCGGCAAGGTGGACGTCCTCGTCACGGCCCACGGCGGCGGCCTCTCCGGCCAGGCCGGCGCGATCCGGCACGGCATCAGCCGGGCGCTCGTCGACCAGAACGCCGAGTTCCGGCCGGTGCTGAAGAAGGCCGGCTTCCTCACCCGCGACGCCCGCGCCGTCGAGCGCAAGAAGTACGGCCGTCCGGGCGCCCGCAAGCGCTTCCAGTTCAGCAAGCGCTAGCCGACGCGGCACGAACCAGGAACGCCCCGGTCGCCCTGGGCGTCGCCTCGCGCCAGCCAGGCGAGGTCGAAGGGCGCGGTACGACGGCCGGCTCACCCGCGAGGGTGGCCGGCCGTTTCGCATTGGGTGCGGGTCAGGCGGGGTGCGCCAGCAGGGCGGCGCGGTGCCCGCGACCGCTCCATTGGACCGCCCTGGATCGGGGTGTTACGCTCGCACGGCGATGGAACTGAACGAGATCCTGCAGGTCGCGCTCCGCGCTGGCGCCAGCGACATCCACCTGAAGGCGGGCCTCCCGCCCATGTTCCGGGTGGACGGCTCGCTGGTCCCGCTCAAGGACGCCCGGCGCCTCCCTCCGGAGGAGATCAGCCGGATGGGCTTCGGGATCATGAACGACTACCAGCGCGAGAAGTTCAAGCAGACCAACGAGGTCGACCTGGCCTACGGCGTCCCGGGCCTGGGGCGCTTCCGCGTCAACGTCTTCCAGCAGCGCGGCACCCTCGGCGTCGTGCTCCGCGTCATCCCGTTCAAGATCCAGTCCATCGAGCAGCTCATGCTGCCCAAGGTGCTGGAGAAGATGTCCGGCGAGCAGCGCGGCCTCATCCTGGTGACCGGCACCACCGGCTCCGGCAAGTCCACCACGCTGGCGGCGATGATCGACCACATCAACGCCACCGAGACCTGCCACATCATGACCATCGAGGATCCGATCGAGTTCCTCATCCGCGACAAGCGGTCGATCGTGAACCAGCGCGAGGTCGGCGTCGACACCATGAGCTTCGGGCAGGCGCTCAAGAGCGCCCTGCGCCAGGACCCGGACGTGATCCTGGTGGGCGAGATGCGCGACCTCGAGACCATCGAGACCGCGCTCACCGCGGCCGAGACCGGCCACCTGGTGATGTCCACGCTGCACACCCTGGACGCCACCGAGACCATCAACCGCATCATCTCGGCCTTCCCGCCCTACCAGCAGAAGCAGGTGCGCCTGCAGCTCGGCTCGGTGCTGCGGGGGGTCATCTCGCAGCGGCTCGTGCCGCGCTCCGACGCCAAGGGGCGCGTGCCCGCCATCGAGGTGCTGCTCTGCACCACCCGCGTGCGCGAGATGATCGAGGACAAGGACCGCACCAAGGAGATCCCGGACGCCATCTCGCAGGGGCACACGACCTACGGGATGCAGACCTTCGACCAGTCGCTCATGGGGCTGCTCAAGGCCAACCTGGTGAGCTACGAGGAGGCGCTGCGACAGGCCACCAACCCGGACGACTTCGCGCTGCGGGTCTCCGGCATCAGCGGCACCTCCGACTCCAAGTGGGACGGCTTCGAGAAGACCGGCGAGTCCCCCGTCGCCCCGTCGCCCGCCCGCGCCAGCGCGCCCACGCCGACCCGCGGGCCGCCGGGCGCCACGCCGGCGCCGGGCGTGCCCCTGGCTCGCGTGCAGCCGGCCAAGGTCCCACCGGCCCGGCCGGCCGGGCAGGCGGCCCCGGCGGCCGGCGGTGATGACGACTTCCAGATCGAGCGCTTCTGAGTCGCCCCTGGCGCGGGCCAAGGCGCTCGCGCACCGCCTCCTCGCGGCGCGCGCCCGCACCGAGGCGCAGGTGCGCGCCCGGCTGGTCAAGGCCGAGCTGGGCGAGCAGGCCGAGGCCGTGCTGGCCTGGCTCAAGGACCTCCGCTACCTCGATGACGAGGCCTACGCCCGGGCGCGGGCGCGCGGCCTGACCGCGCCGGGCCAGCTTGGGCCGCGCGCCGCCGAGCAGCGCCTCCTCGGGGCCGGCGTGGTGCTGGCCAGCCAGTCGGTCAGCGGGTCATCCTCGGGTTCGGTCGGGTAGACACCGATATGGGCAGAAATCGTTGGCAAAAGCTGGTCGCCGCCAAGGACGAGGTTGTCATCAAGGCTCCACAACATGGCGTGATCGGGGGCGTGGCCCTGACCAAGGCGCACGCGCCAGCGGCGGCCTGCGGCATGGACCGTGTCGCCTTCGCTGATGCGGGTGAAG
>JANNKC010000201.1:0-1572 GCA_031396105.1 Anaeromyxobacter sp.
ACGCCGGCGGCCTCTTCTTCGCCATCGGCGACCACGAGGAGGGGCGGCTCTGGCTCAAGGTGGACGACGAGAGCCGCGCGGCCTTCGAGGCGGTGGGCGGCCGTCCCTTCACCTACACGACGGCGCAGCGCGAGGTGATGACGATGGCCTACCTCTCGCCGCCGGACGAGGCCCTGGAGGACGCCGAGGCGATGCTCCCCTGGGCGGCCCTCGGCGTGGAGGCCGCGCGGCGCGCCGCGGCGGCGAAGGCCGGGAAGGCGGCCAGGGCCAAGGTGCCGAAAGCGCGGGCCGCCAAGGCCACGGGGCCGGGGGCGCGGCCTAGAGGAGCACCCGCCGCAGGTCGGCCAGCAGGCCGGCCAGGAAGGTGGTGAACCGCGCCGCTGCCGCGCCGTCGACGACACGGTGGTCGTAGGAGAGGGAGAGCGGCAGCACCAGGCGCGGCTGGAAGGCGTGGCCGTCCCAGACCGGCTTCGTGACGCTGCGGGAGACGCCCAGGATGGCCACCTCGGGCGCGTTGATGATGGGCGTGAAGGCCGTGCCGCCGATGCCGCCGAGCGAGGAGATGGAGAAGCAGCCCCCCTGCATGTCGGCCGGCCCGAGCTTCCCCTCGCGCGCCTTGCCGGACAGCTCGGCGAGCTCGCGGGCGACCTGCAGGATTCCCTTCTGGTCGACGTCCCGCACCACCGGCACCACCAGCCCGTTGGGCGTGTCGGCGGCGAAGCCGAGGTGGAAGTAGCGCTTCAGCACGAGCGCGTCGCCGTCGAGCGAGGCGTTGAGCTCGGGGAACTGCCGGAGCGCCGCCACGCAGGCCTTCAGGAGGAAGGCCAGCAGCGTCACCTTGACGCCCGCCTTCGCCTGCTCCTCGTTGAGCCGGACGCGGAAGGCCTCGAGCTCGGTGACGTCCGCCTCGTCGTGCTGGGTGACGTGCGGGATCATGACCCAGTTGCGGGCCAGGTTGGCGCCGGCGATCTTCTTGATGCGCGAGAGCGGGCGCGACTCGACCGGGCCGAACCTGGCGAAGTCCACCTTGGGCCAGGGGAGGAGATCCAGCCCGGCGCCGCTCGACGGCGCCTGGGGCGACGTCATGGCCTGCTTCACGAACCGCTGCACGTCCTCCTGGAGCACCCGCCCCCTGGGGCCGGAGCCGGGGACACGGGTCAGGTCCACCCCGAGCTCGCGGGCCAGCTTGCGGACGGAGGGGGAGGCGTGGGCGCCGACGCCGGGGGCCGGCGCGGCCACGGTGGCCGGCGGCGGGGCCGCGTGGTCCGGGGCCGGCTCGGGGGTGGCGGTCGGGGACGCGGTCGGGGTGGCGGTCGGGGTCGCGGTCGGGGTGGCGGTCGGGGTGGCGGTCGGGGTCGCGGTCGGGGTGGCGGTCGGGGTCGCGGTCGGGGTCGCGGTCGGGGTCGCGGTCGGGGTCGCGGTCGGGGTCGCGGTCGCGGTCGCCGGCGCCACCTTCTCCGCGACCTCGAGGAGCAGGATCACGCTCCCCTCCCCCACCCGGTCGCCCAGCTTCACCTTGAGCTCGCGGACCGTGCCCGCCTGCGGCGACGGCACGTCCATGGTGGCCTTGTC
>JANNKC010000123.1:0-4534 GCA_031396105.1 Anaeromyxobacter sp.
CCCCGCCCTCGTCGACCACGTCGCGGACCACGGCGTGGAGCAGGGTCTTCTCGGGCGCTCGCCGCCGGTAGCCGCGCAGCGGGGCCAGGGCGGCGCCGTGGCGGCGCTCACATGTCTCGACGGGGCCAGTGTCCCGGGCCATCGGACCGGGGCATCGCAAGGAGCCTGCCGGCGAGGCCGGGGCGGCGACAGGAGCGGCGCGGCTCGTGGCCGGGCCAGGTTGGCAAGGCTCCACGGCCTCGGAGGCCTCGGGACCGGCAGCCTCGCGCCGGCCGGTTCACGGCCCGCGGTCCGCCGCGCCCGCCGCACGCGGCCCGCCCGACGCCCCAACTGTCGCCTTCCGGATGTCGGACCCCTGGTGCATGATACTGAACGGATGCGCAGCCTTCTAACCAGCCCCGTCCTCCCCGCCTCCTCGGGCCCCGCGGCTCCTCCCGCGGCGCTCGAGGAGGCGGTGCGGGTGCTGGAGGTCTTGCCGCCGAGCCAGCGCCGCTCGGTGCTGCGCGACGAGGCGGCGTTCCTGCTCGACGGCCTGCTGGTGCGGGTGGCTCGCGGTCGCGGGGCGCTCGACGTGGCGCTCTGCGAGGGGCTGGGGGCGCTCGCGGCGGGCGACCGGCTCCTCAGGCTCGGCTGGTCGGGGGTTGGCGACTACGCGCGCGAGCGGCTCGGGGTGGCGGCGCGCACCGGGCAGGTGATGGCGCGGCTCGGCCGGATGCTGCTGGACCGGCCGCTGCTCCGGGCGGGGGTCAGGTCCGGGGAGGTGAGCCTGCGGGCGGCGCAGGAGGTGGCGCCGGTCGCAGTGGGGGAGGACGAGGCGGCCTGGGTGGAGCGGGCGCGGGCGCTCACGGTGCGGGCGCTGGTGGCAGCGCTGCGGGAGGCCGGGTGCGGCCGTGAGGCCAGCGGGGATGTGGCCGGCGCGGCGGGCACCGAGGCCAGCGGCAGCGCCGAGCCATGGCAGCGCGTGGCCCTGGAGGTGACGCCGGCCGCCCGCGAGGCGCTGGAGGACGCGCTCGACCTGGCGGGTCGCGTGCTCGGCGAGGCGGCCCCGAAGTGGCAGCGGCTGGAGGCGGTGGCGCAAGACTACCTGGGCGTCCACGGCGCCGATGAGCCGGACGACGAGGTGGTGGCGGCCACGCTGGCGAGCTGGCGCGGGGCGTCGTTCGAGGACCAGGCGGACCGAGGCCGGGCGGCGCCCGACGCTGTGGGCCAGGCGCCGGGCTGGCGTGCAGAGCTCGAGGCCTGGCTGGAAGCGGAGTTCGAGCGCTGGGCCTTCCTGGAACGCGCCGAGCCGGTGGCGGCGCCGATGCTCGACCTGGAGACCCACCCGGCCCGACTCGACGCCACGCTCCGCGAGCTCGCGGCCCTGCGGGAGCGCTGGGACTCGCTCCTCGGCCACCTGGCGCTCCTCGTCCGCATGCTCGGGCTCTGGCGGGACATGCAGTTCGTCTCCTTCTCCCACTACTGCAAGGAGCGGCTCGGCCTCTCGGTCCGCTCGGTGGAGCAGCGGATCGCGCTGGAACGGCGGCTCCACGCGCTCCCGATGCTTCGGGCGGCGCTCGTCGAGGGGCGGCTCGACGCCGAGCGGGCACGGCTGGTGGCGAGCATCGCCGACGAGGAGTCCGAGGCGGGATGGATCGCGCGGGCGGAGGGGACCACGGCGGTGGCGCTGCGGCGGGTGGTGGAGGACGAGGAGGCGGCCGAACCATCGCGGCGGGCCGCCGCTGCGCAGGTGTGGGCGGCGGCCTGGGCGCGGTCGCCGCAGGGGCGCGAGGCCGCTGCGGTGGCTCCTCCCTCGGGCAGCGCTGCGCAGGTGTGGGCGCCAGCCAGCGCGGCGCAGGTGTGTGCGTCGGCCGCCGCGCCCGGGGAGCCGCTCGTCGAGCTTCGGCTCGGCGTCCCGGTCCGGGTGGCAGTGCTCCTCGCGGCGGCCCTCCGGGCGGCCCAGCGGGCGCCTCGGCAGGATGGCCGGGTCGGCTGGCGCTCGGAGTCGGAGTGCCTCACGCTGGTGGCCGGCCACTTCCTCTCGGCCTGGGCCGGCCTTCCTCGACCGCGCACCACGCCCCAGCGCCGGGCGCTCGCCCGCGACGGCCACCGCTGCCAGGCGCCGGGCTGCAGCCGGGCGGCGGTCCACGCCCACCACATCCTGTTCCGCTCCCACGGCGGGGAGCACGAGCTCCCCAACCTCGTCAGCCTCTGCGCGGCCCACCACCTCCACGGCGTGCACCGGGGCTTCGTCCGGGTCCGCGGCCTGGCGCCCGACGGCCTGGCATGGGAGCTCGGGGAGCGGGAGCCGGCGCCCACCGCTGGACCCCGTCGCCTACCCGCTCGTCCAGTCCAGGATCACCTTCCCCGACCGGCCGCTCCGCATCACGTCGAACCCCTCCTGGAAGCGCTCGATGGGGAAGCGGTGCGTCACCACCGGTGAGAGGTGGAGGCCGGTCTGCAGCATGGCCACCATCTTGTACCAGGTCTCGAACATCTCCCGGCCGTAGATGCCCTTCAAGAAGAGCCCCTTGAAGACCACCTGGCTCCAGTCGATGGCCTCCTGCCCGGCCATGATTCCGAGCAGCGCCACCTTGCCGCCGTGGTTCATCACCTCGAGGAGCTGCCGGAAGGCGCTGCCGTTGCCGCTCATCTCCAGGCCGACGTCGAACCCCTCCTTCATGCCGAGGTCGGCCATGACCACCTTCAGGTCCTCCTTCCCCACGTTGACCGTGCGGGTGGCGCCCAGCTTGGCGGCCAGGCCGAGCCGGTAGTCGTTCACGTCGGTCACCACCACGTGGCGCGCGCCCACGTGGCGCGCCACCGCAGCCGCCATGACGCCGATGGGGCCGGCGCCGGTGATGAGCACGTCCTCGCCCACCAGGTCGAAGGAGAGCGCGGTGTGCACCGCGTTGCCGTAGGGATCGAAGATGGCGGCGATGTCGTCGGGCACGTCGTCGGGGATCCGGTAGACGTTGACCGAGGGGATGGCGAGCAGCTCGGCGAAGGAGCCGGGCCGGTTGACGCCCACGCCCACCGTGTGGCGGCACAGGTGGCGGCGGCCGGCGCGGCAGTTGCGGCAGAAGCCGCAGGTGAGGTGCCCCTCGCCGCTGACCCGGTCGCCCGGCTCGAAGGCCTCCACCTCGGCGCCCACCCGCTCCACCACGCCGACGTACTCGTGCCCCACGATCATGGGCACCGGGATGGTCTTCCGGCTCCACTCGTCCCAGTTGTAGATGTGGACGTCGGTGCCGCAGATGGCGCTCTTGACGACGCGGATGAGCACGTCGTGGACGCCCACCTCCGGCTCGGGCGCGTCGCGCACCAGCCAGATCCCCTCGCGCTTCTCGGTCTTCGCCAGCGCCTTCATGCCGCCTCCTCCCCCACGCCGTTCACGCCGTCACGCCGCCGCCTGCCGCGGGGGCCATGGCCCCTCACCGGATGACGCCCAGCGCCCTGCCCGTCCGCTCGAACGCGGCCACCGCCTGCTCGAGATCCTGCCGCGTATGGGCCGCGCTCATCTGCGTGCGGATGCGGGCCCTCCCCTTCGGCACCACCGGGAAGAAGAAGCCCACCGCGTAGACCCCCTCCTCGAGGAGGCGCGCCGCGAAGGCCTGCGCCAGCGGCGCCTCGTGGAGCATGACCGGGATGATGGGGTGCTCGCCGGGCAGCAGCGTGAAGCCGAGCCGGGTCAGCTCGCCGCGGAAGTAGGCGGCGTTCTCGCGGAGCTGGGCGCGCAGGGCGTCTCCCCGCTCCAGCAGGTCGAGCACGGTGAGGCTCACCGCCGCGATGGCCGGCATGAGCGTGTTGGAGAAGAGGTAGGGGCGCGCCTTCTGCCGCAGCCAGGCCACCACCTCCTTCGAGCCGGCCACGTAGCCGCCCGAGGCGCCGCCCAGCGCCTTGCCGAGCGTGCCGGTGACGAGGTCCACCCGCCCCTCCACCCCGAAGTGCTCCGGGGTGCCCCGCCCATGCCGCCCCACGAAGCCCACCGCGTGGCTGTCGTCCACCATGACCAGCGCGCCGTGCCGCTCGGCCAGGTCGCAGATGGCCGGGAGCTTGGCGAGGTACCCGTCCATGGAGAAGACGCCGTCGGTGACCAGCAGGGTGAAGCGGGCTCCCTCGGCCTTGGCCTGGGCGAGCTGCGCCGCCAGGTCGTCCAGGTCCCCGTTGGCGTAGCGGTAGCGCCTGGCCTTGCAGAGCCGGATGCCGTCGATGATGGAGGCGTGGTTGAGGGCGTCGGAGACCACCGCGTCCTCCTCGCCGAGCAAGGCCTCGAAGACTCCGCCGCCCTCGCCGTCGAGCGCGGCGGCCGCTGCCTGTCGGACGCGTACAACGGCCACAGGACCCGCCTCCTCTTCGAGTGCGCCGCCGGCCACCTGTTCACGGCCATGGGAATGGCGGTGAAGAGCGGCGCATGGTGCCCGACGTGCGCCGAGCCGCCCGGCGAGTCGTCGCCACGTCGGCAGCGCACCGCCGCGCGCGTCCATCGCGGCGACGCCGGCGACCCCGGCGACCCGGCACGGGGTTGAGCCAGGCGAGACCCCGAGGACGACTG
>JANNKC010000293.1:0-7635 GCA_031396105.1 Anaeromyxobacter sp.
CCTCCACGGGCGCCGGCTCGGGCGCCGACGCGGGCGGAGGCGTCTCGGCGGGCGGCGTCGCCCTGGCGGGCGCCGAGGCGGCCACCGGGGGTGGCGCGATCTCACGCCGCGCGCCGGAGAGGAGGAAGGCGGCGGCCGCGCCGGCGACCGCCACCAGGACCAGGATGACCGGCACGGACGAGCGGCGCGGCGCCGCCACCCGCGGCTGGGCCGGCGCCGCGGGCGGAGGCAGCGGCAGGGCCACGCCCCCGCTCACCTCGGTGAGGTCGGCCGGCTCCGCCGGCGGCGCGGGAGGCAGGGCGGCCGCCTCGGGCACCGAAGCCCCGAAGGTCCTCGGGCCGCCGAAGGAGGGCGGCGGCGGCACCGAGCCCGGGGGCGGCATCGGCATGGAGAACCGCGTGGGGGACCGGAAGGCGGGGATGGCGCCCGCCGCCTTGGCGGCGCTGGCGGCGCTCGCCGCCGCCGGCGACGGCGGACCTGCGGTCCGGTCGCCGGCCGCCGCGACGCCCTCGTTCGCGGCCACCCGCCCGGCCGCGGGGAGTGACTCCACCAGCGACTCGAGCCGCCGCTCCGGGAAGCGCAGCACCCTGGGCGGCTCCTGCGGATCGGGCTCGGAGGCGGGCGCCTCCGGCGGGCCGGGTGCGGCCATGGCCGAGGAGGCGGCGACCGGCGCGGGCTCCTGGGCGGCCAGCGGGCCGGCGAACCAGTCCACGCCGCCCGTCTCGGGTGGTGCCTCGGGGACGGGTTCGGCGGTGGCCTCCCGGCTGGGGCCCCCCTCGGCGGGCAGCGCCGCAGCCGGCCCGGCAGGCGGCGCGGCGAGCGGCGGGGCCGCCGCCACCGTCAGCGCGGTGAAGGCCTCGAAGCGCCCGGGCACCGGCGTCAGGGCCGGCATCATGCCCGGCAGCGGCGTCAGCGCCGGCTCGCTCGGCGCCACCGCCTCCTTGATGATCCCCTCGAAGAAGAGCTTGGAGATGACGCCGGCCGCGGCCAGGTCGTCGTAGTCGGCCTCCTCGATGAGCTGATCGAGGGTGCGCCGCCCGTCGAAGAGCCGGAGCAGCGCGTTCACGTCGTCCGGGATCTCGGCCAGCCGGTCGGAGAGGAGCGCGTAGTCGATCTCGAAGGCCCGATCCAGCGCGGGCAGCTGCTCCACGATGCGGCCCCATTCGTCGATGCGGCGCATCCCCTCCATCAGCAGCCCCTGGGTGGAGACCGGGATGCGCTCCTCGCGCTCGATGGGCCTGAACTCGATGGCGAACTCGCCGTCCTGCCAGTTGAGCAGGCGGTAGAAGGCGTTCTCGCCCGTCATCTTGCCGAGCTCGCAGTCGAGGATGCGGCCGTCGCGGAAGAAGCAGACGGCGGCGGCGCCGGCCGGGTTGGTGATGTGCAGGGCGCCGGACTTCTTGCCCATCTCCAGCGTCTGCACCAGGTCCACCACGCCCATGTCGGAGAGGTGCCCGCTGAAGTTCGCCCTCAGGTCCTTCTTCTCGAGCCGCTCCTTCTCCTTCTTCTGCAGGAGGATCTTCACCCGGGTGACGATCTCCTTGATGTAGATGGGCTTCGTCAGGTAGTCCTCGACGCCCAGCTCCAGCCCCTTCACCTTGTACTCGACCGACTTCTGGCCGGTCAGGAAGATGAAGGGCGTCCCCTTGAAGCGCTCGTCCTGCTTGAGGCGGCGGCACAGCTCGAAGCCGTCCATCTCCGGCATCTTGGTGTCGGAGAGGATCAGGTCGGGCGGCGAGATCTCGCACCTCTCCAGCGCGTCCTTCCCGTGCAGCGCGGTGGTCACGGAGAAGCCGGCCTTCTTCAGGCTGACCTCCATGACCCGCAGCGACTTCGGGTCGCCGTCGACGAGGAGCAGGTGCTGCTTCGCCACGTGTGCCTTTCCGGGCCGCTAGCCGCGCCGCTGGGCGCGGCGCCCCTCGGCCTGCTTCAGCTCTCGCAGGGCGTCGGCGTGACGCGGGTTGGCCGCCACCGCCGCGCGGAAGCAGCGCTCGGCCTCGGCCTCGTGGCCTTCGTCCCGCGCCACGATGCCGGCCACGTACTGGGCGCGGTCGCAGGCGGCGTCCTTGACGGCGTCGACCAGCAGCGCCCGGGCCCTGACCAGGTCCTTTCCGGTCGGGTCCGCCACGTAGGTCCAGGCCAGCGCCGCCTGGTACTCGGCGCGGCCATCGGCTCGGATGGCCGCCTCGAGGAAGCCGCGCGCCCGGGCGAAGTCGCGGGTGCGGATGCAGGCCTCGCCCTTCTGGAAGTCGATGCGCGCCGACTCGGCCCGCTGCGGGTTGGTGGAGCCGCCCTTGACGGCCGCCAGGTACTCGGCCCGCTTCCGGTCGTCGGTGAGGACCCCGTAGGCCTCGTTGACCGTGGTGAAGAAGTCGCTCACCGCGCTCTTCAGGTCGCCCAGGGACGGCGAGGCGAAGCGGTCGGGGTGGAACTGCCTGGCGATCTGGAGGAAGGCGCGCTTCACCTCGTCCTTGCTGGCGGCGTCGGGCAGCCCGAGCCGGGCGAAGAGGTTCTGCTCGCGGGCGCGCGGCGCCACCTCCAGCAGGGCCTGACGGAGCGCCGCCTCGGCCGAGCCGGGCGCGGCGCGGGCCTGGCCTGGCGGCGTGAAGGCGGAGCGGGGCGAGCCACCGGCCACCGCGGCCACCGTGCCGGGCGGTGGAGTGTTCGAAGGCCTGGAGCCGAACGGCCCCACGCCCATGTTCTGCATGGCCTTGGCGAGGAGGCGCTGCCGGCGCGCCCGCGCCTCGATGGGATCGCTCCGCTTGAGCGGCACCGCCGGTGAGGGGATGAGGGCCGGCCCCTCCGCCTGCAAGGCCGCCACGGCGGCCACGCCCTCCAGCGTCAGGCCGGCCACCGTCTCGCCCGAGGGGGCGGCGCGCTCGGCGGCCGGCACCGCCAGGCCGAGCAGGAGCAGCGCCGCCAGCACGGCGCGGGCCCGCTCCGGGGCCACCCCCTCCTGCGGGGCGAAGAAGGCCTCGAGGGCGGCCGGGCGGGCCAGCCGGTCCACCAGCGCCCCCTCCGCCGCCGTCCAGCGGAAGTGGTCGACCACCTCGGCGTACCCCGAGGCGAGCCGCGCCCCGCCCTGCGCCACCGGCTGCAGCGCCGAGATGACGAGCGCGCCCGCCTGGGGCCGCTCCAGCGCGTCCACGATGGTGCGCAGCGGCGAGAGCTTGGAGCCACGGGTCCACTCCGGCACCGGCTGGCCCTGGTCGAAGGTGAACCCGCCCTCGTCGAGCGCGGCGATGAGGGCGAAGTAGCCGGCCTGCTGTTCGGCCAGGCTCCGGTCGACCTCATCGCGCGACACCGCGCCGAGCTGCACCAGGATCTCGCCCTGCGGGCGGCCCGAGGCGGCCATCTCGGCGAGGCTGCGCGAGAGGGCGTCCACGTCGATCTTGCCGGCCTGCAGCAGCAGGTGCCCGAGCGGCCGGAAGCCGGCGAAGACCTGGGCCCCCACCGGCTGTCCGGCGCGGAACCAGAGGCGGGAGGTGCCGCCGCCGTGCTCCACCTCCAGCACCCCGTCGGCGCGCTGGTTGAGCGCCTCGAGGAGCACCGCCGCCAGCGGTGTCCGCGACAGGTCCCCTGGCTCGTGGAGGAAGCTCATCCGCCGGGTATCTTACCTTGGGCGAGGGCGGATCACGATCCCTGCGTGAAGCGCCGACCTTTTCGAATTGACCGGCGGGCGCGCACGCCTCAAGTTCCTGCCTGGCATGGGCGGCATCGGCATCGTGAACAACCCGCGCGCCGCGCGCAACCGCCGGCATCCGGACGCCGGGGCACGGCTGGCCCGGCTGCTCGGCGACGAGGGCGCGCTGCACGACGCGGCCTCGCCCGAGGAGCTGGAGCGCGGGCTGGCCGCCTTCCGTTCCGCCGGGGTGGACACGCTGGGGATCAACGGCGGCGATGGCACCTGCCACGTGGTGCTGACCGCCGCGGTGGCCGCCTGGGCCGGCGCGCCGCTGCCGCGCCTGCTGGTGCTGCGGGGCGGCACCATGAACACGCTGGCCGCCAACCACGGCCTGCGCGGAAGCCCGGAGGAGCTCCTGGGCGCCGAGCTGGCCCGCCGGCGCGCCGGGACGCCGCCCGCGGTGGTGGAGCGGGACCTGCTGCGCGTCGAGGCCGACGATCGCGCCGCCGTCTTCGGCTTCCTCTTCGGGACGGGCGCGGCGGTCACCTTCCTGACGCGCTTCTACGCCCGGGGGACCCCGTCCCCGCTGCGGGCCTGGCTGCTGGTGGCCCGCGCCGCCGCCTCGGCCCTGGTGGGCGGATCGCTGGCGCGGTCGCTGACGCAGCGCGAGCCGCTGCGCGTGACCTCCGATGGCGACGAGTGGCCGGACCAGGCCTACCTCACGCTGCTGGCCGGCACCGTCCCCTCGCTCGGCCTGGGCTTCCAGGCCCTCTCCCGCTGCGCCGAGCAGCCCGGCTTCTTCCACGCGGTGGGGGTGCACGGCGCCCTGCCACAGGTGGTGCGGCTGCTGCCGCGCGTCCACCGCGGCGCCCCCTGGCGTCGCCGTGCCGCGCTCGACGTGGTGGCCAGGGACCTCCTGGTGGAGGGCGAGGCGGTGCGCTACATGGTCGACGGCGACCTCTATCCGGTGGCCCGCACGCTGCGGCTCTCCACCGGTCCAGGCGTGCAGGTGCTGACGCCGCCGTCCGCCGGGCCGGCGGGCGCGCGCCGCGTTTGACCCGGACGGGGCCGCCGACTAGGCTCCGCCCTTCTTCGGGGGGGAGTGTCTTCTCCATGCGCCTCAACGTCGCGGGCTCGACCGACGTCGGCCTCAAGCGGACCCACAACGAGGACGCCTTCCTGCTCCTGCCAGAGGAGCACCTCTACTGCGTCGCCGACGGCATGGGCGGCCACGCCTCCGGTGAGGTGGCCTCCCGCCTCGCCGTGGAGGAGATGGCCGAGTTCTTCCGGCTCACCGGGCGCGACGACGAGGCCACCTGGCCCTGGCGGGAGGACCCGGCGCGGCGCCAGGACGAGAATCGCGTCCTCACCGGCGTCAAGCTGGCCAACCTGCGCATCTACGAGCGCGCCCAGTCGGACGAGCGGCTGCGCGGCATGGGCACCACCCTGGTGTGCGCCCACTTCGAGCGGGGCGGCGGCGCCGTCATCATCGGCCACGTGGGCGACTCGCGCGCCTACCTGTGGCGCGGCGGGAGCCTGCGCCAGCTCACCGAGGACCACTCGCTCCTCAACGACTACCTCAAGGCGCGGCGGCTCACGCCGGAGGAGGTCGAGAGCTTCCCGCACAAGAACGTCATCGTCCGGGCGCTGGGGATGAAGGAGTCCGTCGAGGTGGACCTGGCGCGCCTGCCGCTGGAGGACGGCGACGTGGTGCTGCTCTGTTGCGACGGCCTCTCCGGCATGGTCCCCGACGAGCGGGTGGCCGAGCTGATCCGGCAGCACCGCGGCGACCTGAAGGCGGCCGCCCAGGCGCTGGTGGACGCCGCCAACGAGGCCGGTGGCGTCGACAACATCACCTGCGTGCTGGCGCAGGTCCACGACTGAGCGGACGCTGGCGGCGCGGACCGGCGGCGGCTGGATGAGCCAGGCGCGCCGGTCCCGACGGCGCCGTTCACCCTCCGTTCGCCGGCACCCGCAGCGCCCCCGCGGCGACGGCGTCCACCACCACCTCGCCGGGCTCGAGCGCCGTGCCGGGCCAGAGCACGGCCCGCTCCACCCGCGCCCCGGCCGGCACGCGGCAGCCCGCGCCGAGCACCACCTCCTCCCCCACCTGGGCGCCCGCCTCGACCACCGCGTCCGGCGCGTGGCGCGGCGGCGGCGCGAGCCCGAAGCGGGCGAGCGCCACCCGGCCCGCCGCCACGTCCAGGTTGGCGGCCAGATAGCGCCCCGGCGCGCCGAGGTCGTTCCAGTAGCCGCAGGTGACCAGGCCGCGCACCAGGCCCCGCGCCATGAGCGGCGGGTAGAGGTCGCGGTTGACGTCCAGCTCGAAGGGTGCCGCCGGTACCAGGTCGAGGAGCGCCGGCGAGAGCACGTGGACGCCGGGGAAGTGCCAGGGCGTGAGCCCCTCGCCACCCGGCCCGAAGCGGCCCGCCAGGCGCCGCACCCGGCCGCCCTCGTCGAGCTCCACCGCGGCATGGCGGCTGCCCGGCGGGATGGCCATGAGCACCATGGTGGCCAGCGCGCCCGTGGCCGCGTGGGCGGCCAGCACGCTCCCGAGGTCCACGTCGAAGAGGACGTCGCCGTTCACCAGCACCACCGCGTCGGCTCCCGCCAGGAGCGGCCGCGCCTCGCGGAGCGCCCCCCCGGTGCCGGCGATGGTGGGCTCGCGCGACACGGCGAGCTCGAGCGAGAGCTCGGCGGCGGCGGCGCGCGCGGCGGCCTCCATCGCCTCCGGCAGGTGGTGCAGGTTGACCACGACGCGGCGGATCCCGGCACCGGCCAGCAGCCCCAGGTTGAAGCGGATGAGGGGCACGCCGCAGACCGGCACCGCCGGCTTGGGCAGGCGATCGGTGAGCGGGCGCAGCCGGGTTCCGAGCCCGGCGCACAGGACCATCCCGGCGACCGTCATGCTATGGGCCAGCCTATCAGATGGCTCCCGCCTGGCGGCTGCGCCTCCTCTACTTCCTGCACTACGGGGCCGTCGGCGCCCTGCTCCCCTACTTCGCCCCGTACCTGCGCGGCCTGGGCTTCAGCGGCACCCAGATCGGCACGGTGCAGATGCTCGGGCCGCTGGTGGCGCCGGTGGCCGCGCTCGGCTGGGCGGCGCTGGCCGACCGGACCGGCGCCCCGGAGCGCGCGCTGCGGCTCGCCACCGGCGTCGCGCTGGCGGCCGCCTGCCTGCTCCCGCTGGCGGTCACGCCGCTCGCGGTGGGCGCGGTGGTGCTGGCGCAGGCGCTGGGTGATCGGGCCGTGGTGCCGCTGCTCGACTCGGTCACGCTGGAGCACGTGCGGCGCGTCCCCGGCGCCAGCTACGCGCGCATCCGGCTGGGCGGCTCGCTCGGCTTCGCGGCGCTGGCGCTGCTCCTGGGCGGGCTCCTGGCGCTGCGCGGAGACCGCCCGGGCGATCCGCTCCTTCCGCTCACCGTGCTGGGACTGGTGGCCGCGCTCGCCGTCGCGGTGCGCGGCCTGCCCCACGTCAGCCCGCCAGCGGGACCGCGCCCTGGTCTCGCCGAGCTGCGAGCGCTGCTCGGCGACCGCCGGCTCCTGGCGCTGCTGGCCGTGTGCGCGCTCCACTGGCTGGCCTGCGCGCCGTTCCACCTGTTCTTCGGCCTGCTGGTGCGCGAACGCGGCCTGCCGTCGGCGGTGACCGGCCTCGGCATGGGCGCCGGCGTGGCGGCCGAGGTGGCCTTCCTGCTCTGGTTCCCCCGGCTGGAGGGGCGCTTCCGGCTGCGCACGCTGCTCGGCGCCGCGTTCGCCGGCTCGGCCCTCCGCTGGGTCCTGCTGTCCAGGGCCGAGGGCGCGGTCGCCGTGATCGCGCTGCAGCTGTTCCACGGGCTCACCTTCGGCCTCTTCTGGGGGAGTGCCGTCGCCGCGCTCGGCCGGGTCGTTCCACCGCGCCTCCGCTCCACGGGGCAGGCCCTCTTCTCGGCCGTGGTCTTCGGAGGAGGGAACGCACTTGGGTACCAACTTGCGGGGCTCGGGTATGACCACTACGGCGCAGCCGCCCCCCT
>JANNKC010000332.1:0-19360 GCA_031396105.1 Anaeromyxobacter sp.
CAGCAGCAGGCCTGGGAGCGGACCGGGCGCGTCACCAGCGTGCGCGAGACCGTCTACGCGCAGCACGGCGACCCGGGCGGCGGCGCGGTGGCCGGCGCCATCGTCGGCGGCATCCTCGGCCACGCCATCACCGGCGGCCGCGGCGGCGGCGCGCTCGTCGGCGCCATCGGCGGCGCGGCCGTGGGCGCCGACGCCAGCCGGGGCTCGGCGCAGCAGACGGTCTACGAGGTGACGGTGCGATTCGACGACGGCGGCGTGCAGACCTACGCGTTCCGCGGCTACCTGCCGTTCCGCCCGGGCGACGACGTCCGGCTGACGCCGCAGGGGCTGTCCCGCCAGTAGGCGGCACACCGGCCGGTCGAAGCGACCCTGGGCCACCCCTTCGCAGGGGGTGGCCCAGGTCATTCCAGCAGGTGGTGCGCCCGGCGGCGCTGGCCTCCGCGCCTCACCTCGCGCCGGTGAAGGCCTCGGCCAGCTTCTTCCAGCCGTCCTCGCCGATGAGCGCCGGGACCGGGGCGATGAGGTGGCCGCCGTCGGCCGCCGCGTAGCAGAGCTCGGTCTCGACGAACCGGTCCCAGCGCGCCGACTCGGCCTTCATGAACCTCTCGGCCCGGTCACCGCGCGGCAGGTCGGCGAACTCCTCGTTGGCGGGCTTGACCGCCACGATCCAGCCGCGGCCGTAGCCTTCGGAGCGGACCAGCGCCGGGTCGCGCAGCACGGACCGGTTGGCGCCGGTGACGGTGCCGCTCACCGGGGCCGGGATGTTGAGCGTGCGGGCGCCGGCGTACAGCGTGGCGATGGTCTCGCCCTTCTCGACGTGCGTGCCGGCCCGCGCCACCTCGAGGCCGGTCACCGAGGGCATGAGCCGCGCGGCCAGCGCGTCGATGCCGATGGCCAGCTCCCCGCCCTTGCGCCGCGCCAGCCAGGTGTGGGTCGGCGCGTACCAGAGGTCGGGGCGGAAGAGGACGCCGGCCACGTCGCGGAGGCCGAGGTTTCGCCGCTTCAGCTCCTCGGCGCCGCGGAGCACGGCGGCGACCAGCATGAGCGGGATGGAGAGGACGGCGATGACGGCCAGCACGATCCCGGCGCGCGCCGCCAGGCCGACGATGAACACTCCGAGGCTGGTGAGCAGCTGAATGGTGGTCTCCATGACTTCCTCCCTTTCGGCAGTCGTGGCCCTCTGCTGCTGGGCCGTCGAGGAGACTCCATTACAAGCGCCGGGCCGAAGGTCGTCGGCTGCCACGGCGGCGGTGCATCTGGCCGAGTTGCGGCCGGTTGCGACGCCCAGCGGCCGCCGGCGGCGCGGGGAAGGACCTCCGTCCCCTTGAGGGTGATGAGGACTTCCTCAGCACCCAAACACAGTGCGGCGTCCGGTCGCTGCGGCGAGAAACGATGCACCGTTGCAGAACTCGACGCCTCGGGGCGCCGGCCGCGGGCCGGCCGGCTACTGCGGCATGTCGCCGAGGCCGCCGGCGTTGACGACGTCGGCGAAGCCGGCCTGCTTGAGCTGCCGCGCGGCCAGGCCGCTGCGCGCCCCCGAGGCGCAGTAGAGCACCACCGGCTTCTCCTTCGGAATCTCGCCGGCGCGCCGCGCCAGGTCCTGCAGCGGGATGTTCACCGCCCCTGGGTAGGCGCCGTCGCGGAACTCCTCGGGGCTCCGCACGTCCACGATCTTCGCCCCGGCCTCGATCTTCTGCTTCACGATGTTCATCTTCGCCTTGCCTCCGATGAAGCGTCTGATGATCAGCCACGCCCCCGCGGCGATCAGCGCCGCGGTCAATGGGTCCAGGTTCACGCCACCACCGCCTTCGCCGGGACCGCCGCCGCCGCCAGCTCGAAGCCGCCCTCGGCCAACATGCTGACCCAGCCGCCGGTCACGTTGACCACGTCGCCGAAGCCGTGCTGCTTCAAGATCCGCAGCGCGAGGTGGGCCCGGAAGCCGGAGCGGCAGTGCACCGCGATGCGCCGCCCCTTCGGCAAGGAGGCGTGGTCGAACCGGACGTCGTCCACCGGCAGGTGGGTGGCGCCGGCCAGGTGCCCCTCCTCCCACTCGCCCAGCGTGCGCACGTCGAGCACCAGCGGCGCCACGGGTGACGCCAGCTCGGCCTTGAGCTGAGCGGCGGTGACGAGCGGGCTGAAGCCGGAGAGGTCGTTCTGGCCGATGAAGGCGGCCAGGTTGACGGGGTCGTTGGCCGAGGAGTACGGCGGCGCGTAGGCCAGGTCGAGCTCGGCCAGGTCGTGCAGCGTCATGCGCCCGTGCAGCGCCGTGGCCAGCACGTCGATGCGCTTCTCCACGCCCTCGTGGCCGAAGGCCTGCGCGCCGAGGAGCCGCGCCGTGCCGCGCTGGTAGACCAGCCTGAGCGACAGCTCCCTGGCCCCCGGGTAGTAGCCGGCGTGGTGGTCCTTGTGGATGACGGCCACCCCCACGTCGAGGCCGGCGTCGCGCGCCGCCTTCTCGGAGAGGCCGGTCATGGCCGCGGTGGCCTCGAAGATCTTGACCACGCTGGTGCCCAGCGCCCCGCCGTAGCGCATGTTCCCACCGAGCGCGTTGGTGGCGGCGAGGCGCCCCTGCCGGTTGGCCGGGCCGGCCAGCGGCACGCGCACCCTCTTGCCCGAGACCTTCTGCAGCACCTCCACCATGTCACCGGCGGCCCAGATGAACGGGTCGGAGGTGCGCAGCAGCTCGTCCACCTGGAGCCCACCCGAGGGGCCGAGCTCGAGGCCGGCCGCCTTGACCAGCGAGAGCTCGGGGCGCACCCCCACGGAGAAGAGGACCAGGTCCGCGGGGAGCCGCCGGCCGTCGCCGAGCTCCACCGTCCGGTCGCCCGGGTGGACCGCCTTCATGCCGACGCCCGTGACCACCTTGACGCCGTTGGCCTCGAGCTCACGCCTCACCGCCACGCCGAGCTCGCGGTCCATCAGCGCCATGACGGTGGGCAGCAGCTCCACCACCGTGGTCTCGAGCCCGCGCTTCCTGAAGGCCTCGGCCATCTCCAGCCCGATGAAGCCTCCGCCCACCACCACGGCGGTGCGTGGCTTCTCGGTGGTGAGGTGGCCGTCGAGCCGGTCCATGTCCTGCACGGTCCAGAGCTTGAAGACGTGAGGGGCGCCGGCGCCCGGGAGGGGCGGCATGATGGGGTTGCCGCCCTGGGCCAGGATGAGCCGGTCGTACTCCAGCCATGCCTCACCCTCCGGCCCGCGGACGCGCACCCGCCTGGCGCCCCGGTCGAGCTCGAGCGCCTCGGTGTTCACCAGGACCTTCACACCGTAGCGGGCGTCGAACCCCTCGGGTGTCTGGAGCAGGAGCTGGGAGCGCCGCTTGATGTCACCGGAGATGAAGTAGGGCAGGCCGCAGTTGGCGTAGGAGACGTAGGGGCCGCGCTCCAGGACGGTGATCTCGGCCGCGTCGTCGATCCGCCGGGCCCGCGCCGCCGCGGTGGCCCCGCCCGCCACGCCGCCGATGATGAGCAGTCTCGTCGTCATGCCCTATTGGAGCCAGACGGCAGGGAAGGATTCAATGGCGGGAGGACCGGGTGCGGCAGGGCGGCGCGGCTCGACTCGACGAGTCGCAGGTCATTGCTTCATCGATTGCACTGGTCGCCAATGTCCGCAATCTTCGTGGAGGCCACAGGTCCGCAATCTCCGAGCCGCATCATCTCGTACTCACTGCCCCTTTCGACGCGCAGGCCGGGCACGCAAAGAACGCGCGCGGCGCAATTCGAGCATGCCGATTCCCTTGCGCAATCGGCGATCAAATGTTCGCCAATGCGCTATCTTGCGCGCCTTCATTCTGGGGTCAGGGCGGGGGGCGACGCGCCGCAGGCGCGCGCGGACCGGCCGGCCAGGAGGCCGTGTGAGCGAGGGCAGGAAGGGCTGGCTGGTCACGCTGGCGGGCGTGGGACTCAACCTGGCGCTGGGCATCCTCTACGCCTGGTCCATCTTCTCGAAGCAGCTCACCGAGCCGCTGGAGCGAGGCGGCTTCGGCTGGACGCGCACCCAGGCCACGCTCCCGTACACCATCGCCATCGCCTGCTTCGCCCTCATGATGGTCCCGGCGGGCCGGCTGCAGGACAGGCTCGGCCCCCGGCTCATCGCCACGCTGGGCGCCGCGCTCACCGGCCTCGGCCTCTTCGTGGCCAGCTTCGCCACCCCCGAGTCGGCCTGGCCCGCCATGGCCGGCTTCGGCCTGTTGGCCGGCACCGGCTTCGGCCTGGGCTACGCGGCCGCCACGCCGGCCGCGGTGAAGTGGTTTCCGCCGGAGAAGAAGGGGCTCATCACCGGCATCGTGGTGGCCGGCTTCGGCGTGGCGCCGGTCTACATCGCGCCGCTGGCCAGGCACCTGCTGGCCACCCACGGCGTGAGCGCCTCGTTCCGCATCCTGGCGGCGGCCTTCTCGGTGGCCATGCTCGGGATGGCCCAGCTCATCCAGGACCCGCCCAGGGCGGCGCCGAGGAAGGCGGCCGCCGGCAGCGCCGCCGACGCCACCTGGCGCGAGATGATCCGCACGCCCACCTTCTGGTCGCTCTACCTGCAGTACGCCTTCGCCGCCACCGCCGGCCTCATGATCATCGGCCACCTGGCCAAGATCGTGGCGGTCCAGTCGGGGGGCTCCATCAAGGCCGGCTTCGTGTTCGTGGCGCTCCTGGCGGTCTTCAACGCCGGCGGGCGGGTGGCGGCCGGCGTGGTGTCCGACCGGATCGGCCGGATGATCACGGTGGCCTTCGTGTGCATCCTGCAGGCCTTCAACATGGCCTTCTTCTCCTCCTACTCGACGGAGGCCGGCTTCCTCCTCGGCTCGGCGCTGGTGGGCTTCAACTACGGCGCCTGCCTCTCGCTCTTTCCCACCTCCGCCGCCGACCTGTGGGGCACCAGGAACCTGGGGCTCAACTACGGCATCCTCTTCACCGCCTGGGGCGTGGGCGGCGTCTTCGGGCCGATGCTGGCCGGCTGGATCGCCGACGCGCAGGGCTCCTACACCATGGCCTACCAGGTGGCCTCCCTGCTGCTGGCCGCGGCCACCGTGCTGGCCCTCCTCTCCTATGTGGCCGTGTCGGTCAACGTCGAGGGGCGCGAGGTGACCATCCGGCTGTCGGGCGGGAAGCGCGGCGCCGGCTGAGCAGCCCGGTCCGGTCAGGCCGAGCCTCCGACCTCGACCTCGACCTCGACCTCGACCCCGACCTCGACCCCGACCTCGACCCCGACCTCGACCCCGACCCCGACCTCGACCTCGACCTCGACCCCGTGACCAGGCCGTGACACGGCGTGTAGACCCTTGGTGCATGGCCTCCATGGCGCCGCGCACACCCCCCAGCTCCGCCGCGCTCCCCGCGCCCCGGGTGAAGCCGCTCCTGCGCGGCGTCTCCCATGAGCTCGCCGCGGTGGCCTCCTTGCCCGCGGTGGCGGCGCTGCTCTGGCGAGCCCATGGCGCCACGGCGCTGCTGGGGGCGGCCGTCTATGGCGCCTCCCTGGTCACGCTCTTCTCCGTCAGCGCGGTCTACCACCGGCGCCTCTGGTCGCTCCGGGCCCGCCGGGTCCTGGGGCGGCTGGACCACTCGGCCATCTTCCTCCTCATCGCCGGCACCTACACCCCCATCGGGCTGGTCATCGGCCCGGGCGCCGGCCACCGGGCGCTCGTCACCGTCTGGGCCGGCGCGGCGCTGGGCATCGGCCTGGTGGTCGGGTGGCCCGGCATGCCCAAGCGCGCTCGCGCCGCCATCTACGTGCTGCTCGGCTGGGTGGCCCTGCCGGTGCTGCCGGCGCTGCGCGGCGCGGTGGGCGATGAGGCCATGGCGCTCTTCTTCGCGGGCGGCGCCTTCTACACCATCGGCGCGGTCATCTACGGCGTGCGCCGGCCGGATCCGTTCCCCCGCACCTTCGGCTTCCACGAGATCTTCCACCTGCTGGTCATCGCCGCGGCCGCCTGCCACTACCTGGTGGTGGACGCGGCGCTGCGCGGGCTCGGCTGATCCCGGGCCCCCGCCGGCCGCCGGCCCCGCGCTCAGGCCCCGCCGCGCCGAGGCGCCGGCCAGGTGCCGAGGAGCGCCCCGCCCACGATGAGCGCGCCGGCCCCGACCGCCAGCGGCGTCACCATCCCCGCCCCGCTGGCGCCGAGGAGCAGCGTGGACAGGAGCGGCGTCAGGTAGGCCAGCGTGCCGATGGTGCGTGGATCGCCGTCCTTGAGCGCCCGGTCCCACAGGTAGAAGGCCGCGCCCATGGGGCCGAGGCCGACGAACAGGAGGGCCGGCAGGTCGGCCGCGGCCGGCCACCAGCGCGGCTCGAGGAGCGCGTGGCACCCGAGCGCCAGCGCCCCCGAGACCAGGCAGGAGACCGCCACCGCCGAGGTGGGCACGTGGCCGAGCCGCTTGGTGAGGAGCGAGTAGGTGGACCAGATGACCGCCGCCAGCGCGGCCAGCGCAAAGCCGCCCCCGCCATGGGTCGGGATGGCGAGCCGCCCGCCGGTCACGAGCAGCGCCGCGCCGGCGAAGCCGGAGAGCGCGCCGACCACGTGGCGGACCCGCAGCGTGGCCCCGGGCACCAGCAGCGGCGACAGCACCACGATGAGGAGCGGCCAGAGGTAGTTCACCAGGTTGGCCTCCACGGGCGGCGCCAGGCGCAGCGCCAGGAAGAGGCACAGGTGATAGGCGAAGAGCCCGTAGACGCCCAGCAGGAGCACGGCCGGGCGGGCCGCGCGCAGCCCCTCGCGCCGCAGGCCGACCAGGCCACCCAGGGTGAGCGCCACGCCGACCAGGGCGAAGGGCGGCACCTGGGCGAGCCGCGTGGCCAGGGTGGCCAGCGAGGCCCAGAGCGCGATGGCGCCGAGCGCGAGCAACGCCGCGCGGCGCCCCCGGGCCGGGTCGCTCACCCGATCTCGAGCCACTCGAACCAGACCGGGTGCTGGGCCTTGTACCACTCGAGCACCGTGCGGATGGCGGCCTGCTTCTCCTTGGGCATCACCTTGGCGTCGATGCGGTCCCAGTGGACCCGGATGGTGTCGCCGTCGTGCTCCAGCCCCTGGGAGAACATGGTCTGCAGCTCGTTGCGGATGCGCCCCGAGTCGGAGATCTTGACCGGCCGCCTGGTGTGGTCGACGCCGGAGAGGAAGCGGACCAGCAGCGGGCTGAAGACGTGGCGCGCCTCGGCCAGCGGCTCCATGAGCCGGAAGGTGAAGGTGATGCGCGAGGAGGCCTTCCGCGTGGCCAGCAGGGTGGTGACCTTGTAGACGCCCTCGGCCACCTGGGTGACGCCCTTGGCCCCGGTGTACGGATCGTCGCACATGTAGCCGAGGCAGGAGAGCACCCGCCAGTCCTTCTCCGGCAGGAAGTCGTCGGCGCGCAGCACGCGCCGGCCGGTCGGCATGTTGGAGCTCACCGCGTCGGCGATGGCCGCGCGGTAGCCCTGCACCCGGCCGGCCTCCAGGGCCTGGCCGCCGTGGATGGCCCGCACCTGCGCCTCGAAGTCGGGCGCCTCGGGGTCGAGCTGCATGAGCTTGCCCTCCTCGGCGCAGGGCAGGTCGAAGGCGGGCGAGAACATGGCCATGGTGCAGTCCACGTCCAGCACCTCGGAGAGGCTGGAGGCCTGCATGGCCTCGGCGGTGGCCGCGTAGCCGTCGCAGAGGAACACGTGCGTCTCGCCGGCGGCGTCCTTCCAGCTGCCCACCAGGAAGGTGGGGGCGTAGGTGCCGGAGTCGGTGAAGACGGGCAGCCCCGCCGGCGTCTTCCAGCCGTCCTCCACCAGGTGCACGCCGGCGGCCTGCCACTCCTCCCAGAGCTTGCCGAGCCGCGCCACCCGGCTCTTGCCGCGCAGCGTCCAGACGTGGATGTTGCTGCGCTTGAGCCCCGGGTAGGTGGCCTCCACGGCCGCCGCCACCTGGCCTCGCGGGGTGCGGTAGTCGAGCAGGATGGAGGCGCGCTCGGCCGACTCGGCCACCCGGCGCGGCACGGTCAGGCTGCCCATGTACGACTCGTAGGGCCTGGAGACGCAGAGCGGCGAGTCGAAGAGGTGGAAGACGGCCATGGGGCCGGTGGACTGCCCCTCGGCGAAGCGCGAGGTGTTCTCCAGCGTGTCGACCGCGGCGCCCCAGATGGTGATGCCGCGATCCTTCAGCCAGCCGTGGAACTGGCCGAAGGTGTGACCCTTCTCGTTGAGCAGGCGGCCCACCCGGCGGTCCACCGTGCGGGCCACCTCGGGCCGGGCGTAGACGCGCCCGAAGCCGAGCAGCGGGTTGGCGCCCATCTCCGGCGTCTCGCCCGCCTTGGGCATGAGCCCCTCGCCGAGGCTGACCATGATGGCGTGGTTCTCGGGCAGGGTGCGGGTCAGGTGCCAGAGCCCCTCGCTCATGACGTAGGCGCTGATGGCGTCGGCCGCCTTCTTGACCTGGTTGTAGCCGTGCTTGTCGGTGCCAGCCCCCTCGCCGTAGCCGCCGAAGAGCTTGGTGCCCAGCGCGGTGGTGGCGGCCGTCATGGCCAGGCAGCGGGTGATGCCGCGCGGCGCGAAGCTGTGGGCCGAGACCGGGTCCTCCTGGGCCCGCTCCACCTCCACGTCCTCCAGCCAGAGGTGGAAGCGGAGCAGCACGGGGCGGGTGTCGAAGGCCCACTGCGCGATGGCGTTGCGCTTCTCGATGTCGGTCATGGGGGTCCGGGGCGTAGGTGGCGGCGCGGGGAGCCATTCTAGCCCGTCGCGGCGCTTCGAACAGCGCCAGGATGCCGCCGGCGCGCCGCGCCCGACCTGGGTTAGATACCTGGCATGCGACGAAAGCGGATCGGCATCCTCACCGGTGGCGGCGACGTGCCCGGCCTCAACTCGGTCATCAAGAGCGTGGTCCACCGCGGCCACGAGCACGGGCTCGACGTCCTGGGCATCCGGCGCGGCTTCGAGGGGCTGACCCACCTGGACCTCGACAGCTCGGCCAGCCGGGCCAGGTTCGTCATCGAGCTGGACCGCGAGAACACGCGCACCATCGACCGGACCGGCGGCACCATCCTGCACACCAGCCGCACCGGCCCGGCCACTGTGATGAAGCTGCCCCCGCACCTGGAGGGCAAGGACCTGCCTGCCACCGAGGGCCCGGCCGGCGTCACCTACGACCTGACGCCCCAGGTGCTGCGGAACCTGGAGCGGCTGGGCATCGACTCGCTCCTGTGCATCGGCGGCGACGGCACGCTCACCTCGGCGTCCCACCTGGCGGCGCAGGGGGTGAAGGTCATCGCCATCCCCAAGACCATGGACAACGACGTGCAGTCGACCGAGTACTGCATCGGCTTCTCCACCGCCATCACCCGGGCCAGCGACGCCATCGAGCGGCAGCGCACCACCGTGGGCTCGCACGAGCGCATCGGCATCTTCCGGGTCTTCGGGCGCGACGCCGGCTTCACCGCCCTCTACACCGGCCACGTCACCTCCAACCGCTGCGTCATCCCCGAGTACAAGGTCGACCTCACCAAGCTCATCGACCTGCTGGTGACCGAGAAGAAGGACAACCCCTCCAACTACGCGCTGGTGATCCTCTCCGAGGGGGCCACCTGGCACGGCTACGAGGTGCAGGAGTACGGCCCGGCCGACGTCCACGGCCGGCGCAAGAAGGCCAGCGTGGCCGAGGTGCTGGCCGAGGAGATCCGGCGCCGCACCGGCGAGGAGACGGTGGTCTCGGACCTCACCTACGACTTGCGCTCCGGCGACCCCGACTTCATCGACAAGCTGGTGGCCGCCACCTTCGGCACCATGGCGCTCGACGCGGTGCTGGAAGGGATGAGCGGCGTCATGACGGCGCTGGTGAACGGCGGCTACGAGCTCGTCGCCATCCCCGACCCGAAGCTCGGCCCGCGCAGGGTGGACGTGGCCTCGATGTACGACACCGACCGCTACCGGCCGCTCTATGCCCGCAAGCGCGGCATGCCCATCTTCCTGTCCCGCGCCACGCCGCCGAAGGACCGAGGGGCGTCGTCGTGAGCGAGGCGGACGAGGTCAGCGACGCGCGCGGCCACGCCGACCTCGACCAGGCAGACGAGAAGAGGGACCGCGTCGCCGCGGCCCCTCCCCCGTCACGTCTCGGCGCTCCGGCCTACTTGCTGACCGGGACCTTGCCCTCGACGCCCTTCACGTAGAAGTTGATGCCACCGAGCCACTTGTCGTCCGACGGCGTGCCCTTGGCGAGCCGCACCTTGCCGGTGTTGTCCACCACCGGGCCGGTGAAGGGAGTCAGCGTGCCGTCCTTCAGGCCGGCGCTGGCCTTCTCCACCAGCGCCTTCACGTCGGCCGGCACGAAGTCGGCGACCTTGGCCAGGCCGACCATGCCCTCCTTGACGCCCCACTTGGTCTCGCCGGTCTTCCAGGTCTTCTCGAGCGCGTCCTTGAAGGCCTTCTCGTAGTAGACGCCCCAGTTCAGCACGCAGGAGCCGAGGTGCGCCTTGGGGGCGAAGGCGCTCATGTCGCTGTCCCAGCCGAAGGCGTACTTGCCGGCCTTCTCGGCGGCCTGCAGCACGGCGGTGGAGTCGGTGTTCTGCAGGAGCACGTCGGCGCCCCCGTTCATGAGCGACTTGGCCGCCTCGGTCTCCTTGGGCGGATCGAACCAGTTGTAGATCCAGACCACCTTGGTCTTCACCTTGGGGTTGACGCTCTGGGCGCCCAGCGTGAAGGCGTCGATGTTGCGGACCACCTCGGGGATGGGGAACGACGCCACGAAGCCCAGCGTGTTGGTCCTGGTCATCCTGCCGGCCACGATGCCGGCCAGGTACGCGCCCTCGTAGAACCTGGCCTCGTAGACGCGCAGGTTCTCGGTGGTCTTGTAGCCGGTGGCGTGCTCGAAGAGGACCTCCGGGTGGTCCTTGGCGACCTTGACCATCGACTCCATGAAGCCGAAGGAGGTGGCGAAGACGAGCTTGTTGCCCTGCGCCACCAGGTCACGGATGACGCGCTCGGCGTCCGGCCCCTCGGGGACCTTCTCCACGTAGGTGGTGACCACCTGGTCGCCGAACCTGGCGGCGGCCTGCTTGCGCCCCTCGTCGTGCGCGAAGGACCAGCCGGCGTCGCCGGTGGGGCCCACGTAGATGAAGCCCACCTTGAGCGGGGCCGGCTTGACGGGCGCGGGCGCCGCGACCGGCGGGGGTGGGGGCGGCGGGGCCTCCTTCTTGCCGCAGGCGGTGAGGCCGGCGGCGGCCACCAGGGCGCCAACGGCCAGGTGCTCGAGGAACGTGCGGTGGTTCATGGACTGAAGTCTCCTTGTCGCTGCGAGGGGTACGGCGTGTGCTGCACGGGCTGCGGCGCCGGCCGGTTCAGGCGCCGGGGAAGAAGGGCTTGCCCAGCGAGGCGGGCATGTTGAGCCGGATCCAGAGCGGGTTGCGGGAGATGAGGACCAGCACCACGATGGTGGAAATGTACGGCAGCATGGACATGAACTGGGGGCCGATCTCGACCCCCTGCGCCTGCAGGAAGAGCTGCAACATGGTGACGCCCCCGAACAGGTACGCGCCCAGCAGGAGGCGGGTGGGCCGCCAGGTGGCGAAGACCGTGAGGGCCAGCGCGATCCAGCCGCGTCCTGCCACCATCCCCTCCACCCAGAGCGGCGTGTAGACCACCGAGAGGTAGGCGCCCGCCACCCCGCAGAGCGCCCCGCCCACCAGGACCGCCGCCAGCCGGATGTGGCGCACCGGGTAGCCGAGGGCGTGGGCCGCGACCGGCGACTCGCCGACGGCGCGCAGGACCAGGCCGGCCCGGGTCCGGTAGAGGAACCAGGCCACACCGCCGGTGAGCGCCACGACCAGGTAGACCATGGGGTGCTGCTTGAAGAGCGCCTCGCCCAGGAAGGGCAGCTCGGAGAGGAGCGGCACGGCGTTCCTGGGCTGTTCCACCAGCTGCTTGCCCACGAGGTCGATGCCCACGAAGGCGGAGAGGCCGGAGCCGAAGAGGCTGATGGCCAGGCCGGTGGCGTACTGGTTGGTGTTGAGCCAGATGACCAGCCAGGCGAACACCCCGGCCACCAGCGCCCCGGCCAGCGCCCCGGCGCCGAAGGCGGCCCACTCGTTGCCGGTGGCCAGCGCCATGCCGAAGCCGGCCACCGCCGCCACCAGCATGATCCCCTCGGCCCCCAGGTTGAGGACGCCGGACCGCTCGTTGACGAGCAGCCCCATGCCCGCCAGCGCCAGCGGCGTGCCGGCGCTCAAGGTGGCGGCCAGGAGCAGGGCGACCTCGTTCATCGGGCGCCGCTCCAGCGTGGGCGGTACTGCACCAGCGTGTCGCAGGCCAGCAGCGAGAGGAGCAGCACCCCCTGGAAGATGCCGGTCAGGGCCGAGGGGAGCCCCAGGCGCGTCTGCGCCAGCTCGCCGCCGATGAGGAAGGTCGAGAGGACCAGGCTGGCCAGGATGGTGCCGAGCGGGTGCAGCCTCCCCACGAAGGCCACGATGATGGCGGTGAAGCCGTAGCCGGTGGAGACGTGCGGCGTGAGCTGCCCCATGGGCCCGGCCGCCTCGACGGCCCCGGCCACGCCGGCGAGGCCGCCGGAGACGAGCAGCGTGGTCCAGATGGCGGCCCGGGAGGAGAAGCCGGCGTAGCGCGCCGCCATGGGGGCCGGCCCGCCCACCTGGAGCTGCATGCCGCGGTAGGTGCGGAACATGAAGAGCCACATGGCGAGGGCCGCCAGCAGCGCCACCGGGAAGCTCCAGCCGAGGCGCATCCCCTTGAAGAGCCGCGGCACCTCGGTGTTGGCCGCGAAGCCCACGGTCTGCGGGAAGTTGAAGCCCTGGGGGTCCTTCCAGGGCCCGAAGACCAGCCAGCTGAGGAGCAGGTTGGCGATGTAGACCAGCATGAGGCTGACCAGGATCTCGTTGGCGTTGAAGCGGTCGCGCAGCAGCGCCACCAGGCTCGCCCAGGCGGCGCCGCCGAGCGCGCCGGCCACGATGAGCAGCGGGAAGAAGAGCGGCTGAGGCACGGCCAGCCCGGCCGTGGTGACCCAGAGCGCCAGCCCGCCGCCCGAGACGGCGCCCATGAGGAACTGCCCCTCGGCGCCGATGTTCCAGACGTTGGAGCGGTAGCAGAGCGCCAGGCCGAGGGCGCACAGGATGAGCGGCGTGGACTTGAGCCCCAGCTCGGTGACGGCGCGCAGCCCGTTGAAGGGCTCCAGCACGAAGACCGCCAGGCCGCGCGCCGGATCCTTGCCCAGCACCGCGAAGATGACGGCCGCCACCGCCATGGTGACCGCGAAGGCGATGACGGGCGAGAGCACGCCCATGAGCGCCGACGGCGCGGTGCGGGGCTCGAGACGGATCACCTCGACGCCCCGGGCGCCGGGGGCGGCGCCTCACCGACCGGCGGCTCGGCCGCCTCCGGGCCCCACAGCCCGCTCATCCACTCACCCACCAGCTCCACCGTGGCCGCCTCGGTGGCGATGCTGGGCGAGAGCCGCCCCCTGGCGATGACGTGGAGCCGGTCGGTCATGGCGAAGAGCTCGTCGAGCTCCTCCGAGACCACCAGCACGGCGCAGCCGGCGTCCCTGAGCGCCAGGAGCTCCCCGCGGATCTGCGCGGCCGCCCCCACGTCCACGCCCCAGGTCGGCTGGGCCACGATGAGCACCCGAGGCACGGCGTCGATCTCCCGTCCCACGATGTACTTCTGCAGGTTGCCGCCAGAGAGGCTGCGCGCCACCGCCCCGGGGCCGCCCGACTTCACGTTGAAGCGCTCGATGATGCCGCTGGCCTGGACGCGCAGGGCGGTCCGGTCGATCCAGCCGAAGCGGCGCAGCGACTCGCGGCGGGTCAGCAGCAGGTTGGAGGCCAGCGAGAGGCTGGGCACCGCGCCGCGCCCCAGCCGCTCCTCGGGGATGAAGTGCAGCCCCAGCGCCCGGCGGGCCGCCGAGCGCAGCTGGCCGACCGGCGCTCCGAAGAGCTGGACCGCGCCCGCCGCGGCGCGCGGGTCCTCCCCGGAGAGGGCCGCCAGCAGCTCCTGCTGCCCGTTGCCCGAGACCCCGGCGATGCCCACGATCTCCCCGGCGTGCACCGTGAGCGACACGCCCTCCAGCGGCACGTCGAAGCGGTCCAGGCGCGGCAGCCAGAGGTCGCGCACCTGGAGCGCCAGGCCGCCCACCGCCGCCTCGCGCCGCACCAGCTTGGGCGGCTCGGCCCCGATCATGAGACGCGACAGCGAGGCGGTGGTCTCCTGGGTGGGGTCGCAGGAGCCGGTGACCCGCCCGCCGCGCAGCACCGTGCACTGGTGGCAGAGGGCCCGGATCTCGTCGAGCTTGTGGCTGATGTAGAGGATGGAGCAGCCGGTGGCGGCCAGCTGGCGCAGCGTGACGAACAGCTTCTCCACCGCCTGGGGCGTCAGCACCGAGGTCGGCTCGTCGAGGATGAGGAGCTTGGGATCGGTGAGCAGCGCCCGGACGATCTCGACGCGCTGCCGCTCGCCCACCGAGAGGGTGTGCACCGCCCGCTCCGGCGTGAGCTCCAGGCCGTACTCGGAGGCCTTGGCGCGGATGCCGTCCTCCACCGCCTGGAGCGGCACGCCGCGGGAGAGCCCCAGCCAGACGTTCTCCGCCACGGTGAGCGTGTCGAAGAGCGAGAAGTGCTGGAACACCATGGCGATGCCGAGGGCGCGCGCCTGGTGCGGGCTGCGGATCTCCACGGCCCGACCATTCCACTGGATCTCACCGGCGTCGGGACGGACCGCGCCGTAGATGATCTTCATGAGCGTGGACTTGCCCGCGCCGTTCTCGCCCAGGATGGAGTGGATCTCCCCGGGCTGGACCGTCAGCGCCACGTCGTGGTTGGCCACCACCTGGCCGTAGCGCTTGGTGACGCGCTCCAGCCGGAGCCGGGGGACGGCCCCGGAGTTGACGGAGGGCTGGCCGCTCATCGAGATCGGATCAGGGTGCGGGGCTGCTGCGCTTGATGGGGGACACGAACTGGTAGTCGATGTCCCAGGGGAAGTAGATCCACTTCTCCTGCCGGAACTCCTTCACGAAGGTGTCCACCAGCGGGCGCCCGGCCGGCTTGGCGTAGAGGGTGGCGAAGTGGGCCCTGGGCAGCCGTTCGCGGACGGCCCGCGCCGTCCGGCCGGTGTCCACCAGGTCGTCGATGAGGAGCCAGCCCTCGCCGTCGCCCTCCACCGACTTGAGCCACTGGAGCTCGCCCTGCTTCTGCTCCGCGCCCCCCTCGGCCTCGCCGCCGTAGGAGACCACGCAGACGGTGTCGATGAGCCGGAGCTCCAGCTCGCGCGCCACCAGCGCGGCCGGCACCAGGCCGCCGCGGGTGATGGCGATGATCCCCGTCCAGTCCTGACGGAGGGCGTGCAGCACGCGGGAGAGGTAGCGAGCATCCCGGTGGAGCTCCGGCCAGGAGATGACGATCTCGTCCTTGTAGGGATTGCCTGGGGGCTCCGCGCCCTCGGCGGGCGGGGCGCTGGGTCGATTCGCCATGGGTGGACCTCGTCGTGGCGCGGGCGCTGGCGGCCCCCTGGCCGGGCCTGGTCCTAGCACAGAGTCTCGACGGCGGGGGGAGCTCCCGCGGCGGCCCTGCGGCCCTGCGGGCTGCGGGCGGCGCTCGACCGGGAGGTCGGACCGCCCGCGCCCTGAGCCCGTTCGTGGCTAGAGCCGGACGCCGAGGCGGAGCGAGGCACCGTACTGGGTGCCGCCCAGCTCGTAGGTGGCCTGGTCGATCCGGCCCGCGTTGACCACCACGTTCCGGGAGGTGACGTCCCAGCGGGCGAAGCCCCACACGCCCACCAGCAGCATGTCGCCCGGACCGAACTTCAGTGAGAGGCCGGGGCGGAGGCCGACGTAGACCAGCCAGGAGTCGGCGCTGCTGCCGGCAACCGTCTGGCCGCCGTACATGTGGCCGCCGGCCTCGCCGAGCGCCTCGAGCCGGAAGCCGCCCACGTCGAAGCCCACGCCACCCAGCAGGCCGAGGACGGTGGTCTTGGCGTCGCTGCCCGGCCTGCCCCACTCGCCGAGGGCGCCGAGCTCGAGCAGCCCGCCCCGGTAGATGGCGGTGGCGCCCAGGTGGGTGGTGCTCCCGTCCAGCGAGGCGCCGGTGTCCAGGCCGGACTTGAGGCCGCCTGCGTCGTACTTGTCGGCGCCGTAGTGGAGCGTGAAGTCGACGCTGGTGGTGTCGTCGGCGAAGGCCGGCGCAGCCACCAGGGCGATGGCGAGGGCGAGGCAGGCCTGCAGGATCTGGCGCATGTCGGTCTCTGCCCGCCGTGCTGGTGGTCAGCGCCCCCCTCCAGGCCCGGCGGGTGGTGCCCGGGGGGGGATACCCTACGATCGTACCGGTGGAGCTTACCGCGCCCCGCCGCCGCCGGGCTTGCCGCCGCCCGGGCGTCCGGCGCCGGGACGCCCGCGGCCGCCGCCGGCGCCGCGCTCGTTCTTCTTGTCCTCACGGAGCGAGTCCATGGAGAAGCCGCCGCTGGTGGAGTTCTTGTCGCCCCCACCCGCACCACGCCCGCCACCGCCACCGCCGCGGCCACCGCCGCCACCGCCGCCACCGCCGCGGCCGCCCCGCTCCTTCTTGGCGGGCGACGCCACCTGCTTCATCGAGGCGGGGGCGTGATCCACCAGGAACTGGAAGCCGTTCAGCGTCTTGGCACCCGGCACCGGCTCCTCGGGGCCGAAGACCCGGACCAGTCGGACGTCGTCGGTGCGCCGGCCCGACGCCCTGACGGCGTCGCGGAGCCGGGCCAGACGGTCGCCCGAGAGGCCGGTGGCCGCCGCCACCGCGGCGTCGAGCGCCGCCGTGACGGCTTCGCTCTCGACCTCGTCGGCCGGCTCGGCGACCTTGGCGGCCGGCCTGGAGGCCGGCCTGGCTGCCGGCCTGGCGGGCGCGGGGGCGGCCTCCTGGGCAGCCCCTTCGGGAACCGCCTCGGTGGCTGCCTCAGGCGCCGCCTCGGTGGCTGCCTCAGGTGCCGACTCGACCGTCGCCTCAGGCGCCGACTCGACCGTCGCCTCAGGCGCCGCCTCGACCGTTGCCGCAGGCGCCGCCTCGACGACCACCTCGGCGGCGGGCTCGACGGCGGGCGCGGCCGGCTCCGGCGGCGCCTCCTTGGGGAGGTTCCTCTTGGCCTCGGCGATGGCCTTCGCCGCGACGCGCACCAGGGTTCCGCTCAGCTCGGTAAGGGTCTTCATGGGGCGTAGGAATACAACGAACCGGCTGGCCAGGGAAGGCTTCGCCGCGTCAACCTGTCGCATCCACGCGGCGTCGATCCGGTGCCCTGGGGACTTGAACCCGGCCCGCACCGTCCGCACTATGTGAAGCTGGAAACCGGAATGCGACCGGTGGCTTCACGGGTCGAGGGGTGCGAACACCGCCGATGCAGGGATTGGCCCACAGAGTCGCTGCCCGCCTGGCCGCCGCGCTGGTCGCGCTGGCGCTCGGCGGCGTCCTGCCCTTCCTGGAGGCGCCGCACGCCGGGGCCGCCCATCGCTGCCAGTGCGCCCGGGGTGCCGGTCATCACGACTGCGACTGCCCGCTCTGCCAGGCCGAGGCGGCGCGCCTGGCCGCTGCCGCGTCGCCCGGGGGCAAGGTCCCGCCCTGCCACCTCGCCCTGGGGAAGAAGGCCCAGGCGGCCGAGCGAGAGGCCGCGGCCAGGCGCGCCGCGAGCGGCCCCTTCTTCGCCTCCGCCTGCGGCACCGGTGACCACCGGTTCGACCCCCCGCCGGCCGTGCAGTACTTCACCGTCCCGGCCGCGCCGGCCGTGGCGGTCCACGTCACGGTGACCGCGCTGGACCATCGTCGCTGCGCCGCCGACGGCGTCCCCGTCGAGCCCGCCACCCCGCCCCCGAAGCACGCCTAGGCGGCGCCGCACCCGCTCCCGCCCGCCGACGCGCGCCCGCTCCCCGGGCTCGCGCCGCCGCTCGATCGCGTGCGCCGCCAGGGCCGTGCGCCCGCTCCCCATCCGACGCGCCACGACCGGCTCCCCCGGTCCCTCCTGCGCGCCGGACCGAGGCGCGGGCGCCGCGGCGGCGTCCTCGGGTCCGGATCGGTCCTCTCAAGCTCGAAGGTGAGCCATGTCACGTTTCACCTACCGTCACGGCCTCCGCGCACCGCGGAGGTCGCCATGAACCGGCGCGTCTTCACCGACCTCGAGATCGGCGGCGCGCTGCGCGACCTCGAAGCCGGCGTCCGCCTCCCGGAGGTCTGCGCTCGCCTCGGCGTCTCCGAGCGCACCGTCAACCGCTGGCGCCGCGAGGCGCGCACCCCCGAGCAGCACGGCGCGGCGTCGCTCGGGCTGGTGCTGCTCAGCTCGGACCAGGCCGCCATCCGCAGCGACGCCCTGGAGCGCAACCTCGACGCGCTCCGGCTCGTGCTCCACACGCTCCTCGACGACGAGGAGCTGGAGCGCGGCGCCCGGCTCATCGAGGCCCGCTGCCGGATCAGCGCGCAGCGGGCCAGGCGGTTGCTCGGCCTGGCGCCGGTCAACGCGCGCGTCGCCCAGGCTCGCGAGCCGGCGCCGGTGAGACAGCTCGCGCAGCTGGCGCGCGAGCTGTCGTGAGTCGCAGGAGGCCTCGGCGCCACCTCCCCAGGCGCCGATGGGAAGCCTGCTGCGAGCGGCTCGCCGCCGATCCGGCCTGGCGCGCGAACGCGCCGATCGTCGTCGTCAATCCGAACGCGGGCGACATGGCGCTCGAGCGGCGCTGGCCTGCCGAGCGCGTCGCGGAGCTGCTCACGCATCTGGCGACGCGCCGCGAGATCAATCTCGTGGCGATCGGCGCGCCCGCCGAGCGCGAGTACGTCGAATCGGTGATCCGCGCAGCGCGTCTCGAAGGGCGTGTCGTGAACGCGGCCGGCCGCATCGACATCCCGCAGCTCGTCGCGCTGTTCGCGCACGCGACGGTCGTCGTCACCAGCGACAGCGGTCCGCTGCACCTGGCGGCGGCGAGCGGCGCCTCGACGGCCGCCCTCTTTGGCCCCGAAACTCCCGTCTTGTACGGCCCGCTGCGCTCGCGCGCGGGCCAGCGCCACAGCGTCCATTACCTGGCGCTCGCCTGCTCGCCCTGCATGTTCGTGCACGACAACAAGGTGCTCTCGTGCTGGTTCGCGCAGGCGCGCTGCATGACCGGCATCCGCGCCGCCGACGTAGTGGCCTCCGTCGACCGCAGCCTCGCGGAGGCCGCGGGCGGCCACGCGGCGAAGGTTCCCCTGCGCGTGATCGATGCCTGAGCCGCGCGCGCGACGACTCGGCTAGGACTGCGCCGGGATCTCGTCCGCCGCGGCTGCCGCGCGCACGGCCGGCGGCAGTAGCCAGGGGATCAGCGCGGCAAGCAGCAGGCTGCCGATCCCGCCGACCAGATAGGGCGCGCGCGGCCCCGCGTGCTCGAGCAGCCAGCCGGAACCCAGGTGTGACGCCACCGCGCCGATGCTCACGCCGACCATCGCCAGCACGC
>JANNKC010000223.1:0-19447 GCA_031396105.1 Anaeromyxobacter sp.
CCGGTGCGCCGGTGAGGGCGACCGCGCCCAGGACCGCCCGCGCGGCCAAGGCCCGCAAGGCCCCGGCGGCGCCGAAGACGCCCCGGCCCACCAGGCCCGCCACCGCCAGGGCGCCCGTCAAGCGCAAGGCCGCCACCTAGACGACCGAGCACGAATCGAGATCACCCCGGACGCCCCGAGCGTAGGCGAGCCCAAGCGAGCCGGAGTCGAGGGGCCGCCCTTGGACGCGGGCCGTACCTCGACTCCGCGCCTGCTTCGCAGCCGCGCAGCCTGTCCTGAGCGTAGCCTCGCGCCAGCGAGGCGGAGTCGAAGGGCTCGGCACGACCGGTGTTGCCGGATCGCGAACTGCCGTTTAGGTGGTGCCGAGCGCCTCGCCGGCCGGCTTCTTCTTGCCGAGCAGGCGGGCCAGCAGGATGCCCACCTCGTAGAAGAGGATCATGGGCACGGCCATGAGGGCCAGGTTGAGCGGGTCGCCGGTGGGCGTGATGAGCGCCGCGGCGGCGACGTTGATGAGGATGGCGTAGCGCCGGTGCTTGGCCAGGAAGTCGGCCGAGACCAGCCCCACCATGGAGAGGAAGGCGATCACCACCGGCACCTCGAAGACGATGCCGAAGCCGAGCAGCATGGCGAGCACCAGCGAGAGCTGCTCGCTCATGGTGAGCATGGGGCGCAGCGAGGCGTCGGTGGCGATGGCGCGCATGGCCGGAAAGGCCTGCGGCATGACCAGGAGGTAGCAGAAGGCCGCGCCACCGTAGAAGAGCAGCGTCCCGAAGAAGAGGAAGGGCACCACCACCCGCCGCTCCCGCTTGTAGAGGCCGGGCGCGATGAACTGCCAGAGCTGGAAGAGGATCCAGGGGGCCGCCACGAAGATGGCGCCGTAGATGGCCACCTTGATGTAGACCATGAGCGGCTCGATGTAGCTGGTGTACTGGAGCGTCCGCTCTCCCTCCGGGAGCGAGTCCAGGATGGGCCTCATGAGCACGTGGAAGATCTGCTCCACGAAGCCGCCCACCACCAGCATGCCGCCGAGGACGCCCCAGGCGGCCAGCATGAGCCGCTTGCGCAGCTCGCGCAGGTGGTCCCAGAGGGTGAGCTTCACCTCGTTCTCGGGGTCGGAGGCGCCGGGAGCGGCGGGGGTCGCGGCGGGGCTCATGCGGGCCTGGTCGGGTCGGGCCCGGGCCCCGGGGGAGCGGCCGGCGCCGGGGCGGTGTCGACGAGCGCCGCCTCGAGGCCGGGCACGTTCTCGGCGGTGGCGGGCGGCGCCGGCGCCGGCTGGCGGACCGTGGCGGCCATGGCGGCCGAGGCCACCGGCGGCACCTCGGGCGCGTTGACCATCTTCTCCAGCGACTGCTCGGTCCGGTACAGCTCGCCCTCGATCTGGTCCTTCAGCCCCTCGGTG
This sequence comes from Anaeromyxobacter sp., assembly GCA_031396105.1. Lineage (GTDB taxonomy): Bacteria > Myxococcota > Myxococcia > Myxococcales > Anaeromyxobacteraceae > JADKCZ01. The sequence goes on from JANNKC010000223.1 coordinate 1,400, forward strand.
CTCCGCTTGAGGTCCCTGATCGTCTTGCCGAGGGTCCTGGCCGCCTCCGGCAGGCGGTCCGGCCCAAGCAGGAAGAGCGCCAGGACGGCGATGATGACGATCTCGGCGAAAGACAGGCCGAACATGGGCGGCCCATATATCACGGGACCCCTGGAAAGGCTTCCCTCCGGGGTCGTTGCGCGGCCGCCGCACCGGCCCTACGTCCCCGATCAGCATGGCCTTCTGGCTGCTCAAGACCGAGCCCTCCGCCTACGCCTTCGACGACCTGGTGCGCGAGCGCACCACGGCCTGGAGCGGGGTGAAGAACCCCCAGGCGCGGCTCCACCTCCGGGCCATGCGGCCGGGCGACGAGGTGGTGGTCTACCACTCGGGCCAGAAGGCGGCGGTGGGGCTGGCCGCGGTGGCGCGGGGCGCCTATGCCGATCCCGCGGGCGGGGCGGCCGGCGTCTGCGTCGACGTGAAGGTGGGGGCGCGCCTGGCCGCGCCGGTGCCGCTCGAGGCGCTGAAGGGGCTCGACGCGTTCGCCGGCTCGCCGCTCCTGGCGCAGGGGCGGCTCTCGGTGGTGCCGCTCACCGCGGCGCAGTGGAAGGCGCTGCTGAAGCTGGGCCGCGGCTGAGCCGCGAGGCGGTTCCCTCCCGCCAGCCCTAGATCTGGAACCGGCGAACCTCGCCCCGGAGCACGTCGGCCTGCCCGGCCAGGTCCGCGATGGCACCCTCCAGCTCGCGGGCCGAGTGGTTCTGCGACTCGGCCACCTGCTTGATCTGGACCACCGCCGACATGACCTGCTCCGAGCCCTTGGTCTGCTCCTTCTGGGCCCGGTTGAGGTGGTGGACCATCTCGCTGATCGACTCGATGGACCGGGTGATCTGCTTCGAGCCGCGGGCCTGCTCCTGCGCCGAGCGCTCCACGTGCTTGGTGATGGCCTTCATCTTCTCGGCGCTCTTCATGATCTGCTCGGAGCCCCGGGCCTGCTCGGCGGTGGCGGTGGCGATCTGCTGCACCGTCTCGGCGATGCGGTTGATGGCCACGGTGACCTGCTTCGAGCCGCGCGCCTGCTCGATGGTGGCGCGGGCGATGGCCTTCACCATCTGGGTGGCCTTGTGCGACGACTCCTCGATCTTCTTCAGGGCCGTCTCGGTCTCCTGCCCCAGCCGCACGCCCTCCTCGACGTTGCGCACGCCGCGGTCCATGGCGGTGATGGCGTTCTTGGACTGCTCCTGCACCGAGCGGATGAGATCGCTGATCTCCTTGGTGGAGGCGCCGGTGCGCTCGGCCAGGTCCTTGATCTCGTCGGCCACCACGGCGAACCCCTTGCCGTGCTCGCCGGACTGGGCGGCCAGGATGGCGGCGTTCAGGGCCAGCAGGTTGGTCTGCTCGGCCACGTCGTCGATGACGTTGAGGATGTTGCCGATGGCGGCGATCTTGCGGCCCAGCGCCTCGATGACCGAGGCGGCCTCCTTGGAGGACTCCTTGATCTTGTCGATGCCGGCCAGGGTGCGGGAGAGCGCCTCGGCGCCCATCTCGGCGTCGCGCTGCGCCTGCTCGGAGAGCTTGGCGGTCTCGTTGGCGTTGGTCTCGACCTGCGAGATGGAGACGTCCATCTCGTTCATCGAGGAGGAGGTCTCCTCGGTGGTGGTCGAGAGGTCCTCGATGTTCTTGGCCACCTCCTTGATCGAGTAGGTCATCTGCTCGATGGCGGCGGTGGTCTCCTCCACCGAGGCGGCCAGGGCCTGGACGTTCTCGGCCACCTCGTCGTTGGTGGCCGCCATCTGCAGGATGGAGGAGGAGGACTCCTCGGCCGACTGGGCCAGCACCTCCACGTTGTCGGCGATGCCCTTCAAGGAGGCGATCATCTCGCCCATGGAGGCGGAGGTGTCGACCACGCGGGCCGCCACCGTGCCGGCGCCCTCCGCGACCACCTTGCCGGTCCGGTCGATGCGCTCGATGACCAGGGCCACGCCGCCGGTCACGGTCTGCACGCGGGAGATGGTGGCCGAGAGGTTCTCGCCGATCTTGTTGAGCGAGTCGGCCAGCGACCCCAGCTCGTCGTCGCCGATCCGCTCGGCGCGCGCCGCCAGGTTGGAATCGCCCAGCTTGCGCGCCACCGCGGTCAGCTGGTCGAGCGGCGTCAGCACCAGGCGCGCCGTGAAGAAGTAGACCAGCGAGGCCAGCATGAGGCCGCCCAGCCCGAGCAGGCCGAGCACCATGAGCCGCACCGTGCCGAGCCGGGCGGTGGTCTCGGCGGCGGAGCGCCCCAGCAGCAGGTAGCCGATCTCCCGGTCCCCGCGGGAGCCGTCCGGGCGGAGCTGCGGCGTCCGGATGGGCACGGCGAAGCGGTAGAGCTCCCGGTCGCGGACGGTCCGCTCCCCGGGGTTGCGGGCGAAGGCGTCGCGCACGTCCTCGGCGCTGCCCGGCGCGCTGCGGGCGAACCGCTTGGCGGCGATGGTGTAGTCGCCGCGCAGCACCACCACGTAGGCGTCGTCCCGGTCGTCGAAGGCGCCCTCCACCTCGGCGCTCACCTGGTCCTCGCGGTTGGCGAGCAGCGGCTGGGCCACCATGGAGGCCAGCACCCGGGCGTCGCTCTCGCCGCGGTGGGCCAGCGCGTCCTCCAGGGCCCCCAGCACCACCCGGTTGACCGAGTAGGCCGTGAAGGCCCCGGCCGCCGCCAGGGCGGCGGCGATGGCGAGGAAGAGCGTCCGCTTCACCCCGAGCTTGGCGATCGATCTCAGCATGGCGCGCCTCGAACCTAGCACGGGCCCCTACTCCATGAAGAGATCCTGGACCTCCACCGGCTTGGGCGGTGCGCCCTCCTCGGCCCCCTTCGGCTCGGTGCCCTCCTTGAAGGGCTCCTTCACGCCGCGCTCCCCCGCGCCCACCGGCTTCCCGGTCTCCGGGTCGATGGTGACCTCCACCAGGCCGGGCGGCGGCTCGAACTCGGGCTGGGGGCGGTCGCGCAGGGCGCCCGCCATGTAGTCGAGCCAGATGGGCAGGGCGGCGCGCCCGCCGTTCTCGTAGCGCGAGAGCGGCGTGACGTTGATGTCGTAGCCGAGCCAGACCCCGGTGGCGAGGTCCATGGTGAAGCCCATGAACCAGGTGTCGAAGGAGTCGTTGGTGGTGCCGGTCTTGCCGGCCGCCGGCTTGCCCAGCTTGGCGGCCCCGGCGCCGGTGCCCACCGTGGCCACCTCGCGCAGCAGGTGCACCACCTGGTAGGCGGTCCGCACGTCCATGACCTGCTCGCGGGGGCGGGTCACCTCGGCCACCGCGGCGCCCAGCCGCGTGGAGAGCGGCACCCAGGGGTCGCGGGGCGAGGTGTGGTCCTCCAGCGTGCGCCCCTCGCGGTCCAGCACCCGGCGCACCATCACGCCCGGCCGCTTCTCGCCGTAGCGGGCGAAGAGCGCGTAGACCCCGGTCAGCTCCCAGAGCGAGACGCAGGAGGACCCGAGCGCGCTGCCCAGCTCCTGCTTGACCGGCGTCGAGAGTCCGAGCGACCTGGCCCACTCGCCCAGGAAGCCGGCGCCCAGCTTGGCGGAGAGCGCCTCGGCGGTCTTGACCGCCGGGATGTTCATCGAGTTGACCAGCGCGGTGCGCAGCGTCACGTCGCCCTTGAAGTCCTCGCCGTAGTTCTGCGGCTTCCAGGCGTTCTCGTCGTCGCGGAAGACCAGCGGCGCGTCGGTGAGGATGGTGGCCGGCGTCCACTCCAGCTTCTCCAGCGCGGCCGAGTAGACGATGGGCTTGAAGGCCGAGCCGGGCTGCCGGCAGGACTGGAAGGCGCGGTTGAACTCGGAGGCGTCGAAGTCGTAGCCGCCCACCATGGCCACCACCGCGCCGGAGGGCGGGTCGACCGACACCAGGGCGCCCTGCAGCCTGGGCTCCTGCTCCAGCGAGAGCAGCACCTCCGCCTGCGGCAGGTCCTTCACCTTGACCGGCTCGTTCCCCTCGCGCTCCGCCAGCTCCTTCCTGTCCACCCGGCGCACCAGCACCACGTCGCCGGCCCCGAGCACGCCGGGCACCCGGTTGACGAGCGCCTCCGGGTACCAGGCCTCCGGATTGGGCTTGCGGGCCCAGCGCAGGCCGGCCACCGGGAGCAGCCCCGTCTGGCCGCCCACCGCCACGGTGGCCGCCTTCTCCTCCACCCGCTCCACGATGCCCACGGCGTAGTCGCCCACGGCCAGCGCGCCGGCCGGCCAGGCCCGCTCCAGCCGCGCCTGCAGCTCCGCCCTGGAGGCCCCTTCGACCGAGAGCACCGGGCCGTTGAACCCCTGCCGGTGGTCCACCTCCATGAGCCCCTTCAGCATGGCGGCCTGGGCCACCCGCTGCTTCTCGAGGTCCATGGCCAGCTCGACGCGGAGGCCGTCGTACAGCAGCCGCTCGTTGCCGTAGCGCTCCACCACGTGGCGGCGCCCCTGCTCCACGTAGAAGGGGGCGGTCTCGCGGAAGACGTCGTCCACCCCGTACACCTTCACCTCGGCCGCCTCGGCCCTGCCGCGCTCGTCGGCGCTGATGAACCCCTCCTCGAGCATGCGGCGCAGCACGTAGCGCCGCCGGTCCTTGGCCGACTCGGGGTGGGCGAAGGGGCTGTAGCGGGACGGGGCCTGCGGCAGGCCGGCCAGCAGCGCCGCCTCCTCCAGCGTCAGGTCCTCCACGTTCTTGCGGTAGTAGTTCTCGGCCGCCGCCTGCACGCCGTAGCTGTGGTGCCCCAGGTAGACGCCGTTCAGGTAGAGCCAGAGGATCTGCTCCTTGCTGAACTCGCGCTCCAGCCGGGTGCTCAGGATGAGCTCGCGCAGCTTGCGGCGCAGGTTCCGCCTGGTCCCCTCCTCGAACCCCTCGGCCGAGACCAGGATGGCCTTGGCGGTCTGCTGCGTGATGGTGGAGCCGCCCTTGACGCCGCGCCGGAGCAGGTAGGTGGTGAAGGCGGCGCGCGCCGTGCCGCGCCAGTCCACCCCGCCGTGGTCGAAGAAGCGCTGGTCCTCCGAGGCCAGGAAGGCCTGGATGAGCCGGCGCGGGACGCGGTCGTAGGGCACCACCTTGCGCCGCTCGGTGAAGAACTCGCCGGCGATCTGGCCGTCGGCCGAGACCAGCTCGGTGATGATGGGCGGCCGGTAGCCCTCCACCGACGGGATCTGCGGCAGGTTGCGGGCGAAGTGGAACCAGAGCCCGGCCACCACCGCCAGCCCCAGGTTGACCACCACGATGGCGGCGAAGAGCGCCCAGCGCAGCGCGCGACGCCAGCGCGGCCCCGCCGGCGGGAGCCCGGTCAGCACCAGGCGCGGCGCGGGCGCCTCGGGCGGCCCGCCGGCGCCGGCCGGGCGCTGAGTCTCGTGGTCGCGCGTGCTCATGCGGGGCGGACAATACGCGGGCGTCGCGGGCGGAGACAACGGCCGCGCGCCCGGGTGCCCGGCGGTCGCGAGGCGAGCGAGGCCGAGCACCGAGCGGGGCACCCGACGAGCGAGCAGCGCAGGCGTACTGCTTCCGTACGCCGAGCAGCGCAGTGAGGAGGCTGCCCCGCGAATGCCGGCATCGTTCGCCGCAGCTACGCAGGCGACGGCAGGTTGAGCGCCTTGAGCGCCTCCCGGAGCTCGGAGGGCAGCGGCGCCTCCAGCTTGAGGATGGCGCCGGTGACGGGGTGCGGCAGCTCGAGCTTCCAGGCGTGCAGGAACATGCGGCGCACGCCCCAGCGCGTGCGCGCCGTCCGGTTGAAGTTGAAGTCGCCGTAGCGGGGGTCGCCCGCCACGGGGTGCCCCGCGCTCTGCAGGTGGCGCCGGATCTGGTGGGTCCGCCCGGTCTCGATGAGCACCTGCAGCAGCGAGGCCTCCTTCATGGAGGCCAGCACCTTCCAGCGGGTCCTGGCCGGCTGCAAGTTGACGCCGCGCCGGTCCTTGGAGCGGGCCGTCTGCTCGTGCTCCGAGAGCGGCAGGTCGATGAGCCCGGTCTCCTTGGGCATCTTCCCCTTGGCCAGCGTCAGGTACTGCTTCTTGACGTCCTCCTTGGCCTCGAACATGGCCGCCAGCGCCGCCATGGTCCTGCGGTTCTTGGCCACCAGGATGACGCCGGAGGTCTCGCGGTCCAGCCGGTGGGCCGGCGAGGGCTTGAACTCGGTGGCGGGCAGCTCGTTCGAGCCCTTGACGTGGGCCCGCACCAGCTCCACCAGCGTGGCGCCGCTGATGCCGGTGCCCGGGTGGGCCGCCAGGCCGGCCGGCTTGTTCACCGCGAAGAGGTCGTCGTCCTCGAAGAGGATGTCGAGCTTCGGGCCGCGCGCCCGCCCGCCCCCCGCGCCGGGAACCGGCTTGGCGAGGAGCTTCTCCTCGTCGCCCCAGATGAAGACCTTGTCCCCCTCGGCGAGCACCTGCTCCGGCTTCCCGCGGGCGTCGTTCACCTTCACCTTGCGGGTGCGGAACATCTTGTAGAGGTGGCTGAGGGGCACGTCCTTCAAGGCGCGCCGGACGTACTTGTCGAGCCGCTGCCCGGCGGCGTCGGCGGAGACGGTGAGCTCGATCACGGGCCCCTTGTACTACGGATCGGCGGGCCCACCGGGACGGCCTCCGGCCGCGGCCTGCCCGGGCGGGGGCTTCCGGCAGCGGCCTGCCCGGGCCGCAGCAGCATCGTCAAGCTGCTGTTGGCCGACCGACAGGTCGGCCTACAGCAGCTCGAGCTGGGCCTGCTCCCGCAGCGGCTCGGCCCGGATCCCCTCGCGCCGGAGCGCCGCGGCCAGCTCGTCGGCGTGGCCGTGCACGGTGAAGACCCGGGAGGCGCCGGTGGCGCGCGCGTAGGCCAGCAGCGAGGGGTGGTCGGCGTGGTCGGAGAGCGGGAAGGCCGCGTCCACGCCGCGGAAGAGCCGGTCGCCGTCGATGGCCCAGCCGGTCAGCACCGCGGTGCGCCGGCGCGTCACCAGGCGCATGGCCGGGCTCCAGGCCAGCTGCTGCGGCACCACCACCACCTCTCCGGCCGGCGGCGCCTCGGGGTCCAGCATGCGAACGCCCGGCAGCGCCACGCCGTGCGCCTCGTAGATCCGGTCGATGGCGTGGACCACCGGGTGGACGCGGCAGGCGTAGCCGGCGCCGCCGAGAAAGGCCAGGACCTCCTGCGCCTTGCCGAGCGAGTAGCCGTAGAGCACCGGCGTCACGCCGTCGGAGAGCGCGTCGTCCACGAAGGCGCGCACCCTGGCCAGGGTCTCCGCCTTGGGCGGGAAGACGTAGCGCGGCAGGCCGAAGGTGGACTCCAGCACCAGCGTGTCGCAGGGCATCACCTCGGCCCGCTCGGCGGCGTGGGTGGTGTCGGTGCAGAGGTCGCCGGTGTAGCCGAGCGTGCGGGCGTCCCGGAAGGTGACGCGGAGCTGCGCCGAGCCGAGCACGTGGCCGGCCGGGAAGAGCTCCAGCGTGAGCTCGCCCAGGCCGAAGGGCTGGCGGTACCCGGCCGGCAGGTGCTCCGCCCTGGTGCGCCGCTTCGGCTCGCCGAGCCGGTGGTTCATCAGGGCCAGCGTGGCGGGGGTGGCGATGGTCCGGTCGTGGCGCCCGATGTGGTCGCCGTGGGCGTGCGAGACGAAGGCACAGCCGGCCCGCCGCCTGGCGTCGAGGTGGAGCTCGGTGCCGCTGACGCGGAGCTCGCCGCGGTGCAGCTCGATGGGCGGGTGGCGCATGCCTGGGAGGGGGATCTAGCGCGGGGGGCTGACGGCGGCTGGCGCAGGACCGGCCGGCGACCTAGGATCCTGGCCGTCCCCGCGCGAGGTGTCCCATGGCCGAAGCGATCCTCAACCCCAGGCGAGTGCCACGGGCGCCCGCCCGCTGTGAGGCGCGTTGCCTGCTGCCCGGCGGCGCCTTCTGGGCCTCCGACACCACCGACTTCGGCCCCAAGGGCTGCCAGCTCGCCGCGCCGGGTCCCTTCAAGAAGGGCGACCCGGTCAAGCTCGTGCTCACGAGCGAGAGGGTCCAGGAGGCGCTGGCCACCACCGGCACGGTGGCCTGGGCCAGCGGCCGCGCCCCCTGGCGCATCGGCGTGGCCTTCGACCAGCCCTACCTCGGCACCACCGGCCACTGGTTCGACCAGCTGGTCCGGGCCTACCCGGGCCTGGCCACCTTCCAGCTCGCGCCCGACGCGCTCGAGGTGACGGCCCTGGTGCGGCTCGGGCCGGCCCCGCGCCTGGCCCCGGAGCTCGCCCCCGACGAGGTGGCGGTGCTGCGCGCGGTGGGCGCCGGCGCCACCGTGGCGGCGCTGCGCCAGAAGCTCGGGCAGGACTGGCCCGCCTTCGAAGGCGTGCTCTTCGCCATGATCGGCCGCAAGCTGCTCTCGCTCGACGCGGCGGCGGCGGCCGGGCCCGAGGCCTGGGCGCCCTACCTCGCGTCGCACCCGTAGCGCGGGCGCGGCCCCTCGGGGCCGCCCTACCGCTCGCCGGCCGCCGGACGGAGCGCCGCCCGGGCCGCCTCGGCGCGCCCCTCGAGCACCCCGCCCACCTCGCCCGCCACCACGGCCAGCACGATGAGCGCCCCGCCGGCCCAGCCGGCCGCGCCGAGCTGCTCCCCGATGACGTACCAGCTGAAGAGCGCGGCGGTGACCGGCTCGAGCGCGTAGATGAGCGCCGCTCGCACCGCGCTGGTGTGGCGCTGCGCCCAGTTCATGACGAAGAAGGCCCCCGCCGTCATGGCCACGCCGGTGAAGACCACCACGCCGGCGAAGGCCGGCCAGCGCGCCGCGTCGAAGCGCACCCCCTCGAGCGGCATCATGAGGAGCGCGCCCACCAGCACCACCGAGACCTGGAGCAGCGTGAAGGGGACCAGCGGGTGCTTGGCCGACCACTCGCTCATGAAGGCGATCTGCAGCGCATAGGCCACGGCGCAGCCGGCGGTGAGGAGATCGCCGAGCCGCACCGCCGCCGTGACCGCGCCCTCGTCGAAGGGGCGGGTCAGCAGCGTGAGCCCCACCACGGCCAGCCCCACGCCGGCCCAGGCGCTCCAGCGCACCTGGCGCCCCAGCGTGAACCTGGCGATGAAGGGGACCACCAGCACCGACATGCCGGTGATGAAGCCGGAGCGGGCCGGCGTGGTGAGGGCCAGCCCCAGCGTCTGCAGCACGAAGCCGGCCAGCATGGCCAGCCCGAGGAGCAGCCCGTGGCGCCAGAAGCCGGGCCCCACCGGGTCGCGCCGCCAGAGCGCCACCACCCCGAGCACCGCCGCGGCGGTGCCGAAGCGGGCCGCCAGGAAGAGGCCGGTCGAGCCGATCTCCAGCGCCCCCTTCACCAGCGTGAAGGTGGTGCCCCAGAAGAGCGTCAGCAGGAGGAGCGACAGGTCGGCCACGGCGCGCCTTGTACACGAGGGCGCGAGGCACCGCCAGCGCCGCGCCGCCGCATCGCCGCCGGCCGGCCCGAGCACCGGTCCGCCGCACGGCTCACCGGTCGCCCCGAGCCTGGCGGCGCCGCCGGCGCCGCGCCGTCGAGGGGCGCTCCCCGCCTCACGCCCCTCGCTGGTCCACCACCCGGACCGCCTTGCCGTCGCTGCGGGTCAGCGACTTGCGCTCCACCAGCTTGACCGCCACCGAGACGCCCAGCTCGTCGGCCAGCCGCCGGGCGATGGTCTCGCGCAGGCCGCTCTGCCGGCGCATCTCGTCGAAGAGGATGGCCTCCGAGACCTCCACCAGCACGGTGGCCTCGTCCATGGCGGCCTTGCGGGTCAGCAGGATCTGGTAGTGCGGATCGGCCCCCTCCAGCGCCACCAGCACCGCCTCGATCTGCGAGGGGTAGACCTTGACGCCCTTCACGATGATGAGGTCGTCGGTGCGTCCCAGCACCCGCCCCATGCGCGCCAGGGTCCGGCCGCAGGGGCAGCGCTCGGTGGAGAGCGTGGTGAGGTCGCCGGTGCGGTAGCGGATGAGGGGGAAGGCCTCCTTGGTCAGGGTGGTCAGGACCAGCTCCCCCACCTGGCCCGCTGCCACCGGCGCGCCGCTGGCCGGGTCCACCAGCTCCGCCAGGAAGTGGTCCTCGGCCAGGTGCAGCCCGCGCTGCTCGCCGCACTCGCCCGCCACGCCCGGCCCCATCAGCTCGGAGAGGCCGTAGTTGTCGGTGGCGGTGAGCTGGAGCTTCTCCTGCAGCTGCCGGCGCATGGCGTCGCTCCAGGGCTCGCCGCCGAAGAGCCCCACCCGGAGCGAGAGGGCGCCGCGCGGCACCCGCTGCTCGATGAGCTCGTCGGCCAGGTGCATGGCGTAGCTGGGCGTGCAGCACAGCGCGGTGGTCCGGTAGTCCTGCATGATGCGCAGCTGCTGCCGCGAGTGGCCGCTCGACATGGGGATGACCGAGGCGCCCAGCAGCTCGGCCCCCTGGTGCAGCCCGAAGCCGCCGGTGAAGAGGCCGTAGTGGAAGGCCACCTGCACCACGTCGTCCTTGCCGACGCCGCCCGCCACCATGACCCGCGCCACCGCGTCGGCCCAGGCCCGCAGGTCGTTGCGGGTGTAGCCCACCACGGTGGCCAGCCCGGTGGTGCCGGAGGAGGCGTGCAGCCGCACCACCTCGCGCAGCGGCACGGCGAAGAGGCCGTAGGGGTAGCTCCGGCGCAGGTCGTCCTTCACGGTGAAGGGCAGCCGCCGCAGGTCGGCCGCCGAGCGGACGCCGTCCGGGTCCACCCCGGCGGCGTCGAAGCGCTGCCGGTAGAAGGGGAGCGTCCGGTAGACCCGCGTCAGGGTCGCCTCCAGCCGCTCGAGCTGGAGCTGCCCCAGCGCCTCCCGGTCCATGCGCTCGATCTCCGGCTGCCAGCAGGCCGCGTCGCTCATCGCCGCTCCCCTTCCTGCGCCGCGCTGGGCTCACCGCCCAGGTAGGCGCGCTGCACGTCCCGGTTCTGGAGGAGCGCCTCGGCGCCGTCCGTGAGCACCATGCGCCCGGTCTCCAGCACGTAGCCGCGGTCCGCGATCCGGAGCGCGCCGCGCGCGTTCTGCTCCACCAGCAGCACCGTGGCGCCCTCGGCCCGGATGACCTGGATGGCCCGGAAGAGGTCCTTCACCACCAGCGGCGCCAGCCCCATGGACGGCTCGTCGAGCATGACCAGCGCCGGGCGCGCCATCAGGGCGCGCGCCATGGCCAGCATCTGCTGCTCGCCGCCGGAGAGGGTCCCGGCCAGCTGCCCGGCCCGCTGCTCCAGGCGCGGGAAGAGCTGGTAGACCCGGGCCAGGTCGGCCTCCACCTCGCGCCGCTTGCCGCGCCGGTACTGCACGGTGGCTCCCAGCAGCAGGTTCTCCCGCACCGGCATGGTGGCGAAGACCTGCCGGCCCTCCGGCACCAGCGAGCAGCCCAGCGCCACCACCCGCTCGGCGGGCAGCCGGGTCAGGTCCTGCCCGTCGAAGGCCACGCTCCCGGCCGCGGCCCGCTGCAGCCCGGCCACCGTGCGCAGCAGCGTGGTCTTGCCGGCGCCGTTGGCGCCGATCAGCGCCACGACCTCGCCCCGGTCGACGTGGAGCGAGACGTGGCGCAGCGCCAGCCGCTGCCCGTAGGCCACGTCGAGGTTGCGGACCCTCAGCATGCCTCGTCCCCCAGGTAGACCCGCACCACCTCGGGGTCCCGCTGCACCGCGCCCGGCGTGGCGTCGGCGATCTTCTGGCCGAAGCAGAGCACCGCCACCTCGTCCGAGATCCCCATGACGAGCGACATGTCGTGCTCCACCAGCAGCACCGTCACGCCGCGCTGCCGGATGCGCCCGATGAGCCGGGAGAGCCCGGCGGTCTCCTGCATGTTGAGGCCGGCGGCCGGCTCGTCGAGGAGGAGCAGGGCCGGCTCCGCCGCCAGGGCCCGGGCCAGCTCCACGCCACGCTGCTGCCCGTAGGAGAGGCTGGTGGCCTCCTCGGCCGCCACCGCGCCGAGCTCGACGAAGTCCAGCGCCCGCCGGGCCCGCGCCTCCAGGTCCCGCTCCTCCCGCCAGGTGGAGGGCAGGTGGAGCAGGCCCGCCAGCAGCCCGGCCCGGCCGCGCTGGTGGGCGCCCACCATGACGTTCTCCAGCGCGGTCATGCCGGAGAAGAGCCGGATCTGCTGGAAGGTGCGGGACAGGCCGAGCGCAGCCACCCGGTGCGGCGGCCGCCCCTGGATGGCCCGGCCCTGGAAGGTCACCTGCCCGGCGTCGGGCGCGGTGACCCCGGAGATGAGGTCGAAGAGGGTGGTCTTGCCGGCCCCGTTCGGCCCGATGATGGCCTTCACGGTGCCCTGCTCGACGCGGAAGGAGACCTGCCCCACGGCCTGCAGGCCGCCGAAGCGCTTGGAGAGCCCGCTCACCTCCAGCAGGGCCATCCTCAGCCCTCCGCCGGGGGCGGCGCGCCGCGCCGCGACAGGGCCGCCCGCAGGGGCGCCGGGAGCTCGAGCCGCAGCAGGCCGTCCGGCGCGAGGAGCATGACCACGATGAGGGTGGCGCCGAAGACCGCGTCGTCGAGGCTGCCGAACAGGCCGCGCAGCGAGAGGAACTGCAGCACCGAGCCGGCCAGCAGGGTGCCCCACAGGCTGCCCATGCCGCCCACCGCCACGATGGCCACGTAGCGCACCGACTTCATGGCCGAGGCCTCGGAGGGGCCGATGCCGCCGGTGTAGTGGGTCAGGAAGACGCCCGCCACCGCGGCGAAGCCGGCCGAGAGGACGAAGGCCTGCAGCTTGAGGCGCGCCGCGTCGATCCCCATGGCGCCGGCCGCGTCCTCGGCGCCGTGGATGGCCCTGAGCGCCCGCCCGGTGCGGGAGCGGACCAGGTTGGTGAGCAGCAGCATGCCCAGGGCCACCAGCCCCCAGGCCAGGTAGTAGTTCTGCACCCGCGCCGCGGCGGCGCCGGTGACGCGGAGGCCCGGCAGGAGGTCGAAGGCCGGCACGCCGGAGAGCCCATCGGCCGCCCCGAGCCGCTCGGTGCCCACCACCACCGCCGAGACGATGGTGCCGAACCCCAGGGTGGCCATGGCCAGGTAGTGTCCCTTGAGGCGCAGCGCCGGCACGCCCAGCAGGGCCGCCGCCGCCACCGCCAGCGCCACCGCCGCCAGCGCCGCCGGCCAGGGGCGCACCGTCAGGAGCTCGCCCCCGTAGAGGTCGGGCCGCACCACCAGGAGCTGCCAGCGGTCCAGCAGCGCCACCAGCGCCGCGCTCCGCTGTGGCGCCAGGTCCACCGTGGTGAGCGCCGCCGAGGTGTAGCCGCCGATGGCGAAGAAGCCGGCGTGCCCCAGCGAGATCTGGCCGGCGTAGCCCATGAAGAGGCACAGCCCGATGACGACCAGGCCGGAGTAGGCGGTCATGGTGAGCTGGGTCAGCCAGAAGGCCTTGCCGGCCGCGCCGGCGCCGAGCTGCACCGCCACCACCAGGGCGGCGAAGAGGCAGAGCTGGGCGTAGCGCGAGCGGGGCATCAGAAGGCCTTGAGGCGGGAGAGCTCGCGGCTGCCGAACAGGCCGCTGGGGCGGAGGAAGAGGAGCAGCAGCAGGACGGCGATGGAGACGGCGTCCTTGTAGGCGGCCGGGAGCACCGCGATGGAGAAGGCCTCCAGCGTGCCGAGCAGGAAGCCCGCCGCCACCGCGGCGCCGCCGTTGCCCAGCCCCCCCAGGATGGCCACGGTGAAGCCCTTCAGCGCCAGCGAGGCCCCGATGTCGTAGCGGGTGTAGGTGATGGGCGAGACCACGCAGCCGGCCAGCGCGCCGATGCCGGCCGAGAGGGCGAAGGAGAGGGTCACCAGGTTGCGGGTGGAGAGGCCGCACAGCGCCGCCGCCTCGCGGTTGGCGGCGCAGGCCCGCATCTCCCGCCCGGTGCGGGTGTGGCGGAAGAAGACCTGCAGCGCCGTCACCACCAGGGCGCAGGTGGCCAGGCTCCAGAGCACCTGCGGCGAGAGGTGCACCCCGCCCAGCTCCAGCGCCGTCACCTCGTCGCCGGTGAAGTAGGGGAGCGACCGGACCTGCTCGCCCCACAGCAGCAGCGCCGCCTCGCGCACCAGGATGGAGACGCCGATGGTGACGATGATCATCCGCAGCACGGTGGGGCGCGGGAGCCGGCGGATGAAGGTCACCTCGATCGCCGCCCCCACCAGCGTGGTGGAGGCCACCGCCAGCAGGATGGCCAGCGGCAGCGGCACGACCCGCTGCAGGGTCACGGCGGTCATCCCGCCCAGCATGACGAACTCGCCCTGGGCGAAGTTGATGATGCCGGTGGTGTTGTAGATGATGTTGAAGCCGATGCCGACCACCGCGTAGATGGTCCCGTAGGTCAGCCCCGCGACCAGGTACTGGAGGACGAGCGCGGTGGTCACGGGCTACTGGTCCGCCGGCACGAACTTCCCGCCCCGGACGGTGAGCACCTCGAAGGCGGCGGCGTCGAGGCCGTTGTGGTCGGTGGCCGAGAAGTTGAAGATCCCGGCCGTCCCGGCCAGCCCGCGCGTCCCCTCGATGGCGAGCCGCACCTTCTCCGGGTCTCCGCCCCCCTCGCCCAGCGCCTTCACCAGGAGCGTGAAGGCGTCGTAGGCGTGCCCGCCGAAGGCGCTGACGTCCTCCCGGTAGCGGGCCTCGTAGGCCCGCTTGTAGGCGGTGACCACCGCCTTCTGCGGGTGGCGCTCCGGCAGGGCGTCGGCCACCACGATGCGGCTGGCCGGGAAGACCACCCCCTCGGCGGCGGCCCCGGCGGCCTTGGCGTACTGCAGGTTGGCGAAGCCGTGGCTCTGGTAGGCCGGCACGTCGAGCCCCACCTGCCTCAGGTTCTTCAGCACGATGGACTGGGCCGGCTCGATGGACCAGTTGAGCACCGCCTGCACGCCGGCCGCCTTCAGCTTGGTGACCTCGGCCGTCAGGTCGGTGGCCGCCTTGTCGTAGACCTCGCTGACCGCCACCTGGATGCCGGCCGGGCCGGCCCGCTTCTCGATCTGGTCCTTGCCGGCCTTGCCGAAGCCGGTGTTGCTGGAGAGCACGCCGATGCGGGTGGTGCCGGCCGCCTTCATGCGGGCGAAGATCAGGTCCACCGCGTCGGCGTCCTTGGGGGCCACCTTGAAGACCCACCTCGCCTGCGGGTTGACGATGACCTCGGCGGCGGCGCAGGAGAGCAGCACCGTCCGCCCCTGCTCGGCGATGGCCTTGATGGCCATGGTCTCGCCGCTGGTGGAGGGGCCGATGATGGCCACCACCTGCTCCTCCTCGATGAGCTGCCTGGCGAAGGAGACCGCCTTCTCCGGGCTGCCGCCCGAGTCGCGCAGCAGGAGCTGGATGGGCCGGCCGCCCACGCCGCCCCGGGCGTTCTGCTGCTCCACCAGCAGCTCCAGGGTGCGCGCCTCGGGGGCGCCCAGGTTGGAGGCGGGGCCGGTGACGGCCAGGATGGCGCCCACCTTGTAGGGCGCGGCGGCGCGGGCGGTGGCCAGCGGCGCGACCACCAGGGCCGCCGCCAGGGCGGCGGCGAGGCGGGTGCCGGCCATGGTCCCGGCGCGGCGGGGCGGGGCGCTCACCTGGCACCCAGCATGACGAACCGGCCGTCCTTCACGGTGAGGAGCTCGAAGGAGTCGAGCGCCAGGCCGTTGTGGTCGCTGGCCGAGAAGTTGAAGACCCCGCTGGTGCCGACCAGCCCGGTCAGCCCCTCGATGGCGGCGCGCGCCCGCTCCCGGTCGGGGCCGGCGGCCTTGACCGCCTGGGCCAGGATGAGCAGCGCGTCGTAGGCGTACCCGCCGAAGCCGGAGACGTCCTCCCGGTAGCGGGCCTCGTAGGCCTTCTTGTAGGCCACCAGCACGGCCCGCTGCGGGTGCTTCTCCGGCAGCGCCTCGGCCACCATCAGGCGGCCCATGGGGAAGACCACGCCCTCGGCCGCGGCGCCGGCCGCCTTGACGTACTGGAGGTTGCCGAAGCCGTGGCTCTGGAAGATGGGGATGGCCAGGCCGAGCTGGCGCGCGTTCTTGATGACGATGGCCTGGGCCGGCTCGATGGACCAGTTGACCAGCGCCTGCACCCCGGCCGCCTTCAGCTTGGTGACCTCGGCGGTGAGGTCGGTGGCCGCCTTGTCGTAGGTCTCGGAGACCGCGATCTGGATGCCGTGCTCGGGCGCCAGCTTCTCGAGCTGCTCCTTGCCGGCCTTGCCGAAGCCGGTGTTGCTGGTGAGGACGCCGATCCTGGTCAGCCCCTGCTTCCTGAGCTGCTGGAAGATCATGGTGGCGGCGTGGCTGTCCTTCTGCGGTGTCTTGAAGACCCACCTGGCCACCGGGTTCACGATCACCTCGGCGGCGGCGCAGGAGATGAGCAGCGTGCCGGAGGCCTCGGCCAGCCCCTTGACCGCCATGGTCTCGCCGCTGGTGGACGGGCCGATGATGGCGAAGACCTGCTCCTCCTCGATGAGCTGCTTGGCGAAGGAGACCGCCTTCTCGGGGCTGCCGCCGGTGTCCTTGACGATGAGCTGCACCGGGCGGCCGGCCAGCCCCCCCTTGGCGTTCAGCTCCTCCACCGCCATCTCCAGGGTCCTCAGCTCCGGGCCGCCCAGGAAGGAGGCCGGTCCGGTGATGGCCAGCAGGGCGCCCACCTTGATGGGGTCGGCGGCGCGGGCCGGGAGCGCGGCGAGCAGCAGGGCGAGCAGCAGGGGCAGCGGGGAGGGGAGCCTCATGTCGGTGCCTTTCTCGTCGTCGGGGGGTGGCCGGGGCGGCGCCCGGGTGCGGCACGGGTGAGACGGTGCGTCAGGCGCCGTGGACCTGGGGTCCGTCGAGGACGTGGAGCCCCTGCTCCTGCAGGGCGATGAGCGCGCTCACCCGATCCTCGACGCGGAAGATGAGGATGGCCTCCTCGCCGCTGCGGCGCGCGTAGGCGTAGAGGTACTCGACCGCCAGGCCGCGGTGCCCGAGCACCCGCAGCACCTTGGCCATGCCGCCCGGCGCGTCCGGCACGCCCACCGCCACCACCGGCGTGGTCTTGACGGCGAAGCCGGCCGCCTTGAGCGCCGCGCGGGCCCGGTCGGTGTCGTCCACCACCAGCCGCAGGATGCCGAACTCGGCCATGTCGGCCAGCGCCAGCGCGCGCACGTTCACGCCGGCGGCGGCCAGCACCTCGGCGACGTCGGCCAGCCGGCCGGCGGCGTTCTCGAGGAAGACCGAGAGCTGCAGGACCTCCATGCCATGCCTCCCTGGGGAAAGGAGGCACGATACCTGATCGGGCCGGGACCCCGCCACGCGCCGGGCGGGGGACCTCGCCACGCGCCGGGCGGGGGACCTCGCGGCCCGGGGCGCCTGGCGCCGCCCACCCGGGACGGCCGGGATCAGGCCGCTGGCGGCGTCCCCAGGCTCTCGGCCGGCCCGTGCAGGTGGACCGGCACGCTCCTGGCCTTGCGCATCCGCAGGTTGAGGATCTCGACCAGCAGCGAGAAGGCCATGGCGAAGTAGATGTAGCCCTTGTCGACGTGCTTGCCGAAGGCCTCGGCCACCAGCATCACGCCGATGAGGATGAGGAAGGAGAGGGCCAGCATCTTCATGGTGGGGTGGCGCTCCACGAAGTCGCCCACCGGGCGGGCGAAGACCAGCATCACGCCCACCGCGATGATCATGGCCGCCACCATGATGGACAGGTGCTGGGCCATGCCCACCGCGGTGATGACCGAGTCGAGCGAGAAGACGATGTCGAGCACGGCGATCTGAGCGATGACCCCCCAGAAGGCGCTGGCCCCGCGGGGCGCGGCCTGGTTCACGACCTGCCGCACCTGCGGGTTGAGCGTCTCCGCGAGCACGACCTTCGAGCGGCCCGTCACATGCTTGGCGACGAGGCAGGCGTCCGCGGCGACCGTCGTCCCGTCGTAGCCGGACGCGTTCGAGACGTCCATCCCGGTCAGCTCGCAGATCGCCGTCTGGTACTCGAAGATCGCCTGCAGGACGCCCTGGCTCATCTCGGGCTGGTACGGCGTGTACGCGGTCAGGAACTCGCCGCGCTGCAAGACCGCGTCGACGATCGCGGGCACGTAGTGGTCGTAGATCCCGGCGCCGAGGAAGGAGAGCTCCTTCGTGGTGTCGACGTTCTTCGCCGCGAGCTCCTCCATGTGACGAACCAGCTCCGGCTCCGACAGCGCCGGCTCGAGGTCGAGCTCGCCCTGGAAGCGGACCCCGGCCGGGATGTCCCGGAAGAGCT
>JANNKC010000387.1:0-4877 GCA_031396105.1 Anaeromyxobacter sp.
CTCCCGGGTGACCGCCCTGAGGCCGGCTACCGGGTCATGCGTTCAGCGATCGGCTTGCTCCGGAATCGGTGATCGGCTTCCGCCGGAATGGGTGATCGGCTTGCTCCGGAATCAGTGATCGGCATGGGCCGGTACCCGCACCATGCTCAACTAGACGGGGGCCGCCCCGGCGCGTCGGGTCGGGGCATGGGCTTGCCGCCCTCCTCGAGTGCGCGAAGCCGCAGCCGCTCCACCGGCTGGCCGCCGACCCGGTGGCGCTCGACGATCTCGGCCACGTCCGCGGGCCGGACCTGGCCGTACCAGACGCCCTCCGGGTAGGCGGGTAGGTCATTCAACCCGCGGTTCAGGTCGGATAAGATCCCTTACGGCAACTGATTCAGTCGTGGGCTAACTCCCGTCCTGCCTATAGGTCGCCTTGAACAGCCCGCTGCTTTCCCCTCACGCGCTCTTGCGCAGCCGCATCTTCAGCCTCGGCCTTCCTGCTGCGCTCTTCCTGCTCCAAAGCAGGTGACCTGTAGACGACCTTGAGCATGGAGGAGGGGTAAGGCAGCCCGTTCTTCATGGCGTCCTCCGGGTCCCACATTCGCGTGTAGATCTCGGTATCGTTGTCGCTCCACAGCACCCTAAGAAGCGGGAACCCGAGCATGGGGTCCTGCTTAGAACGATCGGGTGTTCCCGCACCGAATTTCTCTTCAAGCGCCCTAATGATCGCTGTAGCGCCATCGCCGTCACCATCGCTAAGCCCTGGCTCAAGTTCGACTCTGTTTAGTTTCTCCTTAAAGAAGTAGGCGGTGAGCTTGCGCCCTTCGGCAGTTCGGAAGCGGAGGGTGTCTTTTCCTTCCGTCTCAAGCTTCAGGCCAAGTTGGGCCTGCACCTCAGCCTTGCTCATGCCCCACTTTGCTTGCTTGTAGCCCCCGCCAAGTCGCCGGTCGACTGGAGGTTCCGCCACTTGAGGCGCTGAGGTCGTTGCAGCCCCCACTGACATCACGCTCGCCCCTGCCGGAGCCGAACCACTCGGTGAGCAAGCGCCGGAGAGGGCGGCGAGGAGTAAGAACCTGTTAACGCGCATCATGTTTGTGGCCCCCTGTTCACTTGCTGATCCCAGCGTCGACGAAG
Source organism: Anaeromyxobacter sp. (assembly GCA_031396105.1). GTDB lineage: Bacteria > Myxococcota > Myxococcia > Myxococcales > Anaeromyxobacteraceae > JADKCZ01. Next base: position 1,117 of record JANNKC010000387.1, read on the forward strand.
AGTGTAAGCCGTAGCTCAAGTAGTAGTTGACCGCCAAGCCATGTCTTTGCGTCCTGTTGCGGGTAGGTCATTCAACCCGCGGTTCAGGTCGGATAAGATCCCTTACGGCAACTGATTCAACAGTCGGTTGAATCGCGGAGGAGCCTTGCACGCCCGGCGGACGCTCCGCAAGGGTCGGCGCGGGCCGCTCCCCGAGGTGGCGCGAGCGCACCTCGACGACGGCGGTCCTGGGCCGCCGGTCACCCGTCGTGGGTGGGGTCGCCAGCGTGGTAGTCGGGCGCGTCGCTGGCGTCGGCTGGGTCGTCCGGCGCCCTGGCCTTGGCCAGCGGTGGCGCCTGTGAGGCCAGGCCGAGGTGGTCGAGGATGCGCTTGGCGACCCCGTGCTCGGCGATGAAGGCAATGAGCTCGAGGCGGCCTGCGCACTTGGGGCACTCGAGCACGTCGAGGGCGAAGACTTTGCGGAGCAGCTCCGCCCAGGGAACCCGAGTGCGGGGAGCGGTGCGCTCCGCCGGCGCCTCGACCTGTGCCGTGAGGCGGAAGCTTTCGGGCGGCTCGGGGCGGGCCTCCGCGCACGGCGTACCCGCGATCGCGGCAGGGGCGGCGTGGTCGCCCGGCCCGTGGGGCGCGGCCTGGCTCCCGTGCCCGGCGGCGCGACCAGCGCCGGCCGGCACCACGTGCGCCCGGTGCTTGGAGTTGGGCGCGAAGACGCCGTGGTAGCGGAGCGCGTGTGTCCTCGGGGGCGGGACCAGCGTGGCGATGCGCGAGAGCAGCTCGTCCGGCGTGAGGACCAGGAAGAGCGAGCCCCCGCGCGGCCGCTTCATCCGGTAGACGAGGCGGCCGTCGGGCGCCGGCGAGAGCCGGTGGAGCGCGAATGGCGGCCGGACGGCGTAGCGGCAGAGTTTTTCCAGCCCCTCGCGGTCGTGCTCGTGGATCCGGACGCCGGCGTGGAGCGAGAAGCCGTCGATGTAAGCCGCTCGCCGGGCGTGCTTGAACGGGTCGGGGAAGCGGAGCCGCCGGTCCACCTCGACGGCCTGCAGCGCGGCGAAGGCGTCCTCCCCGGCGCCGGGGCGGTCTTCGCCCACCTCGAGCAGTCCAGCCCTGGCCACCTTGCGGATGATGACGGTGAGGATCCGCGCCACTTCCTCGTCGGAGGGCGCCTTCAGGGGGACGAAGCGGGCGGGTCCTTCCGCGGTGACGTCGAACACCCCATCCGGCATGAGGGTGTGGAAATGCACGTTCAGGTTGATGGCGCTCCCGAACCGTTGGACCGCGGTGACGCCGGCGGTCCGCGGATCGTCCGCTCCGAGGCGGCGCGCCTGGCGGCGCTGCCAGGCGAAGACGGCGCGGGTGAACAGGTCGAGCAGCCGCGAGGCGACCTTGGGGTCGCGGGCGGCCTGGAACCGGAGCCGGCGGGGGAGCGAGAGCACCCACTGCCGCACGGGCACCCGCGGGAAGACGTCGTGGACCAGGTGGTCGGCGGCGTCCTCCATGCGCCTGGCGTTGCAGCTCGGGCAGCTGCGCGCCTTGCAGCTGAAGGCGACCAGCCGCTCGAAACCGCAGCCAGGACAGCGAACGCGGGCGAAGCCGCGGACCAGGATGCCGCAGTCCAGGTAGGCGCGCAGGTCGCGCTCCACGTGGGCTGGCAGGCCGCGGCCCGAGGGGCTGCGGTCGCGCGCCGCGGCGAGGAAGGGCTCCAGCCGGTCGCGGACCACGGCGTGGAGGAGGGTCCTCTCGGGCTCGCGGCGGCGGTAGGCGGGGGCGCTCGGCAACGCGGCGAGCGCGGCGCCGGTGCGGCGCTCCCAGACCTCGACCGGCGCGGTGGCATGGTCCACCAGTTCCCGCATCGCAAGAGGCGGGCCGGTGACCGGTCGGCACCAAGTGGAAGCGCCGGAAGGGCGATGACGGCGGCCGATGCGCGGCGTCGCCGGGCACAGTCCAGGCTTGGTGGCAGTGGAGGCATCGGGGTCGGGGCGCAACCCCGCGATCGCGGCGGCCGCGCCCCGCCGCCCGAGTTGTCGTCAGGCCAGCGTGGAGCGGGTGCCAGATCCCACACTCCGACCCCGACCGCTGCCCTCGTCCGCCCGAGGTGGCCTAGACTGGCCCGCATGTCCGACCTCGACCTCGACCTCGCCATGCAGACCGCCCGCCACGCCGCCGAGGCTGGCGGCGCCGCCGCCATGCGCCACTTCCGGACCGGCGTGCGCGTCGAGCTGAAGCCCGACCGCTCCCCGGTCACCGCGGCCGACCGCGAGGCGGAGGCGGCCATCGTCGAGGTGATCCGGGCCCGCTTCCCGGGCCACGCCATCCTGGGCGAGGAGTCCGGCGCCCACGCCGGCGAGGAGGCGCGCTGGATCGTCGACCCGGTGGACGGCACCCGCGGCTTCACCCGCGGCGGCAGCTTCTGGGGGCCGCTGGTGGCGTTCGAGGTGGGCGGGCAGGTGCTGGCCGGCGCCATGGGCATGCCGGCCCTGGGCGAGGTCTACTGGGCGGGGCGGGGCCTGGGCGCCTGGCGGGCGGTGGGCCACGGCGCACCGGAGCGGCTGCGCGTCTCCGGCATCGCCGCCTGGGAGGAGGCCACCCTCTCGCTCGGCGAGCTCAAGTTCCTGCTGGAGCCGCCGCTGCGCGAGCAGGTGAACCGGCTCACCGTGACGGCCGCCCAGGCGCGTGGCTATGGAGACCTGGCCGGCTGCGCCATGGTGCTGACCGGGCGGGCCGAGGCCTTCGTGGAGGCCGGCGTCCAGATCTGGGACATCGCGCCGCTCAAGATCCTGGTCGAGGAGGCCGGCGGCCGCTTCACCGACCTCGCCGGCGTCGCCACGCACACCAGCGGCGGCTGCGTGGCCTCCAACGGGCTGGTGCACGAGCACGTGCTGCGGGCGCTGAAGGGCTGACTAGACCGGCGTGGCCCGCCGGAACAGGTCCACCACGGCGCCGCTGCGGCCGGCCACGCGGGCGCGGCCGCGGGCCCACTCGCGCAGCCCCTTGATCTGCTCCTCGTAGGTCTTGAAGAGCGGCACCAGGTCCTGGGCCACGCGCCGGAGGTCGGCCGTCTCCAGCTCGCGCGCCAGCGCGTAGGCCCGGTGCAGCCCGCCCACCACCACCTGCTCCAGCTCGGCGCCGGAGTAGTCGGCGCACAGCCCGGCGATGGCGGCCAGGTCCAGCGTGGCCGGATCGCGGTGGCGGCGGCGCAGGTGGAGCGCCAGGATCTCGAGGCGCGCCTCCAGGTCCGGCAGGTCCACGAAGAAGAGCTCGTCGAAGCGGCCGCGCCGCAGCAGCTCGGGCGGCAGGCGGGTCACGTCGTTGGCGGTGGCCACCACGAAGACGGCGCCGCGCCGCTCCTGCAGCCAGGTGGAGAAGGCCCCCAGCAGGCGGGACGCCCGCGCCTCGCCCCCCTGTCCCGGGGCGCTGCCCGCGAAGCCCTTCTCGATCTCGTCGACCCAGAGCGCCACCGGGGAGATGGCGTCGGCCGCGTCGAGCGCGTCGGCCAGGCCCTGCTCGGCCCCCTCGCGCCCCAGCACCCGCGGCAGGTCGAGCCGCAGCAGCGGCACGCCGAGCCGGGCCGCCGAGGCCTTGGCCGCCAGCGACTTGCCGCAGCCCTGCACGCCCACCAGCAGCACGCCGCGCGGCGCCGGCAGGCCGAAGGCGACCGCGTCCGGGGCGAAGGCCTGGGCCCGCTCGTCGAGCCACGCCTTGAAGGCGGACAGGCCGCCCAGGTCGTCGGCCGTCTCGCCGGTGTCCACCAGCTCGAGCCCGAGGTCCCG
>JANNKC010000391.1:0-14097 GCA_031396105.1 Anaeromyxobacter sp.
GATCTCGGCCGACTGGCCCGTGAGATTCGCCGTCCCCATGGTGAGGAAGCCCACGCCAGCGCCCTGCGCTATGCGGCCCGCCACTGATACGGCCGGCGCAACTCCCCCGAGCGCTGCGCCAGCTCCGGCCGCGACCGCCGACTTCAGGATTCCGACGCTGGCTGTACCGACAACGTCTTCGAAGTAGTTGGCGCTCCCGATCCCTCCCTTGTATCGCCTGTCTCCCGCCTCGACGCGGTCCTCGATCCTGTCGAGCTTGGCCATCGTCCCGAAGCTGACGGCGTCTACCGTGTCCCAGCCCGCGTGAATGGCGTTGTAGAACGTCATCCAACCTTCGGAACCTCCCCGCCTCGACTTGTTCGCGGCCTCCTCAAGCAGTTGCCGGACACTCTTCTCTCCGAAGGGATCGACGTAGAACAACGGATTCCCATTCGCATATCCGAACACCTGCAGCGAACTCGGGCTACCCGGGTCCCCAAACACCGGGTCCTCGCTGAGGAACCTCCCCACCCCCGGCTCGTACCACCTCTGCTGCGCGTAGCTGAGCCCCACGTCGGCGTCCCAATGCTGACCCGCGTACGCCAGGCTCGGCTCGCCTGCACCTGGTCCCGGCGTGCCCTGGAAGCTCCCCCACGCGTCGTACCGGTACATCACCGGCGCACCCAGGCCGACGCGGCCGACGACGCTCCCCAGGCCGTCGTGCAGCAGCGTCTCTCCGCCCACGGCCAGGGCGAGCCCGGCGCCGCGCTCGTACCGGAGCCGCGTCCCGGTTGGCAGCACCTCTTCAGCCAGCTCGCCGGCGCCCCACAGGTAGGTCGTCGTCCCCGCCGGACCCTGCTTCCGGATCCGCAGGCCGGCGTGGTCGTAGCCGTAGCTGGAGGCGGCCGTCGTGCCGGACACGGTGACGCTGGCCACCGTCAGCCGCCCGCCCGCGTCCCAGGTGAAGCTCCGGGACCTGGTGCCCCTCGCCTCGGAGAGCACGCGGCCTGCGACGTCCACCGTGTACGTCGCCACCGCCTGATTCGCCTCGTCGGTGATGCCCGTCAGCCCGCCCCGGGCGTCATAGTGGTAGCTCTCGGTGGTCCTGAGGCCGCCTTGCGTCGGCGCCGTCGTCACGGTGTTCCGGCTGCCGTCGCCGAGCAGGCCGTAGGTGGTCTCCGCGCCGTTCGGGGAGACCACGCTGGTCAGCCGATCCGCGGCGTCGTAGCCGTACTGCGTCGGGGGCTCCGTCGCTCCCTGCGACTGGTACGTCTCAGACGTCCGGTTCCCTCGCTCGTCGTACCCGTAGTCGAACCGCACGATGGGCGCGGCTGCGGGTGAATCGCACGGCACCCCAGGGTCACGGCCGTCCATCCACGTCAGCCGGCCCTGCGCGTCGTACCCCCGGCACTCCGTCACCCCGGGCGCCTTGACGGCGAGCAGGCGTGTTCCGCCGTCCTCCCAGACGAACTCCGTGCTGCCGCGTGACGAGGTGGCGTGCCAGAGCCGGTCCAGCCCGTCGTAGTCGTAGTCCGTGCGCCCAGCCGGCGACTGCTCCCAACTCCGCTCGCCGCTGGCGGTGTAGCCGTAGGTGACGCTGTCCAGGCCGCGCGAGACGCTGGTCACCAGGAAGCGGGCGTCGTAGGCGTAGCTCACCTCGACGTTCCCGGCCGACCGGTACTCCGTCACGCCCAGCGGCCCGTCGTGCGGCCCGTACTGCCGGGCCACCTGGGTCAGCTCGCTCGGCACGCCGCTCCACGAGACCACCGCCTCGCGGCCCCGGCCGTCAAGTGACCGGTAGACGGTGCGGACCGCACCAGGAAGCGGATCGGCCGGCTCCAGGGTCGTGCCGCCGCCGCTCGACCACGACGTCGTCCAGCTCGCGTCTCCGCGCGTCCTGCTCACCTGCCGCCCCAGGTAGTCGTAGTCGAACGTCTGCGACGCGCTGGCGCTTCCGGCCGGCGGCGTCACCCTGGCGAGCTGGGTGCGCTCGTCGTACTCGTACTGGAACGTCCCCCCGCTGGTCCCGGGCTGTGTCACCGACAGCAGCTCGCCACGCGGGCCGTTCGCGTAGGCCCACTGGGCCTCGTCGGGCGCGACGCCGACCCGCATGAAGGTCCGCTGCCCAGCCTCGTCGTACCCGTAACGGCGCGTGTCGTAGCTCCCGGTGCGGCCGTATTCCTCCTGCGCCAGCAGCCCTCGCTCGTTCCAGGTCAGGCGCCGCTCGCGGCCATCCGGGTCGCTCCGGGTCCAGGGCTTCCCGCTCGCCCAGTACTGGTAACTCGTGGTCTCCACCGACCCGTAGGTCTCCTGGTCCGCAAGACCCTCCACGTAGTGCAGGCTCCGCTCCGGCTTCCCGCCCAGCTTCTCGGAGACCAGCCGCCCGGCCGCGTCGTATTGCCACGTGTCGTTGTAGACACCCCAGGCCTGCTCGATCGTGTTCCCCAGCCCGTCGATCGAAACGCTCCCGCTCCGGCTGCCTGTAACGGTCTGCGTCGCCCAGCTCTGCCGCACCGGAGCGGTACGTCCGCTCCACGGGGTGTTGGTGGTGTAGGTGTAGCCAACGCTCGACTCGGCGCCGACGAACTCCTCCTTCTCCTCGAGCACCCGGCCGCGGTGGTCGTAGCTCGGCCGGGAAAGGGTCTTGGTCCAGGCCCCCTCCTTCTCCATGCGACTCTTCAGGTACGGGCCGCTCCACTCCTGCGTCATGACCCACTCGTTGGAGGACGAGCGGGAGGACCCGACATCCGTGCGGACCTCCTTCAGCAGCTGGTGCCGCGCGTTGTACCTGCGAGAGGTCGTGTATCCGTCAGGCCCCGTCTCCTTGACGGTGGTGCCGTCCGGCAGCCCGTACTCGTAGCTCCAGACCGCCCCCTTCCACCCCGCCTGGGCGGTGGCGCCTCGAGCCAGCGCCTTCTTCTTCAGCTGCCCGAAGACGTCGTACTCGAAGGTCCAGGCCTCGCCGCGCTGGGGTCCCGTCCTGGCAGTCACCTGCCCCGACGCGTCGATCCCGAACGTGGTGGTGTACCCGGCGGCGTCGACCGTCTTCAGCAGGTTCCCGGCCGAGTCGTAGCTGCGCGTGCTCACCGCCGTCGTCGAGTCGCTCGCCGTGGCGGCTTGCGACGCCGGCCCGTCACCGACCGGCTCCCGCTGCGAGAGCAGGTTCCCGCGGGGGTCGGCCGCCAACTCTCGGAACGCCTCACCGAGAGTAGCAGGACACCGGATGCCCGCGCTCCGCCCATCGACCGCTCCGAGAAGAAGCGCCGCCAGGGCCAGCATTTCGACTGACGAGATCACCTGGGCGTCATGCTACCGCGGGGGGGGGGGGCGGTAAGCTCGCAAGTCGAAATCGTGTTCATGACACGCAGAGGGCGATCCTTCGCGAAGCATCAAACCGGGCTCATGAAGATGCGGCGCCTTCGACCAGCGTCCCGGAGCACCTCTGCGATGAACAAGCCAAAGTCTTGGTCTTCCTCCTCTGTGAATGGGGTGAGATCCTCGACCAGATCAGCCTCAGCGCCTTCGAACTCATACTGGACTGTAAGAACGGCCGAAGAGCGCACTAGGAGCCTCAATACTCTTGTTCTTCCAGAAGTGAACTCGACGCGCGTGCTGTCAGCTATCTGAATGACCTCGTGCCCACGACGAATCTCGAGTTGGTTCCCCGCCCCACGGTACAGAACGACCCTCTCTGTCCCCAGGGTCCCGGCCTGGCCCCTAATCAGCAGTCCTGCGACGAGCGGTCTGGGCTCCGTAAGGTTCCCCGTGCGTTCGTTGAAATCATAGACACGGGCATCGTCCCTCGAAAGCACTAACACGGTCACTCTTCGCCTTTCTTGATCGCATCCTGCTGTTGCTGTACGAGCCGCTTCACATCGGCGCCTGTGCCTCGCCATAACTCCGTCCTGAGCGAAACCATTGACGATTCGGCCAGGGACGAGGATTCTCCCCGCCTCGATGCTTCGCCTCCTCGTAGCTCTCCTGCCGACGCTCCGCTCAGCCCTGCGCTCTCGACGCGACCTCGCGATCGAGAACCTGGCCCTTCGCCAACAACTGGCCACCCTGGCCTGTCGGCGACACCCCAACATCCGGCCCGCCGACCGGCTCTTCTGGATCCTGTTGCGCCGCTTCTGGAGCGGTTGGGCCGAGACCCTCTCCATCGTCGAGCCGGATACCGTCGTTAGCTGGCACCGCGCCGGGTTTCGCATCTACTGGAACTGGCTCTCCAGGCGCGGCAAGCGCTCCAGCCGCCCTCCCCTTCCGCGCGAGGTCCGCGATCTCATCCGGAGGATAGCCCTGGAGAATTCCTGGGGCGCGCCTCGCATCCACGGAGAACTGCTCTGCCTCGGCTTCGAGGTCTCCGAGCGCAGCGTCTCGCGCTACCTGCGCTCCCTGCCTCGCGCCCCGAGAGCTGGGCAGACCTGGACGACCTTCCTCCGGAACCACCGAGACGGCATCGCCGCTATGGACTTCCTCTCCGTGCCCACGGCGACGTTCCGCGTCTTCCAGGTCCTCTTCATGATCCGTCACGGCCGCCGCGAGGTGGTCCGCTGCGCCGTCACGACGAGCCCGACCACCGCCTGGGTTGCGCAGCAGCTTCGTGACGCCTTCCCATTCGAGTCCGCACCGCGATTCATGATCTTCGATCGCGGCGCCACCTTCACGGGCGGGGTGATGGCGACACTGCGGTCGATGCAGGTGGAGCCCACGCGCACCAGCTATCGGAGCCCGTGGCAGAACGGGGTCGCCGAGCGCTTCGTCGGCACCGTTCGTCGGCAGTTGCTCGACCACGTCATCGTGCTCAACGAGCACCATCTCCGCCGCCTGCTCGAATCTTTCATCGCCCACTACAATCAGGACCGGACACACCTCGCCCTCAGCAAGAACTCACCGCTCGGGCGGCCGGTGGCGTGTCGCCCGGGACCGGCTTCCACCGTCGTCAATCTCCCTCGGGTCGGCGGCCTGCATCACCGCTACTCCTGGCGCCAGGCGGCGTAGCCGAGCATCCGACCGGCGACCTCGCTCTGCCGACCGCCCCGGGCGATCGGACGCGAGAGTCTTGCCCGTAGCCCAGTTCGGCGGTCCGTTCCGAGGCCTCGCGACCGTACTGTGCCTCGTGCCCCCGCATCGCCGCCGCGCCTGAGGTCGCCACAACACGGACGCACGGAATATTGGCGAGGCACACGCGCCACCGTGCACCTACTCTCGGCGGTCCTGGCAGGGCGTGTTCACCCACCATGTGGGAACGCTGGACACCCTGGGCCGTTGGCTCAGAGCCAACGGCCGGTGGTGTCCACGGCGTGGAGCGACCCGTGATTCTCGCGGTTTGGCTGTCGCCTTCGCGTGAAGTCGGGGTTTCCGCCGCGCAGGCGCCGTGAAAGTTGCGGCGAAATTGCGGCGGACAAATAGCGAAGGCCGCGGAGCACTCGGATTTCACGAGCAACTCCGCGGCCTTCTGAGTCGGGGAGACAGGATTTGAACCTGCGACCCCTTGGTCCCGAACCAAGTGCTCTACCAGGCTGAGCCACTCCCCGTTGCTGCGCCCGCCGGCTTCGATACCTCGCGACCCCGGGAAGGGCACGAACCGACGGAAGGCCGCGTAAATACTGGACCGCTGATGGGCTGTCAAGGGTGGCGTTCGCGCGCCGAAGTGCGGCTCACCTCACGCAGACCGCCTCCATGTCGCCGATCTCCTTCGGGATGGCGGCGGTCAGGTTCTGGTGCCCGTCCACGGTGACCAGGATGTCGTCCTCGATCCGGATCCCCACGCCGCGCAGCGCGGCCGGCGCGCCCTCGTCGTCGGCCGCCACGTAGAGACCGGGCTCGACGGTGAGCACCATGCCGGGCACCAGCGGCCGGCTCGAGCCCTCCACCTGGTAGTCGCCCACGTCGTGCACGTCGAGGCCGAGCCAGTGGCTGGTGCGGTGCATGTAGAAGCGGCGGAACGCCTTGTCGGCGATCCGCTCCTCGGGCGTGCCGCCGAGCAGCCCCATGGCGATGAGCCCCTCGGTGAGGCCGCGCACGGCGAGGTCGTGGAGCCCGTCGATGGTGGCGCCGGGGCGCACCGCCTCGATGGTCCGCTTCTGCACCGCGAGGCAGAGCGAGTAGAGCTCGGCCTGCGCCGTGGTGAACGTGCCGGAGACCGGAAACGTGCGCGTCACGTCGGCGGTGTAGAGTCCGTACTCGCCGCCGGCGTCCACCAGGCACACGTCGCCGTCCTCGAGCACCGCGTCGCCGGCCCGGTAGTGCAGGATGGTGGAGTTGGCGCCGGTGGCCACGATGGTCCCGTAGCCCGGCCCGCCGCCGCCGCGCCGCCTGAAGGCGTACTCGATCTCGCTCTGCACCTGGTACTCGTGCCGCCCGGCCCAGCCGTCGCGCATGGCGGCCATGTGGGCCTCTGCGGTGATGTCGGCGGCCTTGCGCAGCAGCTTGAGCTCGGTCCCGTCCTTCACCAGCCTGAGCTCGTGGAGGATGCGCCCGGGCTCCACCACCGCCTCCGGCGCCCGCTTGCCGGTCCGGGCGCCGGCGCGCAGCTCCACCAGCAGCCGGATGACCCGTTCGTCCCAGGCCGGCTCGCCGCCCAGCTTGAACCAGAGCGTCCTGGCCCCGTCGACGAAGGCGCCCAGCCGAGCGTCCTGCTCCGCCACCGTGAAGGCCTCGTCCGCCCCGAGCACCGCCTTGGCCCCCTCCACGCCGAGCCGCCTCCCGGTCCAGATCTCCTTCTCCTTGTCGCGCGGCCGCACGAACAGGACGAGCTTCCGCTCGCCGCTCCGCGCCGCCAGCAGCAGGCAGCCCTGCGGCTCGTCGAAGCCGCTCAGCCAGAAGAAGTCGGAGTCCTGCCGGAAGAGGTACTCGGCGTCGTTGTTGCGCAGCTTCTCGTCGGCGGCGGGCACCAGGAGCACGCCGCCACCGCGCGCCTCCATGGCCTCGAAGACGCGGGCCCGGCGGCCGGCGTGGAGTGCGGGGTCGAAGGTCATGGCGGAGGTTCTAGCCCAGCGTCAGCGCCCCGGGCCAGCCCAGCGTCAGCGGGCGGGCCAGGGCGCCCCGCACCAGGCCTGGAAGGCGGCGCGCTGCGCCTCGGTGGGGTCCTCCACCAGCTCGAGCCAGGCGGCGTCCTCGGGCGGCGGCGCCAGCGGCACCGCCACCTCCAGCAGCTCGTCGCGCCGGAAGAGCGTGAGCCGCAGCGTCCCGCCTGGCCCCCGCTCCTTGAGCCGCTCGGCGAGCGAGCCCTTGTCGAGCCGGATGCCGCCCTCGGCCACCAGCTCGTCGTCGGCGCTGAGGCCGGCCATCCAGGCGGGGCTCCCCTCCCGCACCGAGCTCACGGTGAGCCGTGGCCCGCTCCCCAGCTCGGCCCCCAGCCAGCCGGGCGTCCCCTCCTCCGGCTTGGCGGGGGGGCGGCCACCCTTGTCGTCGGCGCCGCGCGAGGTGCGGCGGCGCAGGCGCAGCCCCACCAGCGCCAGGTCGGGCTCCAGCGGCGCCACGCCGCGCACGAAGCGGTCGAAGAAGGCGCGCGCAGCCTCCTCGCCGAGCAGCTCCGCCACCAGCCGCTCCACCCCGTCCTCCGGCACACCGGCCCCCTGGTGCCGCTGGTAGAGCCGCCGAAGGACCTCGTCCAGCGAGGCCCCGGCGCGCCGCAGCGTGAGATCGAGCGCCAGCGCCACCAGCTCGCCCTTCAGGTAGTAGCTCACCGCGCTGTTGGCGGTGTTCTCGTCCGGACGGTAGAGCTTCACCCAGGCGATGAGGCTCGACTGCTCCACCGAGAGCTTGGCCGCGCCGGGCGTGCGCGCCAGCGTCGTGAACATCCGGCCGAGCGCCTCGAGCCAGCGCAGCGGCGGCAGCAGCCCGGCCCGCACCAGCGTGAGCTGCTCGTAGTAGCTGGTGGCCCCCTCGAACCACCAGAGGAGCCGCGTGTACTGCTCGCCCCCGTAGCGGTAAGGCGTCAGCGCCGCCGGGCGGAGCCGCTTCACGTTCCAGACGTGGAAGAACTCGTGCGAGACCAGGCCCAGCGCGTCCTCGTAGCCGTCGGGCTCGGCGAAGGCGAGCCGCGGCAGGAGCAGCACGGTGGAGGCCGAGTGCTCCAGCCCGCCCCGTCCCCTGGCCCCGAGGTGCAGGATGAAGACGTAGCGCCGGTACGGCAGCCCGCCCCAGAAGGCGCCGTGCGCCTCCACGATCCGCTTCACGTCGGCCACGAAGCGCGCCAGGTCGAGGTTGCCGCGTCCCCAGACCGCCACCTGGTGGATCGCACCCATCGCCTCGAAGGTGGCCAGCTGGTGTGTCCCCAGCTCGAGCGGTGAGTCGATGAGCTCGTCGTAGTCACGAGCGGTGAACTGGGTGGGGCCGCCCGTGAGCGCGGTGGCCACCTGCCAACCGGCCGGCGCCTCCACCACCACCTGGTGGGCCTGCGCCTCGCGCCCGCGCACGCCCAGGAAGACCCCGGCCGGCGAGACGAACGCGTGGGTGCCATCCACGTGGCTGGTCCGGACGGTCAACTCGTTGGCGTAGACCCGGTAGCGCACCGTGGCCCGCGCGGCGCCGCCACCGGCGAGCCGCCAGCGGTGCTTGTCGAGCCTGTCCAGGGCCAGCGGACGCCCCGCCTCGTCGCTCGCGCCGAGCCCTTCCAGGTGCCGCGCGAACTCCCGCACCAGGTAGCTGCCCGGCGTCCAGACCGGCAGGAAGAGCTCGAGGTCCCCGCCGGGGTGGTCGAGCTCGAGGGCGACGCCCAGGTGGTGCGTCTGCGGGTCGGGGAAGGAGAGCGTATAGCGCATGACTCTTCTGACTCTAGCCTGGCCCCGACCCCCGGACGAGGCTACCGTCCCTGCCATGGACCCCTACGGCCTGCGCCGCGTCGTCGCCCCGGCCGGCGTGCTGCCCCAGCGCGCCGAGCGGCTCGACCCCACCCTCCCCCTCGGCGAGGACGAGCTCGCCATCGACGTGGAGGCGCTCAACGTGGACGCCGCCTCCTTCCGGCAGATCGAGGGGGCGGTGGGGCGCGACCCGGCCGCCATCGGCGCCGAGATCGCGCGGCTGGTGGCGGCCAGCGGCAAGCTCCACAACCCGGTGACCGGCTCGGGCGGCATGCTGCTGGGGCGCGTCGCCGCGGTGGGGCCGCGCCACCCGGCCGCCGGCGTGCTGGCCCCGGGCGACCGGATCGCCACCCTGGTCTCGCTCACGCTCACGCCGCTCCGGCTCGACCGGGTGCTGGCGGTCCACCCGGACCGGGATCGGGTGGATTGCCAGGGGCAGGCCATCCTCTTCGCCACCGGCCTGTGGGCCCGGCTTCCGGCCGACCTGCCCGAGGCGCTGGTGCTGGCGGCGCTCGACGTGTGCGGCGCACCGGCCCTGGTGGCGCGCCACCTCGCGCCGGGGATGCGGGTGCTGGTGCTGGGCGCGGGCAAGGCGGGCGCCCTGGTGGCTGCGGCGGCGCGCGAGGCGCAGGCGGGGCGCGGCTGGGTGGTGGCGGCCGACCGCTCCCGCGCGGCGCTCGACGACCTGCGCCGCATCGGCGTCGTGGACGACGCGCTGGAGGTGGACGCCACCGACGCGGTGGGCACGCTGGAGCGGCTGCGCCGCGCCGGGCCGCCCTTCGACCTGGTGGTCAACGCCTGCTCGGTGGCCGGCACGGAGCTCGCCTCCATCCTGGCGGTGCGCGACGGGGGCACGGTGATCTTCTTCTCCATGGCCACCAGCTTCACCGCCGCCGCGCTGGGCGCCGAGGGGGTGGGCAAGGACGCCACCCTGCTGGTCGGAAACGGCTACGTGCCGGGCCACGCCGAGCTCACGCTGGACCTGCTGCGGCGCCAGCCGCGGCTGCGCGCCCTCTTCGAGCAGCGCTACGTGCGGTAGGAGCCGCCGGCGCCGCCCTGCTATCCTGCGCGGCGGACGGCGGGGCCCCGGGCTCCCCAGGAGCGAGCACCATGACCGACGAGCAGGTGAAGCTGGTGGTGACGGCCTACCAGGCCAGGCTCACGCGCGAGGGCTACCAGCCCGTCCAGATCGACTTCGACCGGACCACCGCCAGCTTCCCGCGCAGCCGCCAGCTGGAGCACGTGGCCTGGATGTGCGGCGGGGTCCTGGAGGCCCTCGGCGCGGGCGACCACGAGAAGGCCATGCGCTGGCTCGGCTTCGCCCAGGGCGTGCTCTGGGCCCAGGGCGTCTACGCCGTGGCCGAGATGCGCGAGCAGAACCGGGCGGTGTCGCCGTTCTAGGATGCAGCGCTTCGGGGCCGTGGCGGAACTGGCAGACGCAGCGGATTTAAAATCCGCCTCCCCTCGCGGGGAGTCCCGGTTCGACTCCGGGCGGCCCTACTCCCGAGCCAGGTCCTCCGACGGCGGGGGCGCGCTCAGTTGACGAACGGCGGCGGCTTGACGAAGACGCCCTCGATGGGCTGGCGCGCCGTGAAGCCGCTGTCGAGCGGGTGCCAGTGGCTCACCGCCGGCTCGCCGAACTGCCAGCACAGGAAGACCGGCTCGTCGTCCATGAGGGAGTAGAAGTCCACCAGCCCTTGCTCCAGGTCCTTCACCAGGCAGCCCAGCTCGTTGATGCGCTCCACCGCCGCGGTGATCTCGCCGGCCAGCCGCTGCAGCCGCGCCGCGTCCGACGCGCGCCCGGGGGGCGCCGCGCTGCCGTCCTGCAGGATGGCCACCGCCACCTCGGCGCCACCCATCGACTCGATGAGCGGCTGCAGCTCGGACCGGACCTGCGCCACCCGGCCGAACTCCAGCTGGAGGTCGCCGATCAGGTCATTGGCCTCCTCCACGGAGAAGAAGCGCGGGCCGTCGTCCATGGCGGGAAAGCCTAACATGGGCGTGCTATACCACCCGCCTCTCCGGAGGGCTCCACGCCGTGCTCGAGACGGTCTCCAAGGGCTTCAAGGCCGCCCGCAACAAGCTGAAGGGTCGCACCGAGATCACCGCCGAGGTGGTGGACGAGGCGCTGCGGGACATCCGCGTCGCGCTGCTCGAGGCCGACGTCGCCTTCGACGTGGTGAAGCGCTTCGTGGCGCGGGTCCGCGAGAAGGCCGTCGGCGAGGTGGTCGAGACCAGGGTCAAGACCGCCAAGGGCAAGATCAAGGCCTCGCCGCAGGACCACTTCATCAAGATCTGCCACGACGAGCTCGAGGGGCTGATGGGGCCCGTCGACACCTCGCTCAGGTTCGCCGAGCGCGGCCCCACCGGGATCATGATGGTGGGCTTGCAGGGCTCCGGCAAGACCACCACCGCCGGCAAGCTGGCCAGCAAGCTGAAGAAGGACGGCAAGCGGCCCATGCTGGTGGCGGCCGACATCTACCGCCCGGCCGCCGTGGATCAGCTCAAGGTGCTGGGGCAGCAGCTCGGCGTGCCGGTCTTCCACCAGCCCGGCGTGCAGCCGCCCGAGCTGTGCCGGCTGGCCCTGGCCGCGGCGGCGCACGAGAAGGCCAACGTCCTCATCTACGACACGGCCGGCCGGCTCGCCATCGACGACGGCCTGATGGCCGAGCTGGAGCAGATCAAGGCCAGCGTCGACCCGCAGAACATCCTGCTGGTGGTCGACGCCATGATCGGCCAGGACGCGGTGAAGACCGCCGTCGAGTTCGACCGGCGCCTGGCGCTCGACGGCTTCATCCTCACCAAGCTCGACGGCGACGCCCGCGGCGGCGCGGCCCTCTCCATCAAGGAGGTGACCGGCAAACCCATCAAGTTCCTGGGCATGGGCGAGACGCTGGACCGCCTGGAGGAGTTCCGCCCGGACGGGCTGGCCTCCCGCATCCTGGGCTTCGGCGACGTGGTCGGCCTCATGCAGGACTTCGAGGCCCACGTCGACGCCGACAAGGCCGAGGCCGACGCCGCCAAGATCCTCTCCGGCGAGTTCACGCTGCAGGACTTCGTCGAGCAGATCCAGCTGGTCCGCAAGATGGGACCGCTCGGCGAGCTCATGGAGAAGTTCCCCCTCTTCGGCGACCTGCCGGAGGGGTTCCAGTTCGACGACCAGGCGCTCCACAAGATCGTGGCCATGGTCGGCTCCATGACCCAGGCCGAGCGGTTGCGCCCAGACTCCATCACCGAGCCGCGCATCAAGCGCATCGCCAGGGGCTCGGGCCGGACCGACAAGGAGGTGCGCGACCTCCTCAAGCAGTACAACGCCATGAAGTCGGTCATGAAGACGGTGGGCTCGGCCCCTGGCCTCCTCTCGCGCCTGCCAGGCATGAAGAACCTCATGAACCTGCGCCGCATGCAGGGCAAGGGGATGGAGGACGTGCTGGGCGCCGACGCGGCCGCCATGGAGCAGGCCATGGGCGGCGGCACGGACCAGGCGGCCATGGCCCGCATGGCCGGGCTGCCCAAGGGCTACACGCCGCCCATGCCGGCCGGCGCCATGGCCCGGGCCCGGCTCATGGGCTACGCGCCCGAGCCGGTGGCGGTGGTCGAGAGCACCAAGGACCGGGACGCCCGCAACAAGAAGCGCAAGGCGGAGCGCCAGGCGCGCAAGAAGGCCAGGAAGAAGAACCGGAAGTAGGCGCGCCGCTCCCGCCTCAGGCCATTCCCGGCGCCCGCGCCCGCTTCTTCTTCGGCACCACCAGGCCGCGCGAGAGCCGGCGCAGCACCTGCTGGAGCTGCCGCCGCTTGTAGCGCTGGTGGGAGGACTCGCCCTGCTGGTTCTGGCGCGCCGTCGCGGCGTCGATGACCTGGAACTCCACCAGCGCGAAGACCACGCTCCCCAGCTCGTCGGCCATGGAGTCGAGCGGCGGCAGGAGCTCGTCGATGCGCACCGGCACGTCGGCCACGAAGTTGAGGGCGCGGAAGTCCTTGCCGCTGAAATGGTTGCTCGGCTCGGCGGGATCCGCCGGCTCCGCCTCCAGCGGCACCTGCAGCTCGGCGGCCAGCTCCGCGCCGCGCGGGTGGGCCGCCAGGAGGTCGCTGAAGCGGAACAGGCTGTTCTGAACCTGCCCGGGCACCGCGTAGTTGAAGGGGAAGAGGTGGCGCGTCAGGTGGAGCACCACCGAGGGGATCTGGTCGGCGCGCTCGGTGACCAGCCGGTAGCGCACCCGGTCGAAGACCTGCGCCGCCACCGACTCCTTCTTGGCGAGCAGCTTGGTGACCAGGGACTCGCGGGTCTTCACGTTGCCGCGGAACTCGAGCACCGGCAGCCCGAGCGCCCGCATCCGGTCGGCCTCGGCCATGATGCGCCGGTGGATCCGCTCGACCAGGTCGGCCTCGCGGATGGGGGTGCGGAAGAGCAGCTCGCGCGCCTCCAGGTGGTGGATGACGTGCATCACCTTCAGGACCACGCAGGCGATGCGCCGGAACTTCTTCGGCTCCATGGCGCCGGAGGCCAGCAGGAAGAGGTGGCGCAGGTCCTCTGGCCGGGCCACCGGCTCGGCCACCTGGTACCCGAAGGCCTGGCGCAAGTACTCCACCGCCTGCGCCAGCACGGCCTTGAGCCGCCGCTCGTCGCGCGCCTCCTCGAGATCGAAGAGGTTGAGGCGCAGGAAGGCGTCCACCTCCTCGGTGACCTTGAACTCGAGCCGGCGCCAGTCGATGACCGAGCCGCCGCGCAGCACGAGGCGCAGGGCCTCCAGGTCCGCCAGCCCCATCTGCTCGACGGGCCGGTAGGCGACGTCCGCCAGGGGCGGGGTCTTCGGCGGGTGGCTCACGGCGGCCCTCCCCGCGTCAGAAGCCGAACGGGAAGGTCACCGGCTGGCCCTTGGGGTCGCCGAGCCGCGGGAAGCGGATGCCCTTCACCACGCCGGTGATGCAGGTGGCGAACGGGCTGGCGGCGAGGTCCGCGGTGAGGCAGCGCACGTCCTTGGGAGCGCCGTCCGGCTGGATGGTCCAGGCCATCTTGAGCGTCCCCTTGGCGTCGGGCTGGCGCGCCTGCTGCTCGGCGGCGCAGCGCCTGAGCGCGTCCACGTGGAGCTTCACCGACTCGGTGATCTGGGCGTCGGTGAGCCGCTCGGACGCTCCGGCGCCGCCGGGCTTGGGCGGTACGTAGACGGAGCGGCCGCTGCCGCCGAGCGCGGCGGTGAGGTCGTCCTCGGCCCCCTGGTCGAAGTCGAGCACCGAGTCCTTCTTCCTGGTGGCCGGGGCGGGCTTCTCCGGGGGCGGGGGCGGCTCGACCCTGGCCACGGCGGTGGGCCTGGGC
>JANNKC010000128.1:0-2359 GCA_031396105.1 Anaeromyxobacter sp.
ACGACTGCGCTCGGGATGGCCGAGGGGCCGCGGATCTACCAACGCCCGCCGGGGCTGTCAACGACTGCTCGACGCCGCGCTGCAGGCCAGCGGTCCGGGCGCGAAGTGGCGCGCCCGGAGGGACTCGAACCCCCGACCAGCGGCTTAGAAGGCCGCTGCTCTGTCCAGCTGAGCTACGGGCGCTCGTGCTGCTCGAGAAATTGGGGTGAGTAAAGGGGTTCGAACCCTTAACCCCCGGATCCACAGTCCAGTGCTCTACCAGTTGAGCTATACCCACCGTAAACGTTGCTGCGCCGCATCCTGCCTCGGGCCCCGTGGAGGGCCCGGCCATCACCGTGCTTTCAAAGAATCGGGGCGGCGGGATTCGGACCCGCGACCTCCTGCGCCCAAGGCAGGCGCGCTACCAGGCTGCGCTACGCCCCGGAAACAGTCGGCGGACCGGACGAGCCGGCCGCTCCGAGAGGGGAGCTAACTAGCCGGTCCCCTTCGGTTCGTCAAGAGTGACGAGCCGGGCCAGCGCGGGCCAGAGCGCCCGGAACGCGGCGCCGCGGTGGGAGAGGGCGTCCTTCTCCTCGAAGGACAGCTCGGCCATGGTGAGGGCGCGCCCCTCGGGCACGAAGAGCGGGTCGTAGCCGAAGCCGCCGGCCCCGCGCGGCGCGCGGCCGATGCGCCCGGCGCAGCGCCCCGCCACGCTGGCCAGGATGCTCCCGTCGGGCCCCGCCAGCGCCAGCACCGCCAGGTAGGCCGCGCCACGCTGGTCCTTCTGGACGCCGGCCAGGGCCCGCAGCAGCTTGTCGTTGTTGGCGAGGTCGCGCGCCGCACCGACGAGGCCCGGGGCCTCCGCCTCCGACCAGCGGGCCGAGATGACGCCGGGCGCGCCGCCCAGCGCGTCGACGCAGAGCCCGGAGTCGTCGGCCAGCGCCACCAGGCCCGCGTGGCGCGCGAAGGCCGCCGCCTTCTTGGCCGCGTTCTCGGCGAAGGTGGCGCCGTCCTCCACCACCTCGGGGAGCGGGCCAGGGAGCTCGGCCGGCGTGATGACGCGGATGGGCAGGCCATCCACCAGCCGGAGGAGCTCGCGGAGCTTGCCCGCGTTGCCGGTGCCGAAGAAGAGGTCCATGGAGCCCTCAGCGCCCGTGGAGGAAAGCCCGGCCCGGGCCGGGCGACCGGCGGCCGCGCCGCGCTACTCCAGGGCCGCCCGCTGCAGCCCGCCCAGCGTGGCCATCCCCTCCATCGCCAGGTCCAGCATGGCGTCGAGGTCCTGGCGCGCGAAGGCCTTCCCCTCGGCGGTGCCCTGCACCTCCACCAGGCTCCCCTCCCCGGTGGCCACCACGTTCATGTCCACGTCGGCGGTGGAGTCCTCGGCGTAGTCGAGGTCCAGCAGCGCGACGCCCGCCTTCATGCCCACGCTGACGGCCGCCACGCCGCGCAGGATGGGGCTGGCCTTCAACTTGCCGGCCTTCTGCAGCGAGCGGACGGCCAGGGAGAGGGCCACCCAGGCGCCGGTGATGGCGGCGGTGCGCGTGCCGCCGTCGGCCTGGATGACGTCGCAGTCGAGCGTCACGGTGCGCACGCCCAGGGCCTTGAGGTCGATGGCGGCCCGCAGCGCCCGGCCGATGAGCCGCTGGATCTCCAGCGTGCGGCCACCCTGCTTGCCACGGGCCGCCTCGCGCGCCATGCGCTCATGGGTCGAGCGCGGCAGCATGCCGTACTCGGCGGTGACCCAGCCGGCCCCGGTGCCGTAGACGTGCGGCGGGACGCGGTCCTCCAGCGAGGCGGTGCAGAGCACCTGCGTGTCGCCGAAGTGGACGAGGCAGGAGCCCTCCGCGTGCTTGGAGAAGCCTGGCTGGAGGACGATCTTCCTCAGGTCGCGGTCGCCGCGGTCGTTGGTGCGCATAGGGGCGCGCATCCTAGTCGGACCGCGCCGGGGGCGCCACCGCGGCCGGGGCCGGGTCCCTCAGGGCGGCGCGAGCGCGCGCCGCACCGCCTCGCGGAGCGTGCGCTCCTGGTCCGGCAGCACGCCGGCGTGGACCGCCGTCACCGTCCCCGCCGGGTCGAGGACCACCACGCTGGGCAGCCCGGGACTCCCGAGCGCGCGGAACGCGGCGTCGCCCTCGTCGAGCGCGGTCTCGAGGGTGAGCCCCTGGGAGCGCCAGAAGGCGACCACCCGTGCCACCCGCTCTGGCTCGGTGCCGGCCTGCTCCAGCGTATTCACCGGGAGCACCGTGACCGGGAGCCCCTCCGCCCGCGCCCATGCGTGCAGCGCCTCGGCCGCCTGGAGCGTCTTCCAGCAGGAGACGCACCAGGTGGCCCACAGGTCGAGGACCACCACCCGGCCCCGCAGGTCGACGAGCGAGACGGG
>JANNKC010000412.1:0-19162 GCA_031396105.1 Anaeromyxobacter sp.
GGCCCGTGGAGAGCCCGCTGCCGGCGAGGATCACAGCATGTTCCAGGTGAAGGCGGAGTCGCCCTACCCCCGGCTGGCGTCGCGCTGGAGCACCCCGGCCGCCCCCGGCCAGGCCCTCGTCGAGGAGACCCGCGACGCCCTCGCCGGCGTGACCCCGGGCGACCTGGGGCTGGTGGCTCCGCTGGTGGACGTCCTGCTGCGCCGGGTGGCCGAGCCGGAGGCCCGCGGGCCGGCCCGCCGGGCCCTCTTCGCCCTGCTCGACACGGCCCGGCGCCGCCTCTTCACCCGCGCCCTGCCGGAGGACCAGGTCGATCCCTGGCTGCGCCTCCTCCTGCCCATCATCCCCAGGGCCGACTACACCTTCGGCGAGCTGCTCCGCTCCCGGGAGGAGACCGACCCGAAGACGGTGGCCATCCGCGTGCTCGGCGCCGACGCCACCGAGCTCACCGTCTCGGAGGTGTCGCGGCGCACCCGCTCCATCGCGCGCGGCCTGCTGGCCATCCTGGGCGACGACCCCGAGGCGCGCGTCGCCATCCTCTCGGAGAACTGCCTGGAGGCGGCGCTCTGCGACCTGGCCTGCCTCTCCAACGGCTTCGTGGACTTCCCGCTCCCGGCCAACGCGGTGGCCGAGCAGATCGTCTACATGCTGAAGCACTCGCGGGCCAGGGTGCTGCTGTGCAGCGACGAGGAGCAGGTGGCCAAGGTGCTGCCCTCGCTCTCCGGGCTGCCCGACCTGCGCCAGGTGGTGGTCTTCTCGGCGACCTGCGCCGAGCGGAACGGGCTCCTCTCGCTGGAGCAGATGGTGGGCCAGGGGGCTGGCTTCGACGAGTCGGCCCGCGCCGACCGCGCCGCGGCGGTCAAGGCCACCGACATGGCCACCGCCATGTACACCTCCGGCACCACCGGCCGGCCCAAGGCCATCATCTTCACCCACGAGAACATCGTCTCGAAGCGGCTCTGCCGCGGCTTCGCGCTGCGCGAGGTGGGCGAGGGGGACGCCTTCCTCTGCTACCTGCCGCTCTACCACACGTTCGGACGCTACCTGGAGCTGACCGGCACGCTCTGGTGGGGCGCCACCTATGTCTTCGCCCGCTCCACGGCGCAGGCCTCGCTGCTGGAGGACTTCCGCGCCGTCAAGCCGTCGGTCTTCATCTCCGTCCCCAAGAAGTGGATGGAGCTGCAGGACGCGGCGGTCTGGGAGGCCGCCTCGGACGACGTGGACGAGACGGCGGCCCACCTGCGGGTCATCACCGGCACCCGGCTGCGCTACGGCCTCTCGGCCGCCGGCTACCTGGACCCGTCCGTCTTCAAGAACTTCCACCGCGCCGGCGTGGAGCTCTGCTCCGGCTACGGCATGACCGAGGCCACCGGCGGCATCACCATGACCGCGCCGGGCGGCTACGTGGACGGCTCCATCGGCACGCCGCTCCCGGGCGTCGAGTGCCGCCGCGCCGACGACGGTGAGCTCCTCATCCGCGGCGTCTACGTCTCGCCGGGCTACCTGGACCCCGGGCCGGAGGAGGCCGGATCGCACGAGCCCGACGGCTGGTTCCACACCGGCGACCTGGTCAGCGTCGACGACGGCCACTTCCGCATCGTCGGCCGCAAGAAGGAGATCTACAAGAACCGCGCCGGGCAGACCATCGCGCCGCAGCGGGTGGAGAACCTCTTCCGCGACTTCGAGGCGGTGGGGCAGGCGTTCCTGGTCGGGGACCACCGCGAGTACAACACGCTGCTGGTGTGGCCCAATTACACGCGCGACCCCTCCCACCGCAAGCTGGCGCCGGAGGCGCTGCGCGAGCTGCTCTCCTCGCTGGTGGCCAGCGCCAACCGCTTCCTGGCGCCCTTCGAGCGGGTGGTGGCCTTCCAGGTGCTGCCGCGCGCGCTCGACCTGGAGCACGGCGAGCTGACGCACAAGCTCTCCTTCAAGCGCGAGGTGGTGGAGCAGAACTGGAAGGAGCTCATCGAGAAGATGTACGAGCAGAAGCACCTGGCCCTGCAGGCGGACGGCAACTTCCTGCGCATCCCGAACTGGGTGCTGCGCGAGATCGGCGTCCTGCAGCACGAGGTCTCGCTGCGCGACGGTCTCCTGGTGGCGGGCGACCGCTCCCTCACGGTGGGGGCCGACCCGGCCGCGCCCGGGGCCATGCGGGTGGGCGACCTGGCCTACACCGTGGAGGCCTTCCTCGACCTGGGCGCCCTGCTGGCCCGGCCGACCCTCTGGCTGGGCAACGAGGCGCTGCGCCGCTTCCTGGGCGACGAGGCCTTCCTGGCGCTGGTGGGACGGCGCCGCAAGGGAGGCGGCGACCTGCGCATCGACCCCCGCCTGTGGCGGCCGCCGGACCCGGAGCGGCTGCCCGCGCTCCTCGAGCTCATGGAGGCCAACGAGGTCACCTTCCGCTCCATCCACGCCGCCGGCGAGCTGCTGCGGGCCGAGCGCCCGGAGGCGCGCCGCGCCATCAGCCACCTGCACATCGGCCTGGCGGCCGCGGCCAGCGAGCAGTCGGTGCTGTGCCGCGCCCTCCTGCGCCGCGCCGCCGACGCGCCGGACGAGGACGTGCGCCGCCGGGCCTTCCGCGTGCTGCTCCCCAACGAGGAGCCGACCCGCACGCTGGAGACGCTGCGCCTCTTCCTGGATCGCATGGGCGCCATGGCGCTGCGCGACGAGGACCTGGCCGACCTGGGCGAGCGCGGCCTCACCGACGCCCAGGTGCAGCTCCTGCTGGCCCACCTGGCCTCGGATCGGGCCAACGGCCCGCTGGCGGACCCCTCCGACCGCAAGGCGCTCATCGGCGTGATGCGGCTCCTCACCGCCACCGCCATCGCCCACCCCAACTACTTCGCCCGGGTGCGCGTGCCGCTGGCGCGGCTGACGCTCCACGAGGACGCCGCCATCGCGGCCCGCGCCGGCGAGGAGTTCGACCGGCTTCGGCGCGGCTTCTCCAACTGGATCGGCCCCAACCTGCGGCTCGCCATCGACCCGACCAGCGGCAACGAGTACGGCTGGCAGGAGGTGCTGGTCTTCGACCCCGCGGTCCCGGAGGCGGCCCGCACGGTGCTGCTCCAGGCGGTGGCCGACTCCACGCTGGTCCGGGCCTCGGTCTTCCTGCTGGGGCGCGGCGTGCTCCTCTCCCTGGCCGACATCCCGCCCGGCGGCGCCGCGGTCAACCTGCTGGGCCGGCAGCACGGCAAGGCGGTCTACCGGCTCTCCATCCGCACCCGCTCCCGCGAGGTCTTCGACCTCGCCATCAACGTGGCCGAGGACCTCTCCTTCGCGGCGCTGCGCGAGGAGGTCAACTGGCTGCTGGCCTGCGGGGCGCCGCCGCCGCTGGTGGAGCAGTTCGGCGGCTACTTCGGGGAGTGGGGCATCTTCACCGAGGAGTTCATCCCGGGCGACGACGTGGAGCGGCAGGTGGCGCGCCTGCTGCGCCAGGGCGAGGCCAGGCGCCTCGAGCTGCTCTGGCCCTTCGTGGGCTGGACGGCGGTGGAGTGCCACGTCCGCTTCTGGGATCGGGCCGGCCGGCGGCTGGCGCTGCGCAACCCCAACCCGGCCGCCTTCATCGTCCCCTCGCACGACTACCACGCCGGCGCGCGCCTGGTGTCCATCTCCGACCGCTCCCCCTGCGCCACCTTCGACGAGCTGCTGGACCGCTTCGACACCGCCTTCCTCGACAAGGTGAACCTGGCCCGCCCCGAGCTGGCCGGCAAGGTCACCGACGAGATGATCCTCTCGGCGGCGGTGGAGGCGCTCGGCCCGGAGCGGGCCATCCCGGTGCTGGAGGAGGCCGCCAGCGGCAAGCGCGCCATCGCCGTCTCCACCTTCCTGGCCAGGCTGCGCACCGAGGGGCCCACGCCGCAGCGGGTCTTCTTCGCGGCCCGCCGCTTCAAGCGCTGGCTGGAGGTGAATCCGCAGGCCACCCCCGAGGCCCAGGTGAAGCACCTGGGCGAGCTGTGGGGCACCTACCGGCTGGCCGAGCTGGAGCAGGTCTGGCCGGACACCCGCATCCGCTTCTACCGGCGCACCGTGCTGGCGGACGCCCGGCCCGAGCTGGGCGCGGCGCTGGACCGGCTCATGCAGCGGGTGCGCGTCCTGCCGGCCGGCGGCCTCGACCTGGCCGAGCAGGTGGCCGCCATCCGGTCGGCCGCCACGTCCACCGAGGCGGAGGACTTCCTGCTGGCCCACATGACCTACCGCTACCTCTCCCCCTCGGAGGAGGTGGCCCTCATCTCCATGCCGCACGGCGGCCACGTCACCACCGAGGTGGTGGTGGCCCTCACCGACGAGGAGGGCAGCCGCTTCGCGGTGCGCGGCCCGGTCTCGCCGCGCGAGGTGGCGCGCCTGCTCCACCTCTTCGGCGAGTCCAACCTGCAGGTGGCCTTCGCCACCGAGCACGAGTTCCTGCTGGCCCTGGACGCCAAGGAGTCGGTCATCGCCGGCCTCTTCTACCGGCCGGTGCGGGCCGACCGCACCCACATGGAGAAGCTGGTGGTGGGCCGCACCCAGCGCGGCAAGGGGGTGGCCGACGGCCTGATGCGCGAGTTCTTCCGGCGCCTGCGGGCCCGCGGCGTCAAGGCCGTGGAGACCGGCTACTTCCAGCCCGAGTACCTCAAGCGGTTCGGCTTCCGCACCGACCCGGGCTCCGGCGGCCTGGTGCGGGATCTCGGCGCCGAGGACACCTTCAAGTGGTAGCGAGGCACGCGTAAGGCCATGGCGACGCACTCCTGGAAGCTCATCGACTCCACCCTCCGCGAGGGCGAGCAGTTCTCCAAGTCCTCCTTCCGCACCGAGGACAAGGTCGAGATCGCCCGCGCCCTCGACACCTTCGGCGTCGAGTACATCGAGGTGACCTCGCCGGCGGCCTCGCCGCAGTCGCAGAAGGACGCCGCCACCATCGTCAAGCTCGGGCTGGGAGCGCGCGTCATCAGCCACACCCGCTGCGTGGTCGACGACGTCAAGGCGGCGGTCGACTCGGGCGTGCGCGGGCTGGGGCTGCTCTTCGCCACCAGCCGCATCCTGCGCGACTCGTCCCACGGCAAGTCCATCCAGCAGATCATCGACGCCATGGGGCCGCCCATCGAGTACGCCCTGAAGGCCGGCCTGGAGGTCCGCTTCAGCGCCGAGGACAGCTTCCGCTCCGAGACCACCGACCTCCTGGCCGTCTACCAGGCGGCCCAGACGCTGGGGGTGCACCGCGTCGGCCTGGCCGACACGGTGGGCATCGCCACCCCGCGCCAGGTCTTCGTGCTGGTCCGCGAGGTGCGCCGCGCCGTGGCCACCGACATCGGCTTCCACGGCCACAACGACACGGGCTGCGCCATCGCCAACGCCTTCGAGGCCATCAACGCCGGCGCCACCCACGTGGACGTCTCGGTGCTGGGCATCGGCGAGCGGGTCGGCATCACGCCGCTGGGCGGGTTCGTGGCCCGCATGTTCTCCCTCGACCCCCAGGGCGTGGGCGAGCGCTACCGGCTGGGGCAGCTCCGCGAGCTGGAGCGGCTGCTGGCCCGCGTCACCGGCGTGGAGATCCCCTTCAACAACTACGTCACCGGCGAGACCGCCTACAGCCACAAGGCCGGCATGCACCTGAAGGCCATGATGGCCAACCCGGGCAGCTACGAGATCATCCCGCCGGAGGCCTTCGGCCTGACGCGCAAGCTGATCCTCGGCTCGCGCCTGACCGGCCGGGCCGCCATCGCCTACCGGGCGCGAGAGATGGGCATCACCTTCGGCGAGCGGGAGCTGAAGGACATCACCCAGCGCATCAAGGCCCTGGCCGACAAGGGCGAGCTCTCCGAGGAGCAGATCGACAAGGTGCTCCGCGAGTGGGTGACGGCGTGAGGCCGCGCCGACCGCCCCGCGCCGGCGCCCCTGCCGCCCGCACCTCCGCCCGCTCCGCCGCCCGCTCCGCCCCGCCAGGCCCGTGAAGCACCGGCTCCTCCTCCTGGCCGCCGCCGCCCTCTGGTCCACGGGCGGCGCCGCCATCAAGCTCTGCAGCCTGAACGCCTGGCAGCTGGCGGGCGGGCGTTCGCTCATCGCCGGGCTGGTGCTGCTGGCCTTCGTGCCGTCGGCGAGGCGGCGCCCCACCCGCCTCTCCATGGCCGTGGCGGTGGCCTACGTCTTCACCGTGGTCCTCTTCGTGCTGGCCACCAAGCTGACCACCTCGGCCAACGCCATCTTCATCCAGGACACGGCGCCGCTCTGGGTGCTGCTCCTCTCGCCCTGGCTGCTCTCCGAGCGCCCCACCCGCGGCGAGCTGCTCTCGGTGCCGGTCTTCGCGCTCGGGCTGGGGCTCTTCTTCCTGGACCGGCTCACCCCGGGCCAGGTGACCGGCAACCTGGTGGCCCTCGCCTCCGGGGTGGCCTTCGGCCTCTCCATCCTGGGGCTGCGCCGCCTGGGCGACGGGGGGCCGGCGGCCCTGGTGCTGGGCAACCTGCTGGCGGCGGCCCTGACCCTGCCGCTCTGGCCCTACGGCCCGGTGCCCACGCCGCTCGACCTCGGGCTGGTGGCCTTCCTGGGCGTCTTCCAGCTCGGGCTCGCCTACCTCTGCTTCACGCGCGGCCTGGAGGGCACGCCGGCCGTGGAGGCGGCGCTGCTGGTGCTGCTGGAGCCGGTGCTCAACCCGGTCTGGACCTTCCTGCTCACCGGCGAACGTCCCGGCCCCTGGGCCCTGGTGGGCGGGGCCATCATCCTGGGCGCCACCGCCTGGAGGACGCTGCAGCCGGCGCTCCTGGCGCGGCGCGTCCGCCACGGCTAGGGACCGGGCGGCGACCCCGTGGGCCCCGCGGCGTGCTTCGCCGCCGTGCTCGCTCACGCCGAGCTTCGCACCCGCCCGCCGCGCGGCTCGACGCGGAAGAACGCCTCCACCTCGTCGCGCCGGGAGAGCGTGTCGGTGTAGCCGAGCTCCATGACCCGGGCCACGTAGACCGGCTCGAAGGCCAGGTAGGACAGCAGGTCGAAGCCCGAGTCCTTGGTGACGCCGATGCCCTTCAACATGTAGCGGAGCATGGCCGGGAAGCGGTGGTACTCGTCGCCGGCCAGCCGGCCCAGGTCCTGCGACGGGTGGAGCGACAGCACCGGAACGGGGCGCAGCTCCAGCTCGCGCGCCGCCGCCGCCTCGTCGGAGACGTGGGCCAGCGTCCGGTTGATGCGCTCCAGCCGCTCCAGGTCGATGTCGAGCGAGTCGAGGAAGACCGCGTTGAGGAGCACGCCGGCGATCTGCGACAGGGTCGGCTGCTCGCCAGCCGGCATGGCCGAGCTGCCAGGCGTGGGGCGCAGGTACCGGACGCTGATGGCCAGGATGCGCTCCGCCCCCATGTGGATGGCCGGGCTCATCGGGTACACCTGCCGCACGCACCCGTCGCCGAAGTACCCCTCCCCCACCTTCACCGGCGGGAAGAAGATGGGGATGGCGGCCGAGGCCATGACGTGGTCCACCGTGAGCCGTGAGCGCAGCCCCTCGCGGGTGGCACGCTGCCAGGGGCGAATGCGCTCGTTCCCCTCGTACCAGGTGACGCCGGCGCCGGTCGTGTAGGAGGTGGCCGAGACCGCCACGCCGGAGAGCCGCCCGGCCCTGAGATGGCGGCGCAGGCGCGCCAGGGGCAGCACCTCGGTGAGCAGGCGCCGCAGCGGCGACGGGTCGAGCAGGTAGTTGATGCTGTTGCCGCCCAGCAGCCCGCCGCCGCCCAGGTCGCGCATCCACCGCCCGCTGGTGGCGGCCAGCTTGAGCGCCCCGGTGCGGAAGATGCGGTCGGGGGTCAGGTCGGCCCAGGTCTGGTGCAGCGCCCCGGCCCCGCCGACGAAGGAGTGGGCGTTGCAGGCCACCGCCACGCCGTTGATGGCGCCGGCCGAGATGCCGGCCACCACGTCGAACGGGAGCGGTCCGCCCGGCAGGATCTCGGCCAGCGCCTTGAGCGCGCCCACCTGGTAGGCCGCTCGCGCGCCACCACCCGTCAGCACCAGCCCGATGCGCTCGCCCGCCACGACCCCTCCCCGGCGACCCTAACGGAGCGCCGCCAGCGCGCCCTTCACGTCCTCGACCGCCAGGTAGAAGTTGACCTTGCGGGCGGCGCCCGCCTGGCCGACGTAGGCATACTGGATGTTGATGCCCCGCGCCCCCAGCTTGTCGGCCACCGCCCCGAGCGCCCCGGCCTTGTCGTCCGTGGTCACCTCGACCACCTCGTCCACCGTCACCGTCCAGCCGTGGGCCTTGAGCACCTTCCTGGCGGCCGCGGGGGCGTCGACCACCAGCCGCAGGAATCCCCGCCCATCGAGCACCGAGGCCGTGAAGGCCCGGATGGAGATCTTCTTCTCCCCGAGCGCCCTGGCCACCTGGCCCAGCAGGCCCGGTCGATCGTCCACCCACGCAGAGAGCTGCTTGGCCCTGGGCATCTCGACTCCTCCTGCCGGCTCAAGACCGCCGGTGAATGGATCACTCATAGCCGCGGGTTCGACCCGGGGCCACCCCCATCGTCGAGCAGCCGGGCCCCCAGCGGCAGGAGGCCGAAGGCGCCGCCGGTGTGGATGAAGATCACCCGCGGCCCCAGCTCCCGCGCCCGGGTCGTGAGCCCCAGGAAGGCCTTCCCCGTGTAGACCGGGTCGAGCAGCAGGCCGTCGGTTCGGGCCACCCGCCGGATGAGGGCCAGCCCCTCGGGCGTGGCCTGGGCATAGCCCGGCCCGATGAACCGGTCGTCCACCTCGATGGACTCGGGCCGGAGCGCCGGCAGACCTGGCCAGCGGCTGGACATCCCGGCGGCCAGCTCCCCGATGGTGCGCCGGAAGAAGGCGGCGTCGTCACAGACCGCGAAGGCCACCGCCCGCGCCTCGCGCCAGCCGCAGGCCGCCAGCCCCACCGCCACGCCGGCCGCCGTGCCGCCGGAGCCGCAGGCCAGCGCCACCGTCACCGGCCTTCCCGCCCAGCCGGGCGGCAGCTGGGCCCGGAGCTCCTCCATGGCGAGCACGTACCCCCAGCTCCCGAGCGGGTTGGAGCCTCCCACCGGGATGAGGTAGGGGCGCCGGCCCGCCGCCCGGAGCTCACTGGCCACGGCCTCCAGGACCTCGCCGCGGCGCCGGTACTCGTCCGGATCGATGAAGCGCACCTCCGCCCCGGCCAGCCGGTCGAGCAGCGCGTTGCCCTCCGGTGCCGGGGGGCGCCCAGGGTCGGCCACCCTCAGCAACAGCACGCAGCGCAGCCCGCGCCGGGCCGCGGCGAAGGCGGTGGCGCGGCAGTGGTTGGACTGGATGGCGCCGCAGGTGACCAGCGTGTCCGCCCCCTCGGCCTCCGCCTCGGCCAGGAGGAACTCGAGCTTGCGGGCCTTGTTGCCGGAGAGCTCGAGGCCGGTCAGGTCGTCGCGCTTCCAGAGGAGCTCCAGCCCCAGCTCGCGCCCGAGCCGGGGAGAGGTCT
Source organism: Anaeromyxobacter sp. (assembly GCA_031396105.1). GTDB lineage: Bacteria > Myxococcota > Myxococcia > Myxococcales > Anaeromyxobacteraceae > JADKCZ01. The sequence continues at coordinate 9,402 of JANNKC010000412.1, forward strand.
CGAGGGGCGTGGGCAGGCGCGCCAGCGGGACCCGCGGCGGCGTGAGGAGCGGCGCCATCCGGCCACGCTAGCATGCGCGGCGCAGGGGAGCGCCTCCAGCGGCCGGGCGCCGGGCGAGGTGGCCCCGGGTCGGCTGGCTTGGTACAAGGGTGGTCCATGGAGCAGCCGACGGGACAGGGGCCCAGCCGCGCCGAGGACTTCGGACCTGGGCTGCGCTGGCGAATCGGGGCGCTGACCGGCACGGCGGTGCTGACGGCCTGCCTGGTGCAGGGTCTCGGCTTCTACGCCGTCCACCCGGACGTCAGCTCGGCCGACGTGCTGCGCGGCGCCCTGGTGGGCCTGGGGGCCAGCGCCGCCGGCTGGCTGGTCTCCTGGCTGGCGGTGCGTTCCATGGTCCGGCCGCTCGAGGAGCTGGCGGAGGCCGCCGGCGCCGTCGCCGGCGGCGACCTGTCCCGGCGCATCGGGCACCTGCATGGCCAGGGCGAGGTCGGCGCGCTGGCCCGCAGCTTCGAGGCCATGCTGTCCGGGCTGCAGGCCACGCTGGCCGAGCTCCGCGACGCCACCGGCAAGCTCGACCGCGAGGCCGCCGACATTCTCAGCAGCGTGACCCGACAGGCCGCCACCAGCTCCGAGCAGGCGGCCGCCATCAACCAGACCAGCACCACCGCCTCGGAGATCGCCCAGACCGCCAAGCAGGCCACCGAGCACGCCGACTCGGTGATCCAGATGACGCAGCGCTCGGAGGAGCTCTCGCAGGAGGGGCTCCACGTCGTGGAGGAGGCGGTCGAGTCCTCGGCCGCGCTGGGCGACCAGGTGAAGCGCATCGCCGCCACCATGGCCGACCTCTCGGAGCGCACCCTCCAGGTGAGCGAGATCATCTCCACGGTGAAGGACCTGGCCGAGCAGTCCAACCTGCTGGCGCTCAACGCCTCCATCGAGGCCAGCAAGGCCGGCGAGCACGGCCGCGGCTTCGCCGTGGTGGCGCTGGAGATGCGCAACCTGGCCGAGCAGTCCAAGTCCGCCGCCGGGCAGGTGCGCGCCATCCTCTCGCAGATCCAGAAGGGCGCCCGCGAGGCCTCCGCCGCCACCGACGAGGGGGCCAAGCGCGCCATCCGGACCGTCGCCCTCTCCCGCAGCGCCGGTGGCGCCATCGAGGGGCTGGCCATGGTGATCCGCGAGTCGGCCCTGGCCGCCAGGCAGATCGCCAACAACACCCGGCAGCAGACCATCGGCGTGGAGCAGATGGTGGCCGCCATCTCGGAGCTCTCCACCACCATCAACGAGAGCGCCGACGGCTCCCGCACCATCGAGCAGGGCGCCGCCACGCTGACCCGGGTCTCGCGCCGCCTCGGCGAGGCGGTCCGCCGCTACCGGGTCTAGCCGGTGGGCGGCCCGTTCCCGCACGCCGCCGTCCCGCCCGGGCGGTGCCCGCGCTGCGCCTTCCCGCTGGACGCCTGCCTCTGCGCGGAGATCCCGCGCCTGCGCACCGCCTGGCGCTTCGTCATCCTTCGCCACGCCAGCGAGATCCCTCGCATGACCAACAGCGGTCGCTGGGTGGCGCTGGCGCTGGAGGGGTCCGTGCTGCACGACCACGCCCGCGACGGGGTCCCGGCCTCCGACGAGGGGCTCCGGGGGCTGGTGGGCGATGCGCCGGCGGCCCTCCTCTTCCCCTCCCCACACGCCGCGGCGCTCCCGCCCGCGGGGCTGCGCACCATCGTGGTGCCGGACGCCACCTGGTCGCAGGCGCGCCGCATGGTCCAGCGGCTCGGACCGCTGCGCACCCTGCCGCGCCTCTCGCTTCCACCGGCTCCCGCGGCGACCCGCATGCGCCAGCCGACCGTGGCGGGCGGCATGTCCACGCTGGAGGCGGTGGCGGCCGCGCTCGACCTGCTGGGCGACGAGGCCGCGGCGTCCCGGCTGCGGGCGCTGCACGAGGTGGCGGTGGAGCGGACGCTGCGGCTCAAGGGGATGTGGCCACCCGGCCGGCACCGCCACCCGCCCTACACGCCATGACCGCTCCTGGGCGGAGCGGAACGCCGCCAGCTACCTGGCGGCGCCGGCCCGCTGCAGGGCCGCCCAGCCGTCACCGGCCAGCCCGGCCAGCCGGCGGAGGCCCGCGGTCAGGAGCCAGGCCAGCACCCCGGAGGCGAGCAGCACCATCAGCGCCACGCCCAGCGAGGCCCCGGCGTCGAGGCGTGGGCCGACCCGGCTGGCCAGCCCCTCCACGGTGGACCACCCGTAGACCAGCGGGAGGTGGAGCGCGTAGACCACCAGCGAGAGCCGGCCGAGCGGCGCGAGCGCCGCCGCGAGCCGCCCGGGCACGGCCGAGAGGACCGCCAGGAGCAGCAGGATGGCCCCGACACGGAAGGCGATGAGCGCGGGCTGGCCCGCAGGGGCGGTGCCGATCCCCTGCCAGAAGGTGGCGAGCACCAGCGCCACCCCGAGCCCCGCCAGGCCCAGCGCGGCGCGCCGCGAGCCGTCCCCCACCTCACGCCCGACCAGGCAGCCCGCGAAGAAGTACCCCACCCAGGGGAAGAGCGGGAACGGCGAGGTGCCGCCCATCGCCTGCGTCAGCGCCAGCGCCGCCAGCCCGGCGGGCAGCGGCTCCGGGAGCGGTGCCGGCGAGCGCATCCCGAACGTCACCGCCACCACGACCAGGAGCGCGAAGAGGAGCCGCTCCTCCCGCGCGGGCCGCCCCAGCGCGAAGACCATGGCCGCGCCCAGGAAGGCGACGGCGACGACGTGCAGCGCGTCGAAGCCGAGGAGGTGGCCCCAGACGGCGGGGTCGCCAGCGCGCAGCCCGGCCACGCCCCAGCCCGGCCAGCGCAGCGCCACCCCCACCGCGAGGAGCAGCAGCACCCGCGGCAGGCGCTGGCGGACCACGTCCGGGCCGCGCGCCGGGGAGCGGCGGATGGCCACGGTGACGGCCCAGCCGGCCACCAGGAGGAAGAGCGGCGCCGTCAGGCCCCGCGCCTTCCAGTAGGCGACCGCGAGCGGGTGGAGCCGGGCGGCGGGCGAGAGGAGGGCGTCGAGCGTGTGGCCCGCCACCATGGCGACCACGCCGAGGGCGCGGGCCGCGTCGAGCGCCGGCAGGCGCGGGCGCCGCGCGGGCGCGGGGGTGGTGCTGGGGGCGTCCACGGCGAGCGGCGCCTTCCTAGCACGAACGGCCGGCCCCCATCACGGAGCCGGCCGCCGGGTGCGGTGGGTGAGGCGGCCGGCTACTTGAGGCCGCCCTTCACGTAGGCGGTGACCGCCTTGATCTCCTCGGTCGAGAGCTTGCCCGCGAAGGGGGTCATCTTGCCCTTGCCCTTGGCGATGACGCCCTCGATGTCGGCCGCCGAGAGCCTGGTGACGCTGAGGTCCTTCACGCCGAGCTTCTTGCCCATGGCGCTCTGGCCCTTGCCGTCGGGCCCGTGGCAGATCGTGCACTTGGCGTTGAAGGTCGCCTTGCCGTCGGCGGCCCGGGCGGCGCCGGCGAGGAGGAACGAGAGGGCGAGGGCCGTGGCGATGCGTGTCATGGGTGGCTCCTTGGAGAGGTGGGGTCGGGTCCGGTTCAGTGGGCCGCGGGGGTCTTGAACGTACCGACGAGGATGGGGACCGAGATCTTCACCAGGATCGTCAGGATCAGGAATCCTACCCCGAAGATGCCGAGCGCGATCGACCACTCGGTGAGGGTCGGGGTGTACTCGTAGATCTCGCCCAGGGTGTCCGGGGTCATGCCGGGGATGACCAGCCCCATCCCCTTCTCGATGTAGACGCCGGCCCAGATGAGCAGGCAGCCGGCGTTGAGCCACACCCAGTTGGTGCGGAGCTTCGGGATGACGAAGATGAAGAAGGCCGCCACGCTGGCGAAGAGCGAGAACCAGGCGTAGGGCACCAGGGCCGTGTGCTCCCCCAGGCCGAACCAGAAATACTGCGTGTGCCGCATCTCCTCGGTGGCCGAGTAGAACTCCTTGAAGACCTCGGCGCCGAGCAGGAAGAGGTTGAAGAACATGGCGTAGGCCATCAGCTCCGCCACCTTCCAGATGGCCTCGTCCTTGATGGGGATCTTGGCGGTCTTCCTGAGGATCTGGAAGAGGATGATCATCACCGCCGGCCCGCTGCAGAAGGCCGAGGCGATGAAGCGCGGCGCCAGGATGGAGGCGTTCCAGTACGGACGCGCCGCCATGCCGTTGTAGAGGAAGGCCGTCACGGTGTGGGTGCTGATGGCGACCGGGATGGAGAGGAGCACCAGCGGGACCAGGATCTTCTTGGACGGCTCCCTGCCGTTGTAGGCCTGGAACAGGATGTAGAGGACCACCGTCACGTTGAGGATCAGGTAGACGTTGAGCACCAGGGCGTCCCAGGCGAGCAGCGAGCGCGGCCAGTTGGGCGTGCCGATGATGGGCATCATGTGGAGCAGCCGGTCCGGGCGCCCCATGTCCACCATGATGAAGAGCAGGCACATGGCCAGCGCCGAGATGGCCAGCAGCTCGCCGAGGAGCACCACCTCCTTGATGGGCCCCCAGTGGTAGACGTAGGCGGGGATGACCAGCAGCACCGCGGCCGCCGCCACCCCCACCAGGAAGGTGAAGTTGCCGACGTAGAAGGCCCAGCTCACCTGGTCGCGGATGTTGGTGGCGATGAGGCCGACCTGGTACTGGTGGTAGTAGGCGACGGCGCCCACGGCGATGGCGCCGCCGAGCCCGGCCAGCCAGATGAAGTAGGCCTTGCCGCCGGTGGCGACCTGACGGCCGCAGCCCTTGAGGAACTGGAGGATCCCGGTCATCGGCGGCCCCGTCACGTGGCGTAGAAGTAGTAGAACTGTGGGTTGGTGGCGAGGTGCTCCTTGAAGACGAAGACCCGCTTGGTCTCCATGACCCGGCGGATCTCGCTCTCCGGGTCGAGCAGGTTGCCGAACTTGCGGGCGCCCACCGGGCAGACCTCGACGCAGGCGGGGTAGCGCCCCACCCGCGACCGCTGGATGCAGAAGGTGCACTTCTCCACCACGCCCTTGGGGCGGGGCCGGTTGCCCAGGACGTGCTGGTCGGGGTTGAGCGCCTCGGGCGGCAGCACGGGCGCGGCGAAGTTGAAGTGGCGCGCGCCGTAGGGGCAGGCCGACATGCAGCAGCGGCAGCCGATGCACCAGTCGTAGTCGATGACCACGATGCCGTCCTTCTCCCTCCAGGTGGCCTGGGTCGGGCAGGCCTTGACGCAGGGAGGGTTGCGGCACTGCTGGCACTGCACCGGGAAGTAGAACTTGCCGGGCTCGGGGACCGTGGCGGGGTCGTAGTAGACCTCGGCGTGGGCCAGGTCGACGCCGTGCGCCTTCTCCATCTGCAGCACGCGGATCCAGTGGACCTGCAGCGGCTCGCGCGACTGGTTGTTCTCCTCGACGCAGGCGTAGACGCAGCGGCGGCAGCCGACGCAGCGGGAGATGTCGAGGCCGTAGCCGAACTCGACGCCGGGGGGCGGCCCGACGGCGGACACCTTGGTGTCCCTGCCCCAGCGCGCCCTGTTCTCCTTCTCCACCTTGGCCAGCAACCTCTTGAGCTCGTCCGGCTCGAGCTCCCAGAAGTGCTTGCGCAGGAAGTCGTCCATGTCCACGCCGGTGCAGCCGGCCAGGCCGGCCAGCGCACCGCCGGCGGCGGCGGCCTTCATGAAGGCGCGCCGGCCGGCGTCGTGGCGCGACTCGTCCTCGCCGCCCACCGCGGGGAGCTTCGGGCTGGCGCTCACGGGAGCTTCTCCTCCGGCCGCGTGGACCGGGGCTCGGGCCTCTTGCGCATCTGCTCCGGACGCTGGGGGCTGGGCTCGGGCGCGAGGAGCTCCAGCGTCGGCGAGACGATGCGCCGGCCGTCCACGACCCGGTCGTCCACGCCCTTCCACCCCGGCGTGTGCGGGTTGTGGCAGTTCACGCAGAGGAAGTAGGTCTTGGCGCCGTCCCACATGCCGGTGCGCTTGCCGTGCACGCCCAGCTTCCAGTCACGGTACTTGTCGCCGTGGCACTGGCCGCAGAGCCGGTAGCTCTCGGTGAAGGGGATGGGCTGGCCCGAGGCCGATCGGAGCACGTCGCGCTGCTGCGCGTCGTGGCAGTCGAGGCACCAGCGCTCGCCGCCGTGGTCCAGCACGGCGGCCGGCTCGCCCGGGCCGTTGTGCAGCTGCAGCTCCCGCCGCGTCGGGTTCACCTTGTCCTTGGGATCGTGGCATTCGGAGCACGGGAAGATCCCCTCGCTGAAGGGCGGCGAGTTGGCCTGCACCTGCAGCTCGGGCGCCTTGGTGGCCCGGGGCGCAGCCTTGGCCGCTGCCTCGCTCGCGCCCGCAGGGGCCGCCGCCAGGGCGACGACCGCCAGCACCGCGAGGACGGTGATCCTCGGTCTCACGCGCGACCTCCTCTTGGACATGGCCCCTCCCTGGATGACGCTCGCGGAGGGTACCGCCACGGAGGGGGTTCTCCGCTTGACCCCAGTCAAGTGACGTCCATCACGCTTGGGTGCTCGCGCTGAAGGACCGGGGCGGTCAAGCGGACGAGGCGGCCGGCGCCGGGGGGCGAGGCGGCACCAGGAGCACCATGGCCACCAGCACGAGCACCCCCGCCACCGTGAGCGCGGCGTCGGTGAGGAGCGCGCCTCGCGCCTCCGCCAGGCCGAAGGTCTTCTTGCCCCACTCGCCGCCCTGGCCGTTCAGCCAGGTGACGTAGCTGATGGCCAGGTTGGCGGTGGCGTTGAAGAGGGCGTACTTGGTGGCGGTGGCGGCCGAGGAGCCCACCATCTCCAGCACCATGCCGGCCCAGGTGGCGAAGGCGATCCCTCCGGCGAAGAGGTAGGTGAACGTGCCCCAGGTGTAGGTCCACGGCGTGAGCGGCGCGAGCGCCATGGCCACCGCGCTGAGGGCCGTCAGCCCTCCCGAGGCGGCGTAGGCGACCCGGCGGCTCATCCGATCGGCCAGCACCCCGCCCACCAGGGCCCCCAGCGCGCTGGCCACCCCGCCGCCGATCCCGTTGGCCAGCGCCACCACGTTGGGGCTGGCCTGGTAGTCGCCGGCGATGCCGGAGAAGAGGTTGGACATCGCCATGCAGCCCACCGGAGCCAGGCAGATGATCAGGCCGGTGAACCCCTCGCGGCTGGCCACGGTGCGCCCCAGGTCCTTGGCCATGGCCCACAGGTGGAGCAGGGTGGCGCGGGCCAGGCTGCCGGCCCGGGCCACCGCGTCGTCGACGAAGCGCGGCTCGACGACGCGCCACCCGAGCGCCGCGCTCCCCAGGGTCACCACCGCCATGGCCACGGCGGCCGCCTGGACGCCGGAGGCCTGGCCCAGCAGGATGGCCAGCGCCCCGAGGAGCCCGGTGCTCCCGACGTTGGAGGCCATGGCGAAGCCACCCACCTTGCCCTTGTCCTCGAAGCGGGTGGTGGAGGCCATCAGCGCGTTGTTGGCGGCGTGCGCCGTGGTGGCGGCGGCCTGCAGCACGGCCAGCCAGACCGCGAAGAGGCGCATGTCGGCGAAGGGGTCTGGCACCAGCGCCAGGGACAGGAAGAGGAGCGCGACCACGCCGCTCATGCCCAGGTACCAGAGCCGCCGCACGCTCCCCAGGTCGAGCACCGGGATCCAGAAGAGCTTGACGGCGTGGGGCAGGTTGGCGGTGGCCGTGACGGTGGCCACCTCGGCCAGGCCGTAGCCCCGCAGCGACATCCAGAGCGGCACGGCGTAGGAGAGGAAGCCCACCGCCGCGCCGAAGGGCAGGTCGAGCACGAGGAAGTACCAGGGCGGGGTGGGGCGGGCGGGCGCGTCGGACACGGGGCGTGCAGCCTAGCCGAGGGGCGGCGCGGCTGGAAATCCCGCGCCGCCGCCCGGGGAACGCTAGATCAGGCCGTGCGCCACCATGGCCTTGGCCACCTTGATGAAGCCGGCGGTGTTGGCGCCCACCACGTAGTTGCCCTTGGCGCCGAACTCCTCGGCCGCCTCCCAGCAGCCCTGGTGGATGTTCTTCATGATGTTGGCGAGCCGCTTCTCGGTGTACTCGAAGGTCCAGGAGTCGCGGCTGGCGTTCTGCTGCATCTCCAGCGCGCTGGTGGCCACGCCGCCGGCGTTGGCGGCCTTGCCCGGGCCGTAGGCGGTCTTGGCGTCCAGGAAGACCTTCACGCCCTCCGGGGTGGTGGGCATGTTGGCCCCCTCGCCCACCGCGATGCAGCCGTTCTTCACCAGCGTGGCGGCGTCCTTGCCGTTGAGCTCGTTCTGGGTGGCGGAGGGCATGGCCACCTGGCAGGGGATCTCCCAGATGTTGCCGCCCGCCACGTACTTCGCGTGGGTGCGGTACTGGGTGTAGTCCTTGATGCGGCGCCGCTCCCGCTCCTTGATCTGCTTCACCAGCTCCAGGTCGATGCCCTTCTCGTCGTGGATGACGCCGTTGGAGTCGGAGCAGGCCACCACCTTGCCGCCCAGCTGGTGGATCTTCTCGATGGTGTAGATGGCCACGTTGCCGGAGCCGGAGACGGTGCAGGTCTTGCCGCCGAAGGAGTCCTTGCGGACCTCCAGCATCTCCTTGACGAAGAAGGTGGCGCCGTAGCCGGTGGCCTCGGTGCGCACCAGCGAGCCGCCGTAGTCCAGCCCCTTGCCGGTGAGCACGCCCGCCTCGTAGCGCGAGGTGAGCCGCTTGTACTGGCCGAACATGTAGCCGATCTCGCGGCCGCCCACGCCGATGTCGCCGGCCGGCACGTCGGTGTGCTCGCCGATGTGGCGCCAGAGCTCGGTCATGAAGCTCTGGCAGAACCGCATGATCTCGTTGTCCGACTTGCCCTTCGGATCGAAGTCGGCGCCGCCCTTGCCGCCGCCGATGGGCAGGCCGGTGAGGGCGTTCTTGAAGATCTGCTCGAAGCCGAGGAACTTGACGATGCCGAGGTAGACGGACGGGTGGAACCGCAGCCCGCCCTTGTACGGGCCGAGCGCGCTGTTGTACTGCACGCGGAAGCCGCGGTTGATCTGCACCTCGCCCCGATCGTCCTGCCAGGGCACCCGGAAGATGATCTGCCGCTCCGGCTCGATGAGCCGCTCGATGATCTTGCGCTCGCGGAACTCCGGATACTTCTCGATCACCGGCCCGAGGCACTCGAGCACCTCACGCACCGCCTGGTGGAACTCCACCTCGCCGGGGTTCCGCTTCAGCGCGTCCTGGTAGATCGACTCCAGCCTCTCATCCATCTTCGTCATGTCAATCCTCGCTCGGTTGTGGGCGCGATCCCATTGCCCGAAAGGCGGCAGTGTGCCCGATCCCGAGACACTTCCACAACGTCCGGCCGAAGGGGCGGACCGGGCGTCGGTGTCCGCGCCCCGCGTCGACACGGGCCAATCCCGGTGCCAGGATGGCTCCCCCGCCATGCCCGATCCGAAGGCACCCCGCACCGGCGTCCCCTCGCTCGACGGCGTCCTGCGCGGCCTGCGCGAGGGCGACAACGTCGTCTGGCAGGTCGAGAGTGTCGACGACTACGCGCCGCTCGTCCGCCCGTTCGTGGACGCCGCGCGTGCCGAGGGGCGGCGGCTCGTCTACTTTAGGTTCGCGCGCCACGACGCGCTCGTGGAGGAGGGGCCCGGCGTCGAGATCCACCGCCTCTCGCCCGCGGTCGGCTTCGAGAGCTTCACCGCCGAGATCCACCGCGTCGTGGAGGCGTGCGGCCCCGGAACGTTCTACGTGTTCGACTGCCTCTCCGATCTGGCCGCCGACTGGTACAGCGACCTGATGCTCGGCAACTTCTTCATGGTCACCTGCCCGTACCTCTACGAGCTCGGGACCG
>JANNKC010000416.1:0-16686 GCA_031396105.1 Anaeromyxobacter sp.
GCCGACTGGCCGGTGGCGTCGCCCGCCTCGCCCAGGGCCGCCGCCAGCCGCGCCAGCAGCCGCGCCCGCTGGTCGGGGGCGGCCACCGCCAGCGCCTCACGGTAGACGTCGGCCGCGGCCTGCGGGCTCCGGAGCCGCTCCGCCAGCACGTCGGCGAGCTGCCCCAGCAGCCCCACCTGCTCGGCGCCTGCCGCGCTGCGCGCCCTCTCCAGCAAGAGGTCGGCGGCCTCCTCCCAGCGCTCGGCGGCCAGGGCCACCCGGGTCAGCGCGGCCAGCACCTCGGCGTCCCCCGGGTCCAGCGTGAGGCAGCGGCGCAGCTGGGCGGAGGCGTCGTCGGAGGAGCCCAGCTCCTCCTCGGCCACGACCGCGGCGCGACGGCGAAGCAGGAACTCGTCCTTGGGGCGCCCCTCCAGGCGGCGGGCCGCCTCCACCAGCAGCGTGAAGAGCTCGGCCTCGGCCCCCACCTGCGTGGCCAGCGCCTCGCAGCGGCGGCGCGCCTCGGCGTGGTCCGGGCAGGCGCGCAGCGCCTCGGCCGCGGAGGAGAGCGCGCCGCGCGGGTCCTCCAGGCGGTCGCCGCGAATGGCCGAGGCGTCGAGGAAGTGACGGGCCCGCTCGCGCGGCTCGGCGCCGGGCGGCAGCCGCCGCGCCACCAGCTCGAGCATGGCCACCTGCTTCTCCGGCTCCCCCCGGGCGGCGTGGATGGGCGCCAGCACGCGGGCGATGCGGAGCGGGTCGACGCCGCGGGAGAGCAGCCGCTCCAACATCGCCACCGCCCGCTGCTGCTGCGCCGCGGTGGGGCCGCCGGCCAGGACGGCGATGACCGCGCCGGCCGCCTCGCCGGGGCGCGCCAGCACGTCGAGCAGCAGGGCGGCGCGCTCCAGCTCGATCTCGGACCGCTCGGCCGCTCCCGCCGTCAGCGCGGTGAGACGCCCCAGCACCTGGGCCCGCTCCTCGGCGGCGCGCTGCCCCTGGGCGACCTCCAGCGCGGCGTGGAGCCCCCAGAGCAGCGCCGGGTCGTCGGGCGCGCCCACCAGGAGCTCGCGCCACACGGCGGCGGCGCGGTCCGGGCGGGCCATCTCCTGGAGCAGGCGGGCCAGCGCCTCGCCAGGCGCGCGCCGCTCGGCGCCGCTGGCGGCGGCGTAGGCGCCCTCGAGGCGCGCGGCCTGCTCCACGTGGACGCGGGCCTTCACCTGGCAGGCGGCCAGGGCCGCCGCGGCCTCGCGGTCCGCGGGATCGACCGCGGTGACGGCGCGCCAGGCGACGGCCGCCTCCTCGGCGCGGGCCAGGTCGCGGTCCAGTACCTCGGCGGCGCGGCGCAGCAGCGACTTCCTGGCGCCGGCGTCCTCGCCGGCGGCGTCGGCGGCGGCGCGCAGGGCGCGGGTGAGCTCGGGCAGCCTGGACCCACGCCGGGCCGCCTCCTCCAGCGCGGCACGGACCGAGCCGCGGCGCGGGTCGAGCGCCAGCGCGCGCGACAGCGTGCGGAAGGCGTCGCGTGGCCGGTCCAGCTGGGCCAGCTCCACGCCGGCCAGCTTCTCCAGCAGGCGCACCCGCTCGGCCGGGTCCGGCTCGGCCTGGGCGCGGAGCGCCAGCACCTCGGCGAGCCGCGACCACTCGCCGGCCTCGGCCAGCAGCGGGGCCAGCGCGGCGGCGGCCGGGACGTGCGCCGGGTCGTTGCGCAGCGCCGCCTCGAGGTGCCGGCGCGCCCGGGCCGGGTCGCCCAGCCGGCCGGCGCAGAGCGCGGCGGCGCGGACCCGGAGCGGCGCGTGGCCCGGCCGGCCCGGCGTGGCGGCCAGGTGGCGCTCCAGGCCGTCCAGGGCTTCGGCGAACCGCCCGGCGTCCACCTGCTGCTCGAAGGCCTGCAGCGCGGCCGGCTCGCAGGCCGGGTCCGCGTCCAGCGCCTGCTGCAGGGCCGCCAGCGCCCCGGCGCCGTCGCCCAGCCGCACCAGCCGGAGCTGCGCCTGAGCCAGGTGCACCTGCACCAGCGCGTTGCGGTCGCGGGTGGCGGCGGCCAGCCGGTCCAGCGCGGCGGCCTGCGCGCCGAAGTCCTTGCGCTCGGTGAGGATGCGGTCGAGCAGGTCCAGCACCGCCGGGTGGCCGGGCAGGAGGCCCCAGGCCCGCTCCAGCCGCTCCACCGCCCGCGGCGCGCCGTCGGGGTCGTAGGCGCCGAAGAGCTGGGCCGCGCGCAGCAGGAGGTCGGCCGCCTCCGGGCGGGCCGTCTCGGCCACGCGCGCCTCGAGCGTGGCGGCCTCGTCGCGCCAGCGGCGAGGGAGGGCGGTGAGCCGCTCGCGCGCCTCGGCCGCGCCGGGCGCGGACCGATCCAGCGCCTGCGCCTCGATGAGCGCGTCCATGGCCACGTCGTGGAAGAGCGCCTCGCCGGCCAGGACGCCCCCCAGCCTGACGTAGTCCGCGGCCAGCCCGGCCCGCTCGGCGCCGGCCTCGCGGGCCCCGTCGAGCAGCTTCTTGGCCTGACCGAAGCGGCGCAGCGCCAGGCAGGCCTCCAGGGCCCGGTCGCGCGCCTCGGTGAGGCTCGGGTCGAGCCGCGCGGCGCGCCCGTAGTGCAGCACGGCCCGGTCGCGCCGGGAGAGCTTCTCCTCGAAGAGCCTGCCGAGCCGTACCGCGGCGCGGGCGGCGTCCTGGGGGGCGCGGGCCACGTGCCCGGCGCGCTCCAGCACCAGCGCCAGGGCGGCCCAGTCCTCCCGCTCCTCGGCCAGCGTGGCCAGCGCGGTGAGCGCCGTCTCGCTGCCCGGGTCGAGGACCAGCAAGGCCCGGTAGAGCTCCTCGGCGCGGCCGCTGGTGGGCAGCTCCTGGCGGGCCAGGTCGGCGGCCTGCGCCAGCAGCGGCGCCGCCTCGGCCACGGGCAGGACGCGGGCCCGGGCCTCCAGGAGCGCCACCAGCTCCTCGAAGCGGCGGCCTTGCCGGTAGATCCCCTCCAGCGCGCGGTGGGCTGGCAGGTCTCCCGGGGCGGCCTCGAGGGTCTCCAGGTGAGCTCGGACTTGGTCGTCCATCGAGCCCCCGGCTAGAACGTGTAGCGCACGCCGGTCAGCAGCGCGGCGCCCGGCGAGGCCGCGGAGAGCACGTACAGGCCGTCGAGCTGGGCCCACCAGGAGAAGTGGCGGAGCTGGGCGAAGTACTCCACGCCGACGCCGCCGCCCACCATGAGGTCGGTGTCGGCGAAGAGACCGGCCGGGTGGGCCAGCACGTAGCCCCCGCGCGCGTGGGCGTAGACGAAGAAGCGCTCCCAGCCATTCCGGTCCTTGAGGGCGAAGAAGGCCCAGCGCACGTCGGCCCCGGCCACCAGGAGGTCGAAGGCGCCGTAGTCGGCGCCGGCCTTCTCGAAGAAGCCGTCGGCGAAGAGCGAGAACGCGAACCGATGGGTCAGGTCGTAGCCGAGCTGCAGGCCGATGGCGTGCCCCACGGCCCTGCCGCCGCCCTCGGGCGCGTATGGGAACTTGACCGGATCCTTGGTGGGCGTCTCCAGCAGCACGACCGGCCAGCCCGCTTCGAAGCCGATGAAGAAGCCGCGCTCCACGTCGGCGAACTTGGCCGCGCGCGGGTCCTCCAGCGGCGAGGGGGCGGCCTCCTGCGCACGCGCCGGCGCGGCGGCGACGGCGAGCGCCGCCAGGAGGGCCAGCCGGATGATGGCAGTAGGCACGGGTCTCGCCTCCCCTACTCGGCGCCAGCGGCGCGCAGGATCCACGGGTAGGTGATCACCGCGATGCCACCGCCCTTGGGCTTCGGGAACTGCCAGCTCACGATGCGCGCCATCATGCACTGGTGGACCTTGTCGTCGGCCAGCGAGGTGCCGCTCCCGTCCACCGCGGCGTTGGAGGCGTTGCCGTCGGCGTCGATGGTCCAGCGGATGACGATCTTGCCCGCCAGCTTGGGGTTCACGGCCAGCTGCTCCTCGTAGCAGAAGCGGATCTGCTGGGCGTGCTCCTTGATGACGGCGCGGATGAGCTCCTTGTCGATGGAGCCGATGATGGTGGCGTTGCCCGCCACGATGGCCACCTCGCGGTCGGTCTTGCGCCCCAGGCCGCCCACGCCCTGGCCATAGCCGCCCAGGCCGCCGCCGCGCCCCTTGGTGCCGATGCCGCCGATGCCGACCGTCTCGCCGGCGCCGCCGCCGCCGCTGCCGGTGCCGCGCACGCCCAGGCCGCCGAAGCCGAAGCTGTCGCCCGCGGCGGTGCCGAACATGTTGCCGGTGGCGCCGCGGATGTCGCCGCCCAGGCCGCCCGAGCCGAAGACGGTGGCCAGGCCTCCGCCGCCGCCACGCCCGAGCGCGCCCAGCACGCCCATGCGCTTGACGACCTCCTTGGCGTTGGGGTCGATGGCCTTGGGCGCCGACTTGCCGGAGGTCTTGGGGGCGTCCTTCTTCCCCATCTGCCCCTCCTCGCCCTTGTGCTTCTCGGCCAGCTCACCCGACTGCTCGCTCTTCTCCTTCTTCTCGCCGGGGAGCTTCTCGGCCGGCTTGGGCGCCTCGGGCGGCTTGATGATGAACTTGGCCATGCGCGAGGGGTTCTTGAAGAGGTCGTCGGCGAGGACGTCGGTCTCGTACGGGAAGTTGTTGGCCGCCACCACGAAGCCGGCCTGCACGAAGAAGAGGATGAGGAAGAGGTTGAGGAACTGGTAGTTGATGCGCTCCCACCAGGGGGGCACGTGGAGGTGCTCCGGGCGGCGCGGGCGGGCCTCCAGCGCCAGGCCGCCGCCGAGCTCGGCGCGCACCGCGCCGACGCGAGGCACGGTGACCCAGTAGGCGCCCTGCAGCACGGCGTCCGGCTGCGCCTTCCTGTCCTTCACCAGCTCGGCCAGCGTGGTGCGGACCCCGCGGTCCTCCACCGCGCCGGTCATGCCGCGGGCGAAGGCGAAGGCGTACTGGCCGCCGTCGTGGCGCAGCACCGGGAACTGCGGCGCCGGCAGCAGCGAGGCCGGCACGGCGAGCGCGCAGGCCGCGCCCTCGCCCACCAGCACCGGGGCCCTGGGCGCCAGGAACGCGCCGGCGTCGATGAGCGTGTCCTTCCAGAGCAGGCGCAGCTCGACGCCCACGTCGCCCTGCGAGAGGTCCTCGGCGGGCGCGGAGGCGCGGGCCAGCGACCAGCGGCGCCTGGCCTGGTGGCGGGGCGCGGCGGCGGTCGCGACGGCCGGGGCGGTAGCCTGCGTGGCGGCCGGGGCGGTAACCTGCGCGGTAGCCTGCGCGGCGGCCGGGGCGGTCCGCGCGGCCGGCGCGGAACCGGTGGCGGACCCCGACCCGGTGGTGGCGGCGGGCCTGGACGCGGCGGCCGGAGCGGGCTTCGCCGCGACCGGGGCCTGGCTGGCGGGAGCGGGCGCCGGGGCCAGGGCCGCCTCGGGCCCGTCCAGCATGATCCGCAGGCCGCCCAGCGTGATGGTATCCCCCGGCTTGATGGCCGCGCGGCTCACCTTCTTGCCGTTGACGAAGGTCCCCTCGGCGCTGCCCATGTCGATGATCGACACGGCCCCCTCGGGCGAGACCTCCACCACCGCGTGGATGCGCGAGATGCGGTCGTCGTCCAGCGACAGGTGCGCCGTGGCCAGCCGGCCGATCTTGATGATCTCGCGGCTGAACTGCTCGGTCCGCAGCAGCTCGGCGCCGCGGAACACCTTGAGGGTGATGGGGCTGGGCATCCGCTTCAGAGCTCCCCGGACGCCTGCATCACCTTCTCGCGCCAGTCCTCGCGGATGCGGATCAGGTTGGAGTGCGAGACCTTGCGGCGCGCCTCGACGTACTCGCCGTCCGGACGCTTCAGGTCGCCGTCGATGGTGTCGTCCTCGAAGTTGATCTCGGTCCGCTTCTCGTAGACCACGGTCGGCTTGGGCTCCGCCTTGTCCTGCGCCGAGGGGACGGCCGGGAGGGCGAGCAACGTCAGGAGTGCGAGGGTGCGCATGGTCGAGGACCTCGTGGGGCCCCGAGCTTAGCACCCATCCTGCGCGGGGTTGAAGCTCGCGTCAGGGCTTCCCGGGGGGCCGCGGTGGCCTCGCCGGGGCCGGTGTAGGTGCGGCTCCCCCGCCCTCCGCCGGCTTCGACGCGGGACCGGCCGATGGGTCCGGCGGCGGCGCCTCCGCCGCCTTCCTGGCCGCGGCCGCGGCCGCCTTCCTCTCGGCCTCCGCCTGGAGCTGCCGCGCCGCCTCGGAGGCGGCCCGGGCCTGCTCCTGCTGCTCCTGGCACTCGCGCATGAGCCGCGGCGCCGGCGAGCCCTGGGGCAGCACCGGCCCCACCGCCCGCTCGTAGGCCTCGAAGGCCTTGAGCGCGCCGGCGCAGTCGGACTTCTCGCGCATGAGCAGGATGCCGCGCGCCAGGTGGATCTCGGGCAGCGTGCCCGGGGCGAGCCGCTCGGCGTCGTCGTAGGCGCGCAGGGCCTCGTCGGCCTTGCCCTGGTGTCGCAGGGCCACGCCCAGCACGAGCTGCACCGAAGCATTGGCGGGGTCGTCCTTCAGGACCGCCACCGCCTGTTCGGCCACCTCGGGCCAGCGCTCCTGCTTGACCGCCGTCTCCAGCAGGCCGGTGCGGGCCGCCAGGAAGCCCGGCTGCAGCTCCAGCGCCCGCTTCCACTGCGTCGTCGCGCCCGCCGTGTCGCCCTGGCGGGCCACGATCTGGCCGGCCAGGTAGGCCACCTCGGCGTCGTCCGGCGCCACCTTCTGCGCCCGCAGCGCCACCAGCTTGGCGAGGTCGAGATCGTTCCTGGCCATGGCCACGCGGATCATGGTCCGGTAGGCCAGCGCGCTGCCGGGATCGCGCAGCAGCGCCTCGCGGGAGAGGCGCCACGCCTCGTCGAGCTGCCCCGACCGGCGGTAGAGGGCCGCCAGCCGCGCCCGCGCCAGCCCGTCCTCCGGGTAGTCTCGCGCCGCCTGCGCGTAGGCCGCCGCGGCGCCTGCCGCGTCGCCCTCCTTCTCCAGCACCACGCCGAGGTTGACGGCCGACTGCCGCAGCGGGCGCAGCTCCAGCGCGCGCTGGTACTCGGCGCGGGCCTCGGCGAGCCGCCCCTGCTGCTCCAGGGTGACGCCCAGGTTGTGGTGGGCCTCACCCAGCTCGCCGGCCCGCAGCACCTGGCGCCAGCGGGCCTCCAGGACCGGCCAGTCCACGGCCCGGGCCTTCTTCTGCTCCGCCTCGAGCTGCACCGCCTCGTCGAAGAGGCGCTGACCGCGGGCCGAGAGGTTCTCCGCCGGCTCGGCCGGGCGCGGCGCGGCGGCCGGCCTGGTGGGCGGCGGCGGGGCGCCGGCGCAGGCCAGCGAGAGGGCGAGGGCCGCCAGGATCGGGGCGCGGGTCACGGGAGCAGGTCCTCGTCTTCGCCCTTCCTCGGGCGGGGGAGTGGATCCTCGGGGCGGGCCCTCGGCGGTGCGGCCTCTGGCGCCTTGCCCGCCCCTCTGTTCTGGCCCGGCCGCTTCAGGGCCGGCAGCGCCCCCTCCGGCTTCCTGGCGCCGTCGCGGCCGGCGGCTTCTCGCGCCCGCGGCGCCTGGGGAGGCTCGGCCAGGCTCAGCAGCCCATGACCCACCGGCGCCTCCGGCAGCTCACCCGCCGCCAGCGTCGGCAGCGCCTCGGCGCTCTGCGCCAGCTCCGGCTTCCGCAGCGCCACCGTGGCGGCGGCGCGCTCGGCACAGGCGTTCTTGACCCCCAGCTCGCGGGCCTTCACCACCGCCAGCTCCAGCCCCTCCTGCGCCTTCTGCTCGAGCGGCTCCGCCTGCTCGGCGATCTGCGCGGTGTACTCCTCCAGGAACTCGGGCTTGGCCTTGATCTCCCTGGGCACCGGCGCATCGTGGAAGACGCGGGCGAAGTTCTCGTAGAGCCGCCCGATCCGCTCCAGGGCGCAGACCGCCGGCTCGGCCACGCCCAGCTTCACCACCGCGGTGTACTGCTCCTCCAGCTTCTTGAGCTTGGCGCCCTTGAGCTGCAGCTGCCCGGGCAGGAACTTCGGGGCCACGTTGAGGTCCACCTTGCGGTACTCCGCGAGCGGGGCCTCCAGCTCGCGCAGCGCCGCCTCGGCGGCGATGGGCAGCCCGCGATCCTTCACCTTGTCCCGGTTCTTGCGGAAGTACTCCAGCCCCTGCTCGTAGGCCCGCTTGCCGCCCGCGGCGTTGCCGCTCTTCTCCATGAGCCTGGCGATGCGGTGCTGCGCCCAGAGCCAGTCGTCGGGCGTCCTGGCGTGGGTCCGCTGGTAGGCCTCCAGCCGCGCCAGCTCCTTCGGCGCCTGGTTCTGGCGCGCCGCCAGATCGGTGAGCAAGAGGGCCAGGCGGGCCGCGTCCGGGCCGGCGGGCCAGGTGTCCAGGTAGGCCTGGCTGTTGGCCTCGGCGCGGGCCCAGTCGCGCAGGCCGGCGCGGAAGACGGCGGCGTTGATGATGGCGTCGGTGGCCTTCTTCTCCTGGTAGCCCTGGGCGGCCGGCGCGGGCGCGGCGGCCTTGGCGGCGCCGGCGGGCTCCCTGGCCCGGGCCTCCTTGCGGGCCGGGGCGGGCGCGCCGCGCAGCCGCTTCCACTCGCGGAAGTAGCGCTCGTAGGCGTCGGCGGCCCGCTCGAAGTCGGCGATGGTCTCGTACCCCTCGGCGTTGTCGTAGAGGCAGCGCGGCCCCAGCGGGTCGGCCGGGTACTTCTGCAGGAGGAGCTCGCGCACCTCCATGGCCTTGTCCACGCGGTGGGCGCGGGTGAGGTCCACCGAGGCGTTGTAGAGGGCGGTGGCCCCCAGCCGCGAGGCCGGCCAGTCGCGCACGAAGGCGAGGTAGGCCTCGGCGGCGGCCTCCCAGTCCTTCTTCTTCTCCAGCTCCTCGATGATCTTGAAGGAGCTCTCCTCGATGACGCGGGGCAGGTCGTCCCGGAGCTTGGGGTGGGCGCCCACCAGCGGCGCGTTGGCGTAGAAGCGCTTGGCCCAGCCGTTCAGGTTCCGCCAGTCGGCCAGCTCGTTGTACGCGTCGAGCACCAGGTTGGTGGCGTACTCGGCCTCGCCGCCGCCCGGGTGATCCAGCGCCACGCGGGTGAAGAGGTCGATGGCCTCGGCGTAGGTGAAGTGGTCGTAGTAGAGCTTGCCGGCCCGGAAGGCGGCCTTGGAGGCCAGCTTGCCGTCCGGCGCCCAGCGCACGTAGCGCTGGTAGGCCTTCACCAGCTTCTCGCGCCCCGGCGCCAGCGGGATCTTCTTCTTCTGGCCGGCCTGGGCCGGCAGCGGCGGCAGCGCCTTGCAGGCCTCCTCGTGGGCGAAGAGCGCTCCCTCCAGCGCGTCGGCGAACCACTTGCCGGCCTTGCCGGCGGTCACGCCGGCGCGGGCCTGGCTGGACTTGCCCTCCATGGCGGCCAGGTCGAGCGCGCTGACCCGGTCGTACTCGTCGCCCGCCTCGGCGAAGCGCGCCAGCGCGTAGAGCAGCTCCGCGTGATAGAAGCGCATCTCGTAGGCCGAGGCGCTCTCCCCGAAGACCGCCAGGTAGTCGGTGTAGACGCTGGTGGCGAAGCCGGCCACCGCCTGGTCGTCGGTCTTCTTCCACTCGTTGTGGTAGCGCAGGGCCAGCGTGCGCAGCGTGTTCTCGGCCACCGAGCGGGCGTCGGCCGTGGCCTTGGCGTTCCTGGGGTCCTGCCCCTCCGGCGAGGCCTCGAAGTCGGCGAGCACCTTCACGAAGACGTGGGCCTGCTGCACCGCCAGCGGCTTGTTGCCCAGGCGCCCTGCCATGGTGACGATGCGCGACTGGGCGAAGGGCGCGTCGGGGGAGCGCGGCTTCTCCCGGATGAGCCGGTGGTAGACCAGGATGGCCTCGCGGTCCTTGCCGTCGGTCCAGTAGAGGTCGGCCAGGGTCCTCAGCATCTCCCCGGCGCCGGCCTCGCCGCCCACCCGGCGGAAGTCCTCGAAGGCCGCCTCGGCGCTGCCCACGTGGGGCCAGGTGCGGACGTAGTCCTTGCGCGCCTCCCTCACCAGCGCCAGCTTGCGGTCGGCCGGGATGGTGGAGGTGGGCAGCTCGCCGAAGAAGACCACGCCGCGGAAGAGGTCGAGGGCGGCGGCGAAGTCGCCGAGGTTGAACTGGACCCAGCCCTGCTTGTAGAGCGCATAGCCGTAGACCGAGCTCTCCTTGTACCCGGCCGCCTTCGTGTAGGCCTCCAGCGCCTTTCTCAGGTTGGCGGCGCGCTCGCCCTTGTTGGCCTTGTCGAAGTAGTACTCGCCGAAGGCCATCCAGGCGTCGGGCAGGTAGGGCGAGTCCGGAAACCTCTGGATGAGCGCCCGGTAGGCCTTCATGGCCTCCTGGTCGTTGCGGTCCCGCATCATCAGGTTGCGCGCCAGGAAGAAGAGCACCTCGTCGAGCCGCTCGTACTTCGAGTACTTGGCGATGATGGCCCTGTAGAGCACCACCGCCTGCCGCTGCAGGTCGCGGAACTGCCCCTCGGCGTCGGCCTTCTCGGCCATGAGCCGGGGCAGCCGGGGGTCGCCCTTGGAGAGCTTGAGCGCCTCGCCCTCCTTGCGATTGGCCTCGAAGAAGAAGAACTGCGACTCCTCCCAGAGCAGCTCGGCCAGCCGGAAGTAGTAGCTGGGGACGTCCTGGTCGGCGGCGGACGAGCCGGAGAGCTTGATGAGCTTGCGGAGGCTGGCGATCTCCTCGCGCCGCTTGTCGGAGAGCTTCACCTCGATGCCGGCGCGGAACTGCTCGAACTTGAGCTCCGGCCCGGCCGGCCCCTCGGCCGGCTTCCTGGCCGTTTCCAGCGACCCCTCCAGCGAGGCGTCGGGGCCGATGCTCCTCTTCTGGCCCAGCGCCCCGGCCGGCGCCGCCCTGGGCTCCGCGGCGGCGACCGCGCCGGCGGAGAGGAGGACTGCGAGGGCGAGCGCGGCGGGGCCGGCTGCGGTGCTGGTCACGGGACCTCCCTTCGGAGGGCTGCGGGGCGGCGGAGCTACGGGGCCGCCGACCTGGGCGGGCGATCCTTGCAGCCCTTGGTGAGCGTGTAGGAGTAGGTCCCGAGCTCGTCGCGCCAGAACTCGCCTTCGTACGGCCAGTAGAGGTGCTCGTCCGAGACGGCGTGGGTCCAGCGCAGGTTCTTCACCACCTCGACCTGGCTGCCGGCCGCCAGAGAGCTCTCCAGCGCCTCGCGCTCCTGCCGGGTGACCTCGATCTCGATGCGCAGCGCCTGCGCCAGCATGGAGCGGAGCTGGTCGCGCTCGTACTCCAGCTTGCCGCGCGCCCGCAGCCCGGCCTCGGTGACCAGCTGGCCCTTCTCCTTGGCGAGCCGCGCCTGCAGCGCCTTGCCCAGCGGCGAGCCGCGGAAGGCCTGGTCGCGCCGGCCCAGCCCCTTGTCCACCTCGGCGTCGATCTCCCTGGCGGTCTCGGCGAGGCGGCGGATGTGCTGGTCGGTGTAGGCCAGCTTCTGCACCTTGGGGCTGGCCGCCAGCTCCAGGAAGGCCGACGGGGCGGCCGGGCGCGAGGTGATGGCCACCAGCTCGTCGTAGAGCGGCTCGTAGACGGCGGTGAAGTCCTTGAGGACGGTGGTGGCCTCGGGGTAGCGGCAGTTCTCGTAGTAGATGATGGCCTTCAGGACCCAGGACTCCGGGAAGTACTCGTCCTTGAAGTAGGCCGACTGCAGCGTGAGCAGGTTGCCCAGCGACTTCTCGTGCTCGCCGATGCGGTAGTGGGCGTAGGAGGCCTCCCACAGCCCCTCCAGCCAGCTGCCGCCGCCCCAGGGCATCTTGCCGTAGTAGAAGATGGCGTAGCGGTTCTGCCGGTTCTGGTAGTGGATGCGGGCCAGCTGCAGGAAGGAGAGCTCGCGCAGCTCCGGATCGCCGGCGCGCCCCTTCTTCGGGTTGGTGAGCCGGATGACCTCCTTGAACCGCTCGGTGGCCGGCTGCTCCTGGCGGAGCGCGTAGAGCGCCAGGCCGTCCACGAACTGGGCGCGGGCGTAGAGGTCGACCGCGTCGTCGGGCAACGCCTGGCCGGCCGAGCTGGGCTGAAGTCCGCCGCCGGCCTCCGCGCGCACCAGCGCCACCAGCCGGCGCGCCTCGGTCCAGGCGGCGCGCGCCTCGTCGGCCTGCCCGGCCTCCTCGAGGGCCCGGCCGCGCTCGAACTCGTACTTGGCGAGCAGGAAGTGGAACCGGTCCTGGTTGGCCGGCGGCACGCCGTCGCGGGCGTGGCGGGCCACGCGGGTGAGCACCGGCTGCTCGTTGCCGAGCTTCTGGCCCACGTAGAAGAGCCACTCCAGGGCGCTGTGGAAGAACCTGGTGCGCGAGGGGCCGCGCGCCAGGATCTCGTCGAGGTAGGTGAGGGCGGAGTGGTGCAGCCCCATGAGCGCCAGCGTCTTGGCCAGCTGGTAGCGAGCCTCGTCGTGGCCGTCGGCCAGCCCGGGCTCGCGCAGCACCTCGTCGAAGGCCAGCGCCGCCTGCTGGTACTTCTTCTGCTCCACCAGCTTCTTCCCGGCGTCGAGGCGCGGCTTCACGTCGCCCTTGCCGCCCAGGTCGAGCGGGGCGAGGTCCAGGCCGGGCTTCGACTCGGCCCTGGGCCTGGCCGGCGCGGCGGGCTTGGCGGGCGCGTTCTTCGGCTCCACCTTCTTCCTGGCGGGCCCCAGGTCGAGGCCGAGCTGGGCCGGGGCCGGCGCCGGGGCGCCGAGCGCGAGCAGGAGCAGGGCCGGCAGGGCGCGGCGGATCATGGAGCCCGCCCGGCGCGCGCCGTGAAGGGGAAGAAGACCGAGACGCCCACCTCGGTGAGGAGCTGGTGCTGGACGTCGGCGGCCCCCAGGCCGGAGCCGGCGCGGTTTGGCACGGTGACCCGGTAGACCAGGTCGCGGACCTCGAGCCGCAGCGCCACGGCCTCGGAGAGGAAGAAGCGCGCCCCCAGGCCGACGTGGCCGCCCACGGTGCGGGTGGTGGAGGGCTTCAGGCCGAGCCGGATGGCGTCGTCGGCCGAGAGCACCTGGTCATGGGCCACCAGGTCGGCGCCGAGCACCAGCGAGAGGTCGAAGTGGGCCACCCGCTCGGCCAGCACGTTGAGCTTGCCGTAGATGGGGGCCCAGGCCACCTCGAGCCCGGCCACCGAGCGGAGCCGCCCGGGCACCTGGAACATCTCCGCGTCGCTGGTGGGGTGGCAGCCCTGGTTGACCGGGCAGACCACGGCCGAGCCGGTGCGCGCCGCGGCGCCGGCGGAGAAGGCGCCCGAGACCGACCAGAACTCGGTGAGGTGCCAGGTGGCCTTGAGGCCGCCGAAGTACTTGCTGAAGAAGGCGTCGTTGACCGAGAGGACCGCCAGCGGGGTCAGCTCGAGCCGGCCGGCCTTGCGGAAGAGCTGGCCGGAGATGGGCTGGATCTTCCCTTCGAAGGCATCGGCCTTGTTGCCGGCGCGCGCCGCCGCGGGCCGCGCGGCCGCGGCCAGCAGGAGCGCCGCCAGGAGGGCGCGGGTGGCGGTGCTGGCCTTCACTGTGGGTGCACGTACTCGTAGCTCATGGGGAAGAAGAAGCTGACGCCCACGTTGGCCACGAAGACCGTCTGCATCGTGGCCGGCACCGAGAGGATGGGCTGGTCCGGGTAGAAGGTGGCCATCAGGCCGAGCTCGAAGGCCATCCACTCGCGCGGGTAGAAGCGCACGCCGCCGCCCAGCTCGGCGGCCGGGTGCGGCCCCTCGTTGCGCGGCGGCTCGCTGGTGGCGCTCCAGACCAGGCCGAAGCCGGCCGAGAGGTAGAGGTCGAAGTGGACGATGGCGTCGGCCAGGAAGGAGGCCTTGCCGTAGACCGGCGACCAGACGCCGTCCAGCATGGCCTGGCCGTAGAGCTGCGAGGTGAGCAGCTGGCTCTGGAAGGCCTGCTTGCCCTCCCGCACGTTGTCGGTGCGCAGCGGCGTGTAGTAGGAGCCGCGCGCCGCGATGGCGAAGCTGTCCTGCAGGCTGTAGGCGAGCCGCAGGCCGCCGCCGACCTTCTGGTAGAAGGCGTCGTTGATGCTGAGCGCCAGGATGGGCGCGATCTCGAAGCGGCCGCGCTTGAGGAAGCCCTTGCGCTGCACGGCCTTGACCCGATCGCCCAGCGCCACGTCCCGCTCGCCGAAGATGGCGCCGCTCTTCGGGGCCTCCGGAGCGGCGGCCGGCTTCCTGGCCTCGGGCTCGAGCGACAGGGTCGGCACCTCGGTGGGGGGCGGCGCGCGCTGCTGCTCGGCGGGCCTCGGCGGCGCCGACAGGTCGAGCCCCGGCAGCTCCTGCGCGGCCGCGGGCGCGGTGAGCGCCAGGATCAAGCCTGGGATGAGGAGGCGGGGCGGCATTCGAGCTCGTTCGAGATTGGGCATCGTAGCCCCTGGGCGGGGAGCGGGCAATGAGGCGACAGGTGCGCCTGCGCCGCACCTCCCCGCCCTTCCTTGCTGCGCTCTCACGGCCCGTGCTAACGATCGACGGGCCCCATGCGTCCGCCTCGTCACGCCCCGGTGCTCGCGCCCCTCGCGCTCGTCGCGCTGCTGGCCGGCTGCCAGTCGCCCGACGTGGGGCAGCGCTGCCGCGTGCCGCGCGACCCGCTGGCCCAGGCCAACCCCACGCCCGACACCATCACCGGCGATTACCTGGAGAGCGGCAACCCGACCTGCGACAACCTGGTGTGCATCGTCTCGCCCGCCGTGCCGGAGGGCCGCTACAACGAGTGCCCGGGCGGAGAGTGCGGCTACTGCTCCAAGCCCTGCGTCTCCGACCAGGACTGCTTCCGCTCGGAGACCGGCCTCGGCTGCCGCCAGATGGTGCTCGACCCGGCCTTCGTCGCCTCGCTCGACCCGGTCATCCGCGAGAGGTACCTGGCCGACATCCAGTTCTCCAGCTACTGCTCCGTACCCCGATGAACCGGGCCCGCCGCGGGGCCAGGCTCCGGCCGGCCCGCCTCGCCCCCCTCCCCCTCGCCCTGGCGCTGCTGGCCTGCGCCGGCAAGGCGCCGGAGACGCCCCGCCCGCCCGCACCGCGCGTGGTGGTGGAGACCGCCGCCGGGGGGCGGCACGCCGTGACGGTGGAGCTGGCCCGCACCGACGCCGAGCACGAGCGCGGCCTGATGTACCGGCGCGAGCTGGCCGAGGACGCCGGCATGCTCTTCGTCTTCGCCGAGGAGGCGCCCCGCAGCTTCTGGATGAGGAACACCCTCATCCCGCTCGACATGCTCTTCATCGACGAGGCGGGGGTGGTGGCGGGGCTGGTGCGGCAGGCCGAGCCGCTCACGCTCACGCCGCGCGGTCCGGGGCCGGAGGTTCGAGCCCGCTTCGTGCTGGAGGTGGCAGGCGGCTGGGCGGAGCGCCACGGCGTGGAGGCCGGGGCGCGGGTGCGGCTGGAGAACGTGCCGCGCTACTAGCGCGAGCCGGCTACTTCTCCTGGCCGTGCTTGAGCAGGTTGTAGGTGACGTGCGGGCCCAGGCTCTGCTCCATGAGCTGCTCCACCACCCGCTCGAACTCGATGCGCTCCAGCTCGTCGGCCCAGACGAAGCGGATGCCCATGCCGGGCTCGTCGCCGGTGGCGGTGGCGTGGACCACGTCGCCGTTCAGCTCGAAGGGCGAGGCGCGGCCGGGCACGGAGAGGCGGAAGAGGAAGCGCGTCCCCACCGGGAGCGTCTTGCGCGTCTTGATGAAGGTGCCGCCCTTGGAGATGTTCTTGGTGTAGTCGGCGAAGAAGCTGTTGAGCTTCTTGTAGTCGACCTTGAGCTCGATGGGCGCTCGAGCGTGCTCGCGGTGGTCCTCTGACATGGGGCCCGCATGGTAACGCGCGCCGCGGCGGGGCGATAGGATGCCCGTCATTGCACGCCGGCTCACCGTGACCTACCCCACCCTCCACCTCGCCGCCGCCCTGCTGCGCCGCCGCGCCGCCCTGGTCGCGGCCGGCGGCCTGGCGCTCCTCGGGGCGCTCGGCGGCCTGGTGCCGCTCCTCGACGTGCCCGGCTTCGAGCTCGGCCTCCTGGGCGCCTGGCTCGGCGTGGCGCTGGCCGTCCCGCTGGGGCTCGCCGCCACCCGGACGGAGCGGGCCCGGGCGCCGGGCTCCCCCGGGGTGGCCGCCCTGGCCGCGGCGCTCGCCGTCACCGCCCTCCTCGGCGTCCTCCTCGCCGCCACCGCCGCGCGGGCCGCCCTCGGCCCGTGCAGCGCGCTCTTCGGCGCCGCCTTCTTCCCCGTGCTCGCCCTCCCCTCCGCCTGGCTCGCCGCCGCGCTCGCCACCGCCGCGGGCTGGCGCTTCGGCGGCCGGGCGCTCCCCACGGTCCTCACGGTCCTGGGCGCGGTGCTCGCGTCGCTCGGCGCCACGCTGCTCCAGGCCTGGCGCGGACCGGCCGCCTTCGCGCTGGATCACCTCCTGGGCGTCTGGCCGGGCCCGCTCTACGACGAGGCGCTCCGGCTCGACGCGCGGCTCCTCCTCTTCCGGTGGGAGACGGTGGCCCTGGCGGTGGCGGTGGGGGCGCTGGCGGCGCTGCTGGTGGCGCGGCAGGCCGGGCGGCGCTGGCGGAGCGCGGCGGCGCTGCTGGCGGCGGCCCTCCTGGGCGCGGGCGCGCGAAGGCCTCGTTCGAACTCATGTCCTGCCCGTGTTGCTTCTCATGGGAGTGTTGGCGGCGGCGCTGGCCCTGCCGTTCGTCAGCCAATTGCCTGACAATGTGCAACGCACCTTGAGCACACGCCCATGATGCTGTCCCCGTCGTCGAGGTTCATGACCCGGACACCCTGGGTGTTGCGGCCGATGACCCGGATTCCGTCGACCGGAACCCGGATCAAGACGCCGGACCGGGTGATCATCATCAACTCGTCC
>JANNKC010000237.1:0-6677 GCA_031396105.1 Anaeromyxobacter sp.
CGGAGTCGAGGGAGACCCCGACCCCGACGGCGAGCGAGCGCGCCGCGGTATGCTGCGCCCCCTCTGGATCCGCCATGCGCCTGACCCTCGGCATCAGCCCCTGCCCCAACGACACCTTCATCTTCGACGCCCTCGTCAACGGGCTCGTCGACACCGGGGATCTCCGCTTCGACGTGGTCCACCAGGACGTGCAGACGCTCAACGAGTGGGCGCTCGAGGGGAGGCTCGACCTCACGAAGATCAGCTACGGGGTGCTGCCGCGGGTGGCCGGCCGCTACGCGCTCCTGGAGGCCGGCGGCGCGCTCGGCCTGGGGGTGGGGCCGCTCCTGGTGGCGCGCCCCGGCGCCGCCGCCTTCGACCCGGCCTCCGCGCGGGTGGCCATCCCCGGCCGCGACACCACCGCCCACCTGCTCTTCTCGCTGGCCTTCCCCGCCGCGGCCCACAAGGCGTTCCGCGTCTTCTCGGAGATCGAGGGGGCGGTCGTCGAAGGCGAGGTGGACGCCGGCGTCATCATCCACGAGAGCCGCTTCACCTACGCGCAGCGGGGGCTGGTGAAGCTCCTCGACCTCGGAGAGCACTGGGAGCGGGTCACCGGCGCGCCCGTCCCGCTGGGCGGCATCGTGGCGCGCCGCAGCCTCGACCCCGCCGTGCGCCGCCGCGTCGACCAGCTCATCCGCCTGAGCCTGGAGCACGCCGAGGCGGGCCGCCCGGCGCTCTCCGGCTACGTGCGCCGCCACGCCCAGGCGCTGGACGAGGCGGTCATGCGCCAGCACGTCGAGCTCTACGTGAACGGGTACTCGCACGGGCTCGGCGAGCCGGGGCGGCGCGCCGTGGCGAAGCTGCTCGAGGTCTGGAGCGCCCTCAACCCCGGCGAGCCGGCGGCGATACCCGACGTCTTCTCCGAGCCGGCGCCGTAGCTCGGACGCTACAGCTGCAGGTAGTGCAGCTTGAAGGCCACCGCGATGACGCGCACGTTGGGGTCCTCCAGCGACTGCCGGTAGCCCAGGTCGACGGCCACGCCGTTGGGCGTGATGAGCCCGGCGCCGGCGCACCACCAGGAGGTGCCCAGCGTCTCGTCCACCAGGTACCCGGCGCGCAGCGGCAGCATGTTGCCGAGCAGCACCTCGACGCCGGCGCCGAAGCGGTTGGTGGTCCTGGCCTTCTGGGTGACCTGGTCCTTGACGCGGTCGAAGTCGGCGCGCCAGTCGAGCGTCAGCTTCACGCTGGTGTCGCTGCCGAGCGCCAGGCCCGCCCCCGCCGAGCGCGGCAGAGCCCGCTCGTGGCCGGTGGGAACCAGGTTGAAGCCGGAGACACCGAGGGTGATGTAGTCGCTCACCTCCCAGAAGAGCCCGGCGTCGGCGGTGACCACGCTGATGCGCTCGAGGGCCCCGCCCGGCACCTCTGGATCCTGGCGGAGCGAGAAGTAGCGGGCCTGGGCGCCCAGGTAGAGGCGGCTGGCCACCGAGCCGGCCAGGCCGGCCACGAAGAGGTTGCCGCCCTGGAACCCCTCCAGCGGGCGGATCCAGGCGAAGGAGGCGGCCACCGGTGACGAGATGGCGTCCACCACCGAGCTGCCGGCGTACTGGCCGGCGTTGGTGCCGCCGCGACGGTCCACGCCGAAGATCGTCTCGACCGAGTACCGCTTGCGGGCCGCCACGGCGCCCGGGTTGACGAAGAGGCCGTCGTTTCCGGAGATCACGCCGGTGGCCCCGCCCAGCGCCAGGGCGCGCGGGCCGGTGAAGTCCGCCAGGCCGCCGCCTTTCACGGGATCGACGGCGAGCGTGGGGGCGGCGGCGAGGACGGCGAGCGTGGCGAGCAGGAGGCGGACGGGCACGGCCCGACGATAGCGGCGCGCGGGCCCGGGCGCAAAAGAGTGGTGGTATCGTGCGCTCCCATGGCGAAGCCCATCCGCAAAGCGGTCATCCCCGCCGCCGGCCTCGGCACCCGGTTCCTGCCGGCCACCAAGGCGGTCCCCAAGGAGCTCCTCCCCATCGTCGACACCCCGTCGATCCAGTACATCGTCGAGGAGGCGGTGGCCGCCGGCGTGCACGAGATCATCCTCATCTGCGCCCGCGGCAAGGACTCCATCGTCGACCACTTCGACATCGCGGCCGAGCTCGAGGCCAACCTGGAGCGCTCCGGGAAGCACGAGCTCAAGCAGCAGATGCGCGCCATCGCCCGCATGGCCAACGTGGTGACGGTGCGGCAGCAGGAGCCGCTCGGGCTGGGCCACGCCGTGCTCTGCGCCAAGGCGCTGGTGGGCGACGAGCCCTTCGTGGTCATGCTGGGCGACGACATCATCGACGGCGCGGTGCCGGCCACCCGCCAGCTCACCGACTGCTACCAGCGCCACGGCAAGGGGACCATCGCGCTCATGGCGGTGCCGCCGGAGGAGACCTCCATGTACGGCATCGCCGCCGGCACGGCGCTCGACGCGCGCACCACCCGCATCGAGCGGCTGGTGGAGAAGCCCAAGGTGGACCCGCCCTCCAACCTGGCGGTCATCGGCCGCTACGTGCTGCCACCGCGCATCTTCGAGCTGCTGGAGCAGGTCACGCCGGGCGTGGGCGGCGAGATCCAGCTCACCGACGCGCTGGCCATGCTGGCCAGGGAGGAGGGGCTGCTGGGCTACCGCTTCGAAGGGGAGCGCTACGACGCTGGCGACCGCCTCGGCTACCTCAAGGCCAACATCGCCTTCGCCATGAAGCGGCCGGAGATCGCCGGGCCACTGAAGGAGTACCTGAAGAGGCTGCTGTGAGCCTGGCGCGGGGAATCGGCGCCGCCGCGGCGCTGGCGCTGGCCTGCCCGGCCGCGGCCTACCTGCTGCCGCCCGCCGCGGTGGTGAAGAAGGCCGCCGAGAAGCGCGCCGCGCTGGAGGTCTCCTCGCTGGAGGCGTCCGGCACCCTGGAGCTGCGGGGCGCGGCGCTCGGCCGGCTCGGGGCCCTGGCCCCTTCCGGCGGCGCCTCCCTCTCGCTGCCCGCCCGAATCCTGGTCAAGGTGGCCGGAAAGGCGCGGCTCGAGCTCCAGCCGCCCGACGCGGCGGAGGGCGAGCGCCCCTTCGCGAGCGTGAGGGACGACCGGATCGGCGGCCAGGGCGGGCTGGAGGCCACGCCGGCCGCCACCGCGCTGGTCCGCGCCCTGGCGGCCCTGCTCGCCTCCCCGGGCGGCGGCGAGGGGCGGGCGCTCGGCGAGGCCCTGGTGCGACGCGGCGTGAAGCTCGACGAGGCCACGCTGGGGCGGTTCAACGGCCGGCTGGCCCTGGTGCTGGGCGGCAAGGCGGCCGACCCGCGGCCGCTGGCCTTCGTCGACAAGGAGACCTGGATGCCGCTCCGCCTGCTCGCCCAGGAGGGCGGCGCGCGGCTCGACGTGCGCCTGCTCGACTGGGCCTCGCCCAACGGCGGCGACTGGTTCCCGCGCGCCGTCGAGGTCTGGGACGGCGCCGTGCTGCTGCTCCGCTTCACCACCGAGAAGGCCAGCGCCAACCCCAGGCTGCCCGAGGCGCTGTTCCCGTAGCCTCGCCGGGACGTCGCGGCGCCGTCCGCCCCGCCTGCTACACTCCGCGCCGTGCTCGTCGAGGTCGCCGTCGCCGCCGCGGTCCGCGGCACCTTCACCTACCGTGTGCCGACCCATCTCGCCGGGGAGGTGGCGCTGGGCCAGCGCGTGGCCGTCCCCTTCGGCAAGAGCAAGCGGGCCACCGGCTACGTGGTGGGCTTCCCCACCGCGCCGCCGGCGGGCTTCGAGCTGCGCGACGTGGTGCAGGTGCTCGACGCCTTCCCGCCCTTCACGCCCCGGCTCGTCGAGCTCTTGCGCTGGGCCGAGGCCTACTACCTGGTGCCGCCGGGCGAGCTGCTCCGCGCCGCGCTCCCGCCCGGCCTCAACACCCGCGGCGGGGCCGAGGCGCCGGCGCGCCGCCAGGTGGAGTTCGCGGCGCCCGCTCCCGGGGCCGCCGACTCGATGGGGCTCCTGACGCGCGCCCGGGCCCAGCGGGCGGTGCTGGACTACCTGCTGGCGCGCGGCCGCATCCCGCTCGAGGAGCTCAGGGCCGCCTTCCCGGCCGGGCGGGCCGCCCTCACCGCGCTGGCCAGGCGCGGCCTGGTGGTCCTGGACGCCGAGACCCCGGTGACCGGGAGCGGCGTGCTCGAGACGGCCGACCGCACCGTCACCCTCACCGCCGACCAGGAGCGGGCGCTCGGTGAGATCACGCGGGCCTTCGGCGCCTTCACCCCCTTCCTGCTCCACGGCGTCACCGGCTCGGGCAAGACCGAGGTCTACCTGCGGGCCATCGCGCAGGCCCGCGCCGCCGGCAAGGGGGCGCTGGTGCTGGTGCCGGAGATCGCGCTCACCCCCCAGCTCTCCGGCCGCTTTCGCGCCCGCTTCGGCGACGAGGTGGCGCTGCTCCACTCGGGCCTCTCGGACGCCGAGCGCCACGCCGAGTGGCTGCGGCTGCGGCGGGGCGAGGCCCGCATCTGCGTGGGCGTGCGCAGCGCCATCTTCGCCCCCGTGGAGGAGCTGGCCATCATCGTGGTGGACGAGGAGCACGAGGCGAGCTTCAAGCAGGAGGACGGGCCGGCCTACCACGCGCGCGACCTGGCGGTGGTGCGGGCGCGGCTGGAGGACGCGGTGGTCATCCTGGGCTCGGCCACCCCCTCGCTGGAGACCCTGGAGAACGCCCGGCGCGGCCGCTACCGCACCCTCTCCCTGCCGGTGCGGGTGGACGACCGGCCCATGCCGGCGGTGGAGCTGGTGAACCTCACGGGCGCGCGGCGCGGCGGGCGGGCGCCGGCCCCGGGGCTGCTCTCCCCGCCGCTGGTCGCGGCGCTCGACCAGACGCTGCTGGCCGGGCAGCAGGCCATCCTCTTCCTCAACCGGCGCGGCTACCAGTCGCTGGTGCTCTGCGAGGCCTGCGGCGCCGAGGCCCGCTGCCCCGACTGCTCCGTCTCGCAGACCCACCACGCGCGGCGCGGCCTGCTGCTCTGCCACTACTGCGGCCGGAGCGAGCCCATGAACGGCCTCTGCCCGGCCTGCGGGGGGCTGCGCTTCGGCATCGGCGTGGGCACCGAGCAGGTGGAGGAGGCGGTGAAGGGGCTGCTGCCCAGGGCCCGCGTGGCCCGGCTCGACCGCGACACGGTGACCACCGCGGACGACACCGCCGGCGTGCTGGCCCGCTTCGCCCGGCGCGAGGTGGACGTGCTGGTGGGCACGCAGATGGTGACCAAGGGGCACGACTTCCCCGGCGTCACGCTGGTGGGGGTGGTGCTGGCCGACACGGCGCTGGCCCTCCCCGACTTCCGCGCCGCCGAGCGGACCTTCCAGCTCCTGGCGCAGGTCGGGGGGCGGGCCGGGCGCGGCGCCGACGCGGGGCGCGTCATCATCCAGACCTTCAACCCGCGCTCCCCGGCCATCGCCCGGGCGGTGGCCCACGACTACGCCGGCTTCGCCGAGGAGGAGCTGCTGCGCCGCCAGGCCCTGCACTACCCGCCCTACGCCCGGCTGCTGGCGGTGCGGGTGGAGGGCTCGGAGGAGGGGGCGCGCCGCACCGCCGAGGCGCTGGCCCACGCGGCCCGGCCGGCCCTGGGGCCGGGGGTGGCGCTCATCGGTCCGGCCCCGGCCGCCATCGAGCGGATCCGCGGGAAGAGCCGCTGGCACCTGCTCTTGCGCGCTCCGGACCACGCCTCGCTCATGAAGGTGCACCGCGCGCTGGCCCGCGTGGCCCACCGGCCGCCGGGCGGCGCGGCCATCCGCTTCGACATGGATCCCTACTCGATGATGTAGCGGCCGATATCGGGTGGGAGAAACCCGCCGTGCGTGCGCGATCTTGCTGCACCAGTGGCCCCGATCCATCATCGCGGGCGCGTGGCACGCCTCCTCCTGGTCGACGACGACATCGCCGAGATCTCGGCCGTCAAGCGCGTGCTGGCTCGCGCCAGCCTGGCGCCGGTGCTCGCCACCAACGCCGCCGACGCGCTGGCCGCGCTGGCGCAGCGCCCCGCCGACCTCTTGCTGGTGGGCGCCACCTGCGAGGGCGGCGAGGCCATCGCCATGACACGCCGGCTCGAGGAGGACGAGGCCACCCGCGGCCTGCCGCTCATCGTGCTCGGGACCGCCCCCGACGCGCCCGCCCACGCGGTCCAGCTCCCGCGCCCCATCGACCCCGCCGCGCTGGCGGAGCAGGTGCAGGTGCTCCTGGCGCGGCGCCGCTCCGCGCCGGCGCCCCCGGCGGCCGCTCCCGCCCAGCCCCAGGTGGCCGGCCCGGTTTCTCGCCCGGCCTTCGAGCGGCGCGGCCAACCCATCGTCCTGCCCGGGCCGCTCGAGCGGCGTGCTCGCCCCTCCGATCCGGCCCAGGCGCGCCGCGCCGCCGCCGAGGCGCTGAGAGCGCGAGCCGACGAGCTGCGCCGCGCCCCATCCCTGGAGCCTGGCCCGGCCGCCGCCGAGGCGGCCGCCGGCCTCGACGCGCTCTTCGAGGTGGCGCCGCCCGAGGTCGTGCCGTCCCAGCCGGTGCCGGAGGTGCCGTACGCCGGACCCGGCCCGGCGGACTTCACGGCCGAGGGGGGGCTCGCGCCCCCCGCCGAGCCGGAGCTCCAGCCGTTCGCCGCCGACGTGGCCGGCGTGGCCGCCGGGCCGCAGGACGATCCCGCCGCGAGCTGGTTCGAGGCCGTGCCGCCCGCGCCAGAGGACCC
>JANNKC010000443.1:0-3453 GCA_031396105.1 Anaeromyxobacter sp.
GCTGCGCACCTTCATCAACCCCGCGGTGCCGCTGCTTCGCCAGGCCTTCGCCGACTTCAAGGCGAAGGGGGTCACCGACCTCATCGTGGACCTGCGCTACAACGGCGGCGGGCTGCTCGACGTGGCCACCGTCTTCCTGGACCTCATGGGCGCTGGCCATGCGGGCGACGCGACCACCCCGGGCGACCTGCAGTTCGAGCTCCTGTTCAACACCCAGCAGGCCGCCCAGCGGGAGACCTACCGCTTCGGGGCCGAGGTCAGCGCCGTCGCCCCGGCCCGGGTGGCCTTCATCGTGACCGAGGGCAGCGCCTCGGCCTCCGAGCTCATGGTCTTCGCGCTCCTGCCCTACCTGGGCTCCAGCGTGGCCGTGGTGGGCGAGCGCACCTTCGGCAAGCCGGTGGGCCAGTTCGGCTTCGCCGGCCCGGACTGCCCGTCGCTCCTCTTCCTGCTCGCCTTCCAGCTCGCCAACCGGGACGCCACGGCCGAGTACTTCCAGGGGCTGCCGGACGTGGGCTTCCTCGGCTCCTCCTGTGCCGCCCCGGACGACCTGACCCACCGCACCAGCGACCCTGCCGAGGCCTCGACCGCCGCGGCGCTCCAGTGGATCGCCAGCGGCACCTGCCCGGGCGGCCCCATCCCGCCGGCCGCCGCAACGCTGGCGCGGCGCGCCGCGGTAGCTGCCTTCCCCGAGCCGCCAGAGCCCTCGCTGGCCCAGCGCCACATCCCAGGGTTGTACTAGCGCTCGGGCCCACCGCGCCCGCGCATCCCAGGGAACAGCGTGGCTCCGAGGCGCCGGACGGCCTCCCATTCGCGGCGGGCTCGCTGCCGAAGAGGCGGCGCGATCCGCCGGTCGCGCGCCACCAGGTTCCAGAATCGCAAGGCCGCCGGCTGTGCGCTCTGCCACTCGCTCATCGCACTGGGCAAGGGCCGCTCCGGAACCCACGAGCTGTCGACGACCCCCGCGCTCACAGGCGCGAGCGACATCGGAGCCATGTCGTAGGCCGGCGCGAGCGACAACCTGCCTTCCTTGTCTCGGAGAAAGCTCAAGTTGCCGTCATGTCGATCCGTGTTCGCCGTCAACCCGCCGAAGGCCTCGAGCCAACGGACACGGCTGGCATCCTGCTCGCTGATCTGCGGGCGCACGCCGACGGAGAGCGCATTCGCGGCCTCCGTCCAGGTACCGAGCGACACCATCGCCTCCACCTTGACGGCCTCCAGACTACGCACCCCGATTCGCCCACGTTCCCCGACTCGATCAAACCGTGCGACCTCCAGGAAGCGGAAACCCTGAATGTCGACGCAGCGAGACCTCGCCGCCGCGATGCCGGACTTCCGGAGGACTTGCAGCGCCAGGTGCTCGCACACGAGAAGATCACGCCAGCGCTGCTCCTCGGGGCTGTCCCCGGGTAGCGCGAACTTCACCAGCACATGGGCCCCTTCCCGAAAGGCCGTGAACTTGGGGCGCTCCCCGCCAGCGGAGGTGTTCCACGGGTTCGTTGATGCCCCCAGTGCCATCGACGGGTACTCGCGCTCGGCAACCTCCCGCGCCTCCAGATGCAGAAAGCGCGTCATGGACTCGGTTCCGACCACGAGGTTGCCGATGGCGTCCTCGCCGCGAAGAGCGGCGGCCCGCACGTGATCCTCGGCTCGCCATGACTCCAGCCGACCCGGCAACTTCAACTCAGGAAACCGAGCCGCGAAGCTGCGTCCCAGGAAGCCGCTCGGCCCGCACTCCTTCAGGAAGATGGGCAAGTACGGCCGGTAGTCCTCCACCCCGCCGTACTCCAGCCAGAACCCTGCTGGCTGAACGAACGCCAGGCGCCCGGCCTCCACCGGAGTGCCGTCTTCG
Organism: Anaeromyxobacter sp.; assembly: GCA_031396105.1. Lineage (GTDB taxonomy): Bacteria > Myxococcota > Myxococcia > Myxococcales > Anaeromyxobacteraceae > JADKCZ01. The sequence goes on from JANNKC010000443.1 coordinate 1,850, forward strand.
CCGACCTCATAGATCGGCGTGTCGACGCCGACATCGGGCACCCTTCGCGCCAGCGCGTATCTCGTCGCGCGAGACCGCCCGAACCGGCCAACGGAGTCACCGGCCTCCGCAACGAGGCGAGACATGCGGGACGGAGAGATCCCCAACCGCTGTCCCAGGTCGGCCGCAGCCATGCCCGGCCTGTCACGTAGCACCCGAAGGAGGTCATCGACGGTAGCCATCACGCAACGATACATCTGCGCGCTGTGTCACGCAACATATCGCCATAACGGGCGTTATTCCGGTCATAGCAACTAGATACGCAACGAAACGCGCACCTCACATTGGCGCACAACCCCAGGCGCCTGCGCGTACTCCCCGCTGATGTTCGGGAGGCCAGGGGCTTCCAGTCGAGCGGGGTCGCCAGCACTCCAGGTGGAAGGGCCCCGTAGCCACCGGCCGCGCCGGCATCGTCGACGCCAGTGACCGACTGCACCGCGTGCAGCCAACTCACGGTCTCGCCGAGCTTCTTTCCGTCCACGGCGCCCTCGAGGGCCACCTTCCTCACGGTGTTGGTGAAGGGAAACTCCTGGTTGAACTCGGTCGTGGTGCGGAGGTTGTTAGGGCTGCACTCTTCATTGCCCAGGTTCCCGCACGTCCTCGGGTAGCACGCCTCATTGCGCAGTTCCCCGCAGGTCATGGGGTCGGCCACGTTCTGTGCCTCACCCTTCGCCACGGTGAGCCGCTCCTCGGAGACGACCTTCTTGAACCCCTGGAAGCCGCGGCCGCGGACGTTGAGCATCGCGTCCTCGTACCGGTAGCAGGTCTTGTTGGTGTCGAGGATTCCGCCGGCCTTCACGAGGCCGTTGGTCACCTCGAACCTCGAGACGGCCCACATCGAAGAGGTGAAGTTGACGTAGCCCGTCGAGCGTTCAGCCTGGTGGTCGACCGTGTAGAACGGCTTCTCGGCATCACAGCCTGGGCCCTCGACCTCGGGGCGGGAGAGGGGCTGGTAGGCCCATGCGGTGAAGGCGCCGACTCCGTCCACCGAGCTCTCCAGGAGGTCGGGTGCCCTGGCGCGGCCGGCCACGCGGTAGGGCCCGAGCGCCTTCCACTGGACACCCCCTTCCACTTCGCCTGGAAGATACGGGTACCACCCGAACCGGATCGTTTGCCCGAGTACTTCCAGTGGATCGCCGACGGCGCCTGCCCGGGCGGCCCCATCCCGCGGCCCGCCGCACCGCTGGCGCGGCGCGCCCCGCTGGCCGCCTTCCCGGAGCCGCTCGAGCCGTCGCTGGCCCAGCGCCACGTCCCTGGACTGTTCTAGGCCGCCGGCGCGAGCGCCCCTCGACTCCGGGCCGGCGCCGCCGGCCCTACGCTCGGGGCGACCGGTACCGCGACGTCCAGGCCGCCGAACGGCGGGCGCTACTGCAGCAGCCCGTCGTAGAGCGCCTCGTACCGCGCCGCGCTCCGCGGCCAGGAGTAGTCCTGCGCCATGCCGCGCTTCAGGAGCGCGTTCCAGGCCCGCTTGTCGCGGAAGGCCTCCTTGGCGCGGCGAAGGCCGGCCAGCATGGCGCGCGGGTCGTAGTCGTCGAAGACGAAGCCGGTGCCCTCCTTCCCGCCGT
>JANNKC010000005.1:0-2226 GCA_031396105.1 Anaeromyxobacter sp.
CGAAACGACCGGCGTCATCGGCTGGATCTGCCAGGAGATCGCCTCTTCGGACGCCGGCGTTTCGGGGAGCGCCCGGTCGAGATCGATCGTCAGCGCGAACTCGCGGAACAGGATCGGTCGGTCCGGGCCAGGTCGCCGCGCGCGCCCGCCTCGGTGGCGCGCCCCGCCTCGACCGTCCCCGCCAGCTCCGCCGCGTGGGCGCGCTCGAGGTCCAGCTCCTGCTCCCGCGCCGCCAGCAGCGCCTCCGCGGAGCCGGCCCGCTCGGTGAGGCCGGCCAGGTCGCGCCTGGCCTGCGCCAGCGCGCCCTCCAGCTCGGCGCGAGCCGCCTCGGTGCGGGTGAGGTCGGCCGCCAGCCCGTCGCCGCGCGCCGTGGCGTCGGCCAGGTCGCCGGCCGTCACCTGGGCACGCCCCTCGGTCTCCAGGAGCCGGGCCTCCAGGTCCCGCTGCGCCTCCTCGGCTCGCCGCGCCGCCTCGGCCGCCGACTGCTCCTGCGCGGCCAGCTGCTGCTTCAGGCCGGCCAGGTCGGCGGCCAGGGCGTCGCGCGCCGCAGCCACGCCGTCCCGCGCCGCGGTGAGCTGGTCGCGCACGGCCTCCAGGTCGGCGATGCGCCCGCCGGCCGCGGCCGCGGCCTCGTCCGCCGCGGCCCGGTCCGCGCTCCGCTCGCCGTCCAGCTGGGCCAGCGACTGGCCGTGGGCGGCCTCCAGCTCGGCGCGGGCCTGGTCGGCCGCGGCCCGCTCGTCCGAGCGATCGGCGGCGATGGCGGACAGCTCCCTGACGTGTCCCTCCTGGGCGGCCAGGAAGGCCGCCTCCACCTCGGCGCGGGCCTGGTCGGCGGCGGCGACGCGGGCGGTCCACTGCTGCTCGGCCCGCTCCTGCTCCTGCATGGTCTCGGAGAGGACGTCGGAGAGGGACTGGCGGGTGGCGTCCACGTCGGCGAGCTGCCGGGTGAGCTCGGCCTGGCGGGCCGAGCCGTCGGCCGCCTGCCGGGACGCCTCGGCGGCGCTGGCCTCGGCGCGCGCGCTCGCCTCGGCGAGCCGATCCTCCAGGGCCGCGCCGTGGGCGCGGGCGGCGACCAGCGCGTCGCGCAGCTGATCGCCGTCCGCGGCGAGCGCGCCAGCCTCCCCCGTGACCTGGCCGAGCGCCTCGCGGAGCCGGGCCAGGAAGGCGTCGCGGGCCCGCAGCCGCTCGCGGAAGTACTCGAGCTTCTCCTCCGGCGTCCCCTTGGGCGGGGCCGGGTCGCGCGGCCACTCGGCCAGGAGCTCCTCGGCGCGGGCGCCGGCAGCCCGGGACGGGGCCGCGGGGGGCGGTGGCTGGGCCGGCGCCGAGCGGGGCGGTGGGTTGGGGCGGGGGAGGCCGGGCGCGGTCTGACGCTGGGGCGGCCCGGCGGGCGAGGCCGGCTGCGGAGCGGGGCCGGGTGCGGCCGGGGCGGCCAGGGCCGGGGCCTGCACGGACGCGGGGCGCCCGGGGGAGGCCACCGCGGCGGGCGGCGGGGTGAGCCCCGGGCTGTCGCCGTGGAGCAGGTGGGCCGCCCGCCCCATGAGATCGGCCAGGTCGAAGGGCGCGCGCAGGTAGGCGTCGGCCTTGCCGCGACTGGCCCGGTGCGCCTCGATGGCCCCGGCGGCCGCCTCGCGCGTGTAGAGGATGAGCGGCGTGGACGGGTGGGCCCGCTTCAGCCGATTGCACACCGAGAAGCCGCTCATGTCCGGCAGCTCGGCGGAGAGCAGGATGAGGTCGGGCGGGGCGGCGCGGCAGCGCTCCACCGCGGGCTCGCCGGCCTCGACGGTTGCCACCTGGAAGCCGGCCGGGCCGAAGGCCTGCCGGATCTCCTCCGCGAGGGACGCCTCGGCCTCGACGAGCAGTACGTTCCACGCCATAGGGGGAGCCATGCTAGCGCCATTCGCGGCGGGACGGGTGGCGGCTCGACGTCGATATCGTCTGGGCGGGGTCGTGGCCTTGACTCCGCGATAGACGCTTCGCGTCATGGCTGGCGGCGCCTGGAGACGCCGACTGGCGAGTGATTCCTGCGGTCCGGGCTTGCGGGCCGCCGCTCGATCGGGCGCCCGCTCCGGGTCACCTCGCGCGCCTGCGCAGCCGCCGTGGTGCCGCCATCACCGCGGCGCCCAGGGCGAGTTCAGCAGCGTACCTGTTGTGGATCCTGCAAGCACAGCGAAGTCCGGAGACGGTGGTCGGACCGCCGAGGGCCAGCGGCACCACGTGATCGAGCTC
>JANNKC010000250.1:0-5478 GCA_031396105.1 Anaeromyxobacter sp.
CGCATCGGCCCGCCCGGCGGCTTCGGGGGCGGCAGCCGCGCCTGGCACGGCTGGGAGAAGGACCTGGTGCTCCGGGTGGAGCTCGACCGGACCGAGGTGTTCCTGGGCGAGCAGCTCACCGCCGCCGTGGTGCTCCTCTCGCCGGTGGGCCTGGTGGACTACAGCGGCTACCAGCCACCGCTCTACGACGGCTTCTGGTCGGAGCAGCTCGAGTCGCCGCAGCCGCTCACCTTCCAGATCCGCAAGGTGAACGGGCTGCCGCTGCGCGCCTACGCCGTCCAGAGACTGGCGCTCTTCCCCACCCGCGCGGGCGCGCTGGACCTGGAGAGCTTCCAGCTCTCGGCGGTGGTGCGGGTGGGCGCCGACGATCCCTTCGACCCCTTCCCCGACGTGCGCCGGGTCACCCGGCGCAGCGAGCCGGCCAGGATCACCGTCAAGCCGCTCCCCGCCGGCGCGCCGGCCGGCTTCGACAGCGTCAACGTGGGCAGCATGTCCTTCTCCGCGACCCTCTCCGACAGGGCGGCGGCGGTGGGCCAGCCGGTCACCCTCAGGCTCACCGCCCAGGGCGATGGGAACGTGAAGGCCTGGTCGCTGCCGGCGGTGCCGGCGGTGGCCGGGCTGCGCGCCTTCACCCCGACCTCGAGCGACAAGCTGGCGCCCAAGGGCTCGCGCATCGCCGGCGCCCGCGTGGTGGAGACGGTGCTGGTGCCGGACCGGGCCGGGACCTTCACCGTGCCGGCCATTCGCTGGCCCACCTTCGACCCCAGGACCGGTGCCTACCGGGTGCAGGAGACCGCGGCGCTCACGCTGGAGGTGCTGCCGGCCGCCCCCACCGCACCCTCCGCGGCGACCGCGCCCGGCCAGAACGCGCTCGGCGGCGGCCTGCGCCCCATCCGCAGCACCGGGCCGGTGGCGCGGCGCGGCGCGCCGCCCTGGCAAGGGTGGCCGTTCTGGCTGCTCCTCGGCGCGCCGGTGGCCCTCTTCGCGGCGCTCACCGGGTGGGACCGGCTGCGCGAGGCGCACGCCGCCGACGGCGGGGCGCGGCGGCTCCGGCTGGCCGGCCGCGTGGCCAGGCGGCGGCTCGCAACCGCGTCCAGGCTGGCCGAGCGCGCCGAGGCCGCCCCCTTCTACGCCGAGGTGGAGCGCTCCCTCACCGGCTACTGCGCCGACAAGCTGGGCGGTCCGGCCGCCGGCCTGACGCGCGACGAGCTGGCCCGCGTGCTCGCCGGGGCCGGGGCCCACCCGCCGGCGGTGCGGGCCCTGGCCACGGCGCTCGACGCCTGCGACGCCGGCCGCTTCGGCGGCGCCACCTCCCGCGAGGAGGCGCTGGCGCTGGCCGGCCGGGCCATGGAGCTGCTCGAGGAGGCCCACTGGCGCGGGGTTGGGGCCGGAGGTGGCGCGTGACCGCCCTGCTCCTGACGCTCCTGCTGGCGGCCAGTCCCGCCGCACCCCCAGACTCCGGTCGCCCCGAGCGTAGCGCCGCAGGCGCGGAGTCGAGGGGCGCCCCGGCGACCCCCGAGGCCCGCCTCGACGCCGCCAACGCCCTCTACCTGGCCGGCGACTTCGACGGGGCCGCTCGCGCCTACCGCGCCCTGGTCGACGAGGGGCTGGAGGGGAGCGCCCTCCACCTCAACCTCGGCAACGCGCTGGCTCGCGCCGGCGCCCGAGGCCAGGCCATGGCGAGCTGGCTGCGCGCCCTCCGGCTCGACCCCTCCGACGCCGACGCGCGCGCCAACCTGGAGCTGGCGCGCGCACTCAACGTGGACCGGCTGGTGGGCGCCGCCGACCCGCCGCTCTCGGCGCGGCTGGTGGAGCGCACCTCCGACGGCCTGGCGGTGGGGCTCTTCGGCGTCGCCTGGGTGGCCCTCTGGGCGCTCCTCTGGCTGCGCGGCCGCTCCACCCGGCGCTTCCGCCGCCCGCTCGGCGCCGCGTCGTTGCTGGCCGCGGTCCTGGCCATCGCCGCCGGCGCGCTGCTGGCCGGCAAGGCGGCCGACCGCCGCACCCCGGGCGCGGTGGTGGTGGTCCCGGTGTCGCCGGTGCGCGAGGGGCCGCAGCGGACGCTCAAGGCGGCCTTCGAGCTCCACGAGGGGACGGCCGTGAAGGTGCTGGAGGCGCGCGGCGACCTGGCCCGCGTGCAGCTCCCGAACGGCCTGACCGGCTGGGTCTCCTCCGCCGACCTGGAGGTGATCTGATGCTCCGGCTCGAGGAGGCGAAGGGGGCGGCCGCGCTCGACGCGGCGCGCGCCCTCTTTCGCGAGTACCAGGCGGCCATCGGGGTGGACCTCTGCTTCCAGGGGTTCGAGGCCGAGCTGGCCGCGCTGCCGGGCGGCTACGCCTCCCCGGCCGGCCGCCTGCTGCTGGCCTTCGACGGCGAGGCGCTGGCCGGCTGCGGCGCGCTGCGCGCCATCGGCCCCGGCGTGGCCGAGCTGAAGCGCATGTGGACGCGCCCGGCGCACCGCGGCCGCGGCGTGGCCCGCGCGGTGGCGGCGGCGCTCCTCGAGGCCGCCCGCGCCGAGGGCTACCGGCTGGTGCGGCTCGACACGCTCACCTGGATGACGGCGGCGCGCGCCCTCTACGCCAGCCTGGGCTTCCGGGAGATCCCGGCCTACTACCCGAACCCGCTGCCGGGCGTGGTCTACATGGAGCTCACCCTGTGAGCACCCGCCCGCCGGTCGTCGAGCGGAGGGTGCCGCCGTGAGCGCAGCGCCGGGCGCTGCGGGCCCCGCCGTGGCGCGGCGCCCGGGCCTTCGCGCGCTCCTCTCGCTGGCCTGGCCCATCGTGGTCTCGCGCTCCTCGCAGGTGGTGGTGGGTGTCTCCGACGCCGTCATGGTGGCCCACCTGGGCGCCGCCGCGCTGGCCGCCACCACCACCGGCGCCATGAACACCTTCTCGCTCTTCATCCTGCCCATGGGCGTGGTGTTCATCGTCTCCTCGTTCTCCTCGCAGCTCTTCGGCATGCGGGACGCGGCCGGGGCGCGCCGCTACGGCTGGTACGGCCTGGCGGTGGCTGCGGCCACCCAGGTGGTCGGCGTGGTGGCCATCCCGGGGGTGGGCTGGGCGCTCGCGCGGCTCGACCTCGCCCCCGACGTGCAGGCGCTCATGGTGGACTACCTCACCATCCGGCTCTGGTCGGGCGGCGCCGCCATCGGCCTGGAGGCCCTGGGCAACTACTACGGCGGGCTCGGCAACACGCGCCGGCCCATGGTGGCGAGCGTGGCGGCCATGGTGCTCAACGTGGCCGGCAACTGGCTCCTCATCGACGGCCACCTCGGGCTGCCGGCCATGGGCGTCGCCGGCGCGGCGCTGGCCTCCTCCATCTCGACCGGTCTCGCCTTCGCCGGGCTGCTGGCGGTCTTCCTCGCCGAGGGACGCCGCACCGCGCCCGGACCCGGGCTCTCGCTGCATGAGCTCCGGCGCATGCTCGGCTTCGGCCTGCCCTCCGGCCTCAACTGGTTCTTCGAGTTCTTCGCCTTCAACTTCTTCGTGACCGTCATCGTGGCGGGCCTGGGCACCACCGCGCTGGCCGCGCTCATGGCGGTCCTGCAGGTCAACTCGGTGGCCTTCATGCCGGCCTTCGGCGTGGCCAGCGCAGGCGCCATCCTGGTGGGCCAGGCCATCGGCGCGGGGCGCAAGGACGACGTGCCGGGGCTGGTCCGGCTCACCTTCCGCGTGACCGCCGCCTGGCAGGGGCTGGCCGGCCTGGCCTACCTGCTGGCGCCCGGGCTCATCATGGCCGCCTTCGCCACCGATCCGGTGAGCGGCCCGGCGCTGCAGGAGACCGGGCGGCGCATGCTGCTGCTCTCCACCGCCTGGCAGCTCTTCGACGCGGGCGCGGCCGTGCTGGCCGAGGCGCTGCGCGCCGCCGGCGACACCGCCTTCACCCTCTGGGCGCGGGTGGTCATCGCCTGGGGGCTCTTCGTCCCGGGCAGCTGGATCTCGGTGAGGGTGCTCGGCGGCGGCGACCTGGTGGCGGTCGGCTGGATCGTCGTCTACCTGGCGGTGCTGGCGCTCACCCTCTGGCTCCGCTTCCGGAGCGGGGCCTGGCGGCGGCTCACCCTGGTGGAGCCGGCCCCGCTGCCGGTGGGCTGAGGGGCGGGGCGGGCCGAGGCTCATCCTGGCGCGGAGCGGATCGGGGCCGGCGGGGTCTGCGGGTCGGCGTCCTCGCCTGCTATGATTGGTACATGGTGACCGGGGTGGATCCGGCGGAGCCGACGTCTCTTGCCAGCAGGTGGCCGAGCCTGGGCCCTGCCCTGGCCGCTTCGCTCCTGCCGCTGGCCAGCCGGTACATCTGGTGGAAGGCTCCGGCCGAGGCGGTGGCGCAGCCGGAGCGGGTGATCGCCCAGGTGATGAACCTCGGCGACCACCGGGACGTCGAGGAGATGGCCAAGCTGGTCGGGGATGGCGTGCTGCGCGACGTCCTGACTCATGCCCAGGCAGGCCAGTTCGGCGAGCGTGCATGGGCGTACTGGCACTATCGCCTCGGGCTCGCCGAGCTCGAGCAGGTTCCTCCGCTCCCCACGCGGACCTTCCGGTGACGAGGACCTTCCGCCCGCGCCTCGACCTCCTCCCGCCGGAGCAGCGCAGCCTGTGGCCCGAGCTCGCGCCGACGGTCGACCTCGGCTTCGCCCTCTACGGGGGCACGGCCATCGCGCTCCGGCTGGGACATCGACCATCCGTGGACTACGACTTCTTCTCGGAGGAGCCGCTCGACCGCGCCTCGCTTCGGGCGGCGCTCCGCTTCGTCGGGCGCTCGACCGTGCTCCAGGACGAGCCGGACGCCTGGACCATGCTGGTCCCGACCGCCGTCGGCGATCGGGGCCAGGTCAAGGTGTCGTTCTTCGGGGGGATCAACTTCGGCCGTGTCGGAGAGCCCGAGCGAACCGACGACGGCGTGCTGGTCGCTGCCTCGCTCGCCGACCTGCTCGCCACCAAGGTCAAGGTGGTCTTGCAGCGCGCGGAGGCCAAGGACTATCGGGACATCGCGGCCATGTTGAAGGCTGGCGCCGGCCTGGCAGAGGGGCTGGCCAGCGCCAGAGCCATGTACGGTCCCGGGTTCCAGCCGAGCGAGAGCCTGCGGGCCCTGGCGTACTTTCGCGACGGCGACCTCGGGACCCTGGCGAACTCGGAGAAGGCCACCTTGGTCGACGCCGTCAAGCTGGTCCGGAGTCTTCCCGAAGCCAGGATCCTGTCGAGCCGGCTTGGCGCCGAGGCGATGCCACGCTGAAGCCCGGTGTCCACGGACCGCCCCCTCACGCACACCGCAGGTGCTCCGCCAGCGCCCGCGCCCCGCGGGCCCGGAAGACCTCCAGCGCCTCGTCGGCCGGCGCGCGGCCGCTCACCGCCCGCTCCCGCAGCGGGGCCAGGAACTTCCGCTCGTCCTCCCCCTTCTCCCCGCAGGCGTGCTGCCGGCACAGCCCGTCCTCGGCGGCGTCGAGCAGGGTGGCGCTGAGCTCGGCCAGCGTCCGCCCGTCGGGCGTGC
>JANNKC010000030.1:0-2696 GCA_031396105.1 Anaeromyxobacter sp.
CCTCGTAGAGCGCCAGCCAGATGCGCATGCGCTCGCGGCGTGGGGCGCGGTTGACGCACCGGACGAAGGGCGCCTTGGCGTGCTCGTCGAGCAGCCGCTCGATGGCGGGGCGCGGGTTGAGGAGGCGCAGCCCCCTCCTGAAGAGCGGGTCGCCGCCCTTCTCGCCGATGACGTTGACGGTGATGAAGCAGCGCTCCGCTCCGCGCCCGAAGAGGCCGCCCCGGTCCAGCGTGCGCAGCGCGCCGATCATGCCGTCGTAGAGAGCCTTGTCGGTGCGAGGGGTGCGAGCGTCCGGGGCCGGCAGCTCGAGCGCGCTCACCGCGCCGTCGAAGTCGTGGTGCTCCCAGTGAGGCGGGCTCCAGCGCAGCAGGCGCCGGCCCGCCTCGCCGGCGTAGCGCCGGTCCACCGCGGCCATGGCGGCGGCGCTCCTGGTCAGCGCCTCCTCGGTGTTGGCCGAGGCGCGCACCCAGGCGAAGCGCTCCGGGCCGCTGGTGTAGAGCGCGAAGGCGTAGAGGTGCTCGGTGCCGACCCGGCGCCGCAGCGCCCGCACGGCCTCGGCGGCCCGGTGGGTCAGCTCGCGGCGGAAGGCCCCGGCGTCGAAGGCGTCACGCACGGCCGCGGACGTTGGCCTGCCCGTCCGGTCCGGTCAAGGTGCGGTGGTCGGACTCCGCCCTCAGGCCACGCAGCGGAAGTCGCGCAGCTCCTGGAAGCCGCGCCGCTCCAGCTCGGCGCGGATGAGGTCGCGAGCCCCGGGCGCCCCCACCGCCACCAGCAGCGGCAGGCCGCGCAGCGTCTCCACCGCCTGGTACGAGATCACCGGGGCGCCGCGGATGGTGCGCCCCACCTTCTTCCGGTCCACCTCCACGAAGGCGGCCACCCGCACCCCCTCCGCGGCCAGCGCGTCGGTGAAGGCTCGCCCGGTCTCGCCGGCCCCCCAGAGCGCCACCTCGGCGACGCCGGCCAGCGGCCCGGCGGCGAGCGCGGCGCACTTGAGCGCCATGTGGCGAGGCCGCGCGTAGCGGGCGTCGGTGCGGGTGAGCCGCCCGGCCGACTCGCGCCAGTCGAGCAGCGTGGCGGCCAGGTTGGTGAGCCCCCCGCCGCCCGCGGCCAGCCGCAGCCACAGGTCGTAGTCCTCCGGGAACGGCCCGTCGCGCCAGCCGCCGGCCGCCTCGAGCGGCCCGCGCCGGAGGAGCGTGGCCGGGTGGACCAGCGGCGCCTCCACGAAGAGGTCGCGCGCCACCAGCGCCGGCGTGGTGAGCGCGTTGAGCCAGGCCACGTAGCGGCGCATGCCGTCGCGCACCAGCGCCCGCGGGATGAGGCGCACCTGCGAGCCCACCGCGGCGAGCGAGGCGTCGGCCTCCAGCGCCTCGACCTGCAGCGCCAGGCGGCCAGGCCAGGCCACGTCGTCGGCGTCCATGCGGGCCAGCAGCGGCGCGTCCACCGTGGCCAGCGCCCGGTTGAGGGCCACGGCGATCCCCTGGCCCGGACCGCGCAGCACCCGGACCCGCCCGTCGCGCCCGGCCAGCCGCTCCGCCACCTCGGCGGTCGCGTCGCGCGAGCCGTCGTCCACCACCACCAGCGTGAGGTCGCGGAAGGTGCCACGAAGGATGGAGACGGCCGCGGCGCGCAGCGTGGCGGCGGCGTCGCGGGCCGGGAGGAGGACGGCGACGCGGGGCACGGGAGGTCCTGGGTCGTGTCTGGTCCCGGGGGGAGGTGGTGCTCACTCCGGGCGGTTCAAGCTCGGCGGCTGCGAGCAGCCGCCAATCAGCGCTTCGGCTGCGCCCCGATCTCGGCGCAGAGCCACTCGGCGGCCAGGATGTAGCCGCGCACGCCCAGGCCGGTGATCTGCCCCCGGCAGGCCGCGGCCACCACGCTCCTGCGGCGGAACTCCTCGCGGGCGTGGATGTTGGAGACGTGCACCTCCACCACCGGCGCCGCCACCGACTTGAGGCAGTCGTGCAGCGCCAGGCTGGTGTGGGTGTAGGCGCCCGGGTTGAGGATGATGCCCCGCGCCACCTTGCGGTGCTCCTGGATGAAGTCGATGAGCGCCCCCTCGTGATTGGACTGGAAGGGCTTCACCACCACGTTCCAGCCGGCGCAGGCGTTCTTCACCAGGTCCTCGATCTCGCCGAGGGTGGTCCGGCCGTAGACCTCGGGCTCGCGCTCACCGAGGAGATTCAGGTTGGGTCCGTTCACGAGGAGGATCATGGTCCGTGAACCGTAGCGCTGGCCGGGGACGGAGTCGAGCGCCACGGGATGGTTCGCGGGTGCGCTCCGCCCGGGCGGGCGCGGGACGGGCGGCGCGGCGCCCGTCGCGCCGGGCGTCGCGACAGGTCCGTCCGGGGACGTTCGTGAACGATTGGCGCGGCCGGAGAACCGCCCTGGCGGCGTCGCCTGGCGCGCCTGGCGGCGATCTCCGGAGGGCACGTCGCGTGCACCACCGCGTCACACCGCCACGAGAGGAGCCTCACCATGACCAAGCTCGCGTTGACCATGATCACCGCCGCAGGGCTGACGCTGGGCGCGGCCGCCACCCTGGGGTGCGCCACCAGGGCGTCCGCCGAGGCCAAGAAGCCCGAGTCCGCCGGCCAGTACATGGACAGCTCGGTCATCACCACCAAGGTGAAGGCCGCCCTGCTCAACGAGCCCACGCTGAAGTCGTTCCAGATCAGCGTGGAGACCTTCAAGGACGTGGT
>JANNKC010000064.1:0-2915 GCA_031396105.1 Anaeromyxobacter sp.
TCCTCGTAGAGGATGCGCACCAGCCGGTTGATGACCGGCTGCTGGGTCTCCTTGGCGCAGAGCGTGGTGAGGTGGCCGAGCAGGAACGGGTTGGCCAGGATGTGGACGTTGGGACCGTAGCGGTGCTCGAGCTCGCTGGTCCGGTAGGGGATGGTCTCGTAGGCGCGGTCACGCATGGGCGCGCAGTCTACCTCTGGCAGGGCGATCGCTGGTGAGGAGGTTCCACCCGCGCCGATGGAGCGGATGCCGGCAGGCGCCGTCAGCCCGAGCCCCAGCAGACCGCGGTGGCCTGGACATACCCTTATGTGTTGTTCGGGCGCCCGAACAACACATAGGGGTACGTGCAGCGGCAGGGCACCAGGAGGTCGCAGCAGGGGCCGAAGCCTGATCACCCTCCCGCCTTGAGCTTCTCCAGCGCCTCCCACCGGGCGTAGAGCCGCTCCACCTCGGCGGTGGCGGCGTCGAAGTCGTTGCGCAGGGCAGCCCAGTCGGTGCCGCCGCGCTGGTACGTGGCCGGGTCGGCGAGCGAGGCCTCCAGCGAGGCCTTCCTCGCCTCGGCCGCCTGGATGGCGGCCTCCAGGCCCTCGTACTCGCGCTGATCCTTGAAGGAGAGCTTGCCGGGCCTGGGGGAGGCGGTGGGCGCGCCCGACCCCGACATCCGCGGCGGCGTCGAGGAGCTCGGCCGCGCCTCCCGAGCGGAGGGCCGGCCCGGCCGGCCCGGACTCGAGGGAGACCCCGACCCGGCCCCTGCCGACCGCTCCAGCCTGGCCGTCCGCTCCGCCTGGGCCTTCAGTCGCCGGTAGATGTCGTAGTTCCCTTCCCACCTCGTGGCGCGCCCGTCCCCCTCGAACGCCAGGATGGCGGTGGCCACCTTGTCGAGGAAGTACCGGTCGTGCGTCACCAGCAGCACGCTCCCCTCGAAGGAGAGCAGCAGCCGCTCCAGCACGTTCAGGGTGACGAGGTCCAGGTCGTTGGTGGGCTCGTCCAGGACCAGCACGTTGGCCCCCTCGAGGAAGAGGCGGGCCAGCAGGAGCCGGTTCCGCTCGCCGCCGGAGAGGGCCTTCACCTGAAGCTTCTGCAGCGAGGGCGGGAAGAGCAGGTCGTCGAGGTAGTCGCGCAGCGCCACCTTGTGCCCACCCAGGTCGATGAAGTCCTCCCCATGCCACCCGGGCGCGCCGCCGCCGGCCGCCTGGTAGACGGTCTGCTCGCCGTCCAGGCTGGTGCGCTGCTGGTCGTAGTAGGCGACGCGCGTCTTCTTGCCGGTGGTGACCGCGCCGGCGTCGGGGGCGAGCTCACCGAGCAGCACCTTCAAGAAGGTGGTCTTGCCCACGCCGTTCGGCCCCACCAGGCCGACCCGCTCGCCGGCCTTGAGCCTGAAGTCGATGCCGTCGAGCACGGTCCGCCCGTCGAAGCGCTTCACCAGCCCCTCGGCCTCCAGCACCACGGCCGAGAGGCGCGGCGGCGCCGCCACCTGGAACTCGGCCACCTGCGGGCGCACGAAGCCGCGCTCGGCCATGAGCTTGCGGGCCCGGTCGATGCGCGCCTTCGACTTGGTGCGCCGCGCCTCGGGCCCGCGCCGCAGCCAGGCCACCTCCTGGCCGATCCAGCGGTCCCGCTTGTGCTGCGAGAGGCCGGCCTGCTCCTCGGCCACCAGCTTCTGCTCCAGGTAGGCCTCGTAGTTGCCCGGGTAGCTGGTGACGCCGGCGCCCGGCGTGATCTCCAGCATCCGGTCCACCAGGTCGTCGAGGAAGTAGCGGTCATGGGTGACGAGCAGGAGCGCCCCGGCGTGCTCGTCCAGCTCCTCCTCCAGCCAGTCCACCGTGTCGGCGTCGAGGTGGTTGGTCGGCTCGTCGAGGAGCAGGAGGTCGGGGTGCGAGAGCAGCGCCCGCGCGATGGCCACCCGCTTCTTGGTCCCGCCGGAGAGGTCGGCGATGCGGCGATCCCAGTCCTTCACGCCCAGCCGGTCCAGCAGGCGGCGCGCCTCATGGGCCGTGTCCCAGCCGCCCAGGTGCTCCACCCGCTCGGAGAGGATGGCCAGGTCGGAGAAGAGCCGGTCGTGGAGCGCCTCGTCCTGCTCCGCCGCGAGGCGCGTCGAGAGGGCCGCGTGGGCGTCCAGCGCCGCCTTGAGCGGGGCGCGCGCCACCTCCAGCTCGGAGGCCACCGTGGCGTCCTCCGGGAAGGTGGGCTCCTGCGGCAGGTAGGTGACGGTGGCGCCGCGCTGCAGCTGCAGGTCGCCGCGGTCCGGCTCGGAGGCGCGCGCCAGGATGCGCATCAGCGAGGACTTGCCGGAGCCGTTGACGCCCACCAGGCCGACCCGCTCCCCCTCCTCGATGGTGAAGGTCAGGTCGTCGAAGACGGTGCGGCTGCCGAAGGAGAGCCGCAGCCCGGCGGCGTGGAGGAGCGTCACGGGCGGCTGTCTAGCACGGTCTCGCCACGAAGAACCGCTCGAGCGAGGGGACCCGCCGCTCATGCAGGTGGCAGCTGGCCGCGGGGCGCACCGAAGGCTAGCCCTGCAGGGCGCGGCCGAGCGCCTCGGCCTTCTCCAGCGAGCGGCGGATCTCCTCGCTCGGCTCGCGGGAGCGGTCGCCCTTCTTGACCAGGCGCCGCACCAGCGAGACCGCCTGGGCCAGCTCGGTGTTGGCGTTGCCTCCGCGCTCCAGCACCGTCTCCAGCTTCCTGATCCGGTCCTTCACTTCCCGAAAGGTGTCATTCACTGGCTGCTCCTCGGGCAGGGGTGGGCGGCGCGTCGTCACCGATTCCATACCACCGGAAGGCCCGACCCGCCTCAGCTCCGTCCCAGCGCCCTGGCGAGCTGGGCGCGGGCGCTGGCCAGCGTGAAGCGGGCCTTGACCTCCTGGGCCGCCGCGTTGGTGACCGCCACCTGCGCGTCGTCGAGCTCCAGGCCGTTGCCGAGG
>JANNKC010000080.1:0-6912 GCA_031396105.1 Anaeromyxobacter sp.
TGCCGAGCGTAGCGCCTGCGCAGCAGGCGCGGAGTCGAGGTACGGCCCGCGTCCAAGGGCGGCCCCTCGACTCCGGCTCGCTTGGGCTCGCCTACGCTCGGGGCGTCCGGGGTGATCTCGATTCGTGCTCGGTCGTTTAGACTCGATCGGTTCCCGTGGCCTCGGCTGGCCGACCGGGATCCTTCCTGGGCGGCGCCGGCCAGCCCGTGACCAGCCCCACCAGCGCGCCCACGAGGGTCGCCGTCTGGACGTTCGAGGTGAGCAGGCAGGTTCCGGTGCGGCAGCCGATGAAGTGGGAGTAGGCGGCCAGCAGGCCGGCACCCGCCGCGGCACCGGCGAGGGCTCTCCAGCCTCCCGTCCGAAGCCAGTGGTTCAGCCTTCGCACGGGCGTCAGTCCGTTCTCCCCCTTGGGGCCCTGCGGTGTGGCCTCGGTCATGGTCTGCTCCTCGCCGGGTTGGAGCCGGAGCGGCGGCGGGTGGTTCGCCAGACCCGCCGGCGAGGCTGTCAGGGGGAGCCGCTTGACCTGCCCGCCCGGTGCGACTCGATGCCGCACACGATGGCCGGCACCTTTCGCCTCCCCGGGGGTTCTCACGGTTCTCCAAGGGAGCCTGCGTGGATCCGAGACAGCGACTTCGAGACCTGGCCGTGAGCGAGAGCGGCTTCGTCTTCGACCCTTACGGCGGACAGACCTACAGCTTGAACGCGACCGGCCGGCTCATCCTCGAGGCGCTGCGACGCGGCGACGACGTCGCCGCCATCGAGTCGGCGCTGCGGGAGTCCTTCGAGGCGGAACCCGAGACCGACATCGTCCGCGACGTGCGCGAATACCTCCTCCAGCTGCGGGAGCAGGGCTGGCTGCCGCAGGGGGCGGAGCCTTGAGTTCGTCGAGACGGCCACTCACCGTGGCGGTCACCGGGCTCAACGCCACCGACAACCCGGCCCCGGGCGTCGGTGTCATCCGTTCGCTCCGCGCGGCCCCCGGGTTCCAGGGCAAGGTGCTCGGGCTGGCCTATGACGCCCTCGACTCGGGCCTGTACTCCAAGGAGATCGGGCTCGACGCCGGGCTCCTCATCCCGTACCCGAGCCACGGGGTGGACGCCCTGCGCGAGCGGCTGCGGGAGATCCACCAGCGGCACCAGATCGACGTGATCATCCCGACGCTCGACTCGGAGCTGTCGGCCTTCATCGCGCTCGAGCCGGAGCTGCGCGGATGGGGCATCCGGATGTTCCTTCCTTCGCGGGAGCAGCTGGAGCTGCGCTCCAAGGTCCGGCTGGCCGAGCTCGGACAGAAGGCCGGGCTGGAGGTCCCGGTGCAGGCCGTCCTCTCCGACGCCTCGGACGTCTTCCGCCTCCCCTCCGACCTCCCCTACCCGGTCGTCGTGAAGGGCGTCTTCTACGGCGCGACGATCGTCAATGGCCCGGATGAAGCCGCCGCCGCCTTCCACGCCGTGGTGGCGAGGTGGGGGCTCCCGGTCATCGCCCAGCGCTTCCACGCCGGCGAGGAGTACGACGTGGTGGCCGTCGGCGACGGTCGCGGCGGCATGGTCGGCGCGGTGCCCATGAAGAAGCTCCTGCTCTCCGACAAGGGCAAGGGGTGGGCCGGGGTGGCGGTGAAGGACCCCAATCTCCTGGAAGCCGCGCGTCGATTCTTCGCCGCCACCTCGTGGCGCGGCCCCTGCGAGCTGGAGATCCTGAGGACGCCCGAGGGGCGCTACCTGCTCATCGAGGTGAACCCGCGGTTCCCCGCCTGGTGCCACCTCTCCACGGGTGCCGGCCAGAACCTGCCCTGGACCGTGGTCCGGCTGGCCCTGGGCCAGCCGGTCGAGCCCATGACCGAGTTCCAGGCCGGCACCCTCTTCGTCCGCATCTCACTCGACCTGATCGCGTCCATGGACGACTTCCAGGCCCTCACCACGCTGGGCGAGCTCGCCCGCACCCGAGCCGACGCATGACCGCCAAGCTCCCATACGAACGCCCCAGCCTGGTGCGCCACCAGCCCGGGCTGATGAACAAGCTCTCCCGGGCCACCAGCATGCGCCCCATGACCGAGATCGACGGGGTCCCGGTGGCCAGCCTGGTGGAGCGCTTCGGCTCGCCCCTCTTCGTCTTCAGCGAGAAGACCCTGGTGTCACGCCACCGCGAGCTCCGCGAGGCCCTGGTGACGCGGCTGCCGACGGCCCGGCTGGCCTGGTCCTACAAGACCAACTACCTCGACGCCGTCTGCAAGGTGATGCACCGCGAGGGCTCGCTCGCCGAGGTGGTCAGCGAGCTGGAGCTCGACAAGGCCCTGAGAAACGTGCCGGGCACCGAGGTCATCTTCAACGGGCCCTACAAGCCGGAGGGCGCGCTGGAGAAGGCCTTCCGCGCCGGCGTCCGGGTCCACCTCGACCACTTCGACGAGCTGGCCCGCGCCGAGGCGGTGGCCCGTCGGCTGGACCTGCGGCCCAAGGTCGCCATCCGGGTCAACATGAACCTGCCGGGCACGCCCCCCTGGTCCCGCTTCGGCTTCAACCTCGAGTCGGGCCAGGCGCTGGACGCGGTGCGCCGCCTCAAGGCCGGCGGCGTGCTCCAGCTGGCCGGCCTGCACGCGCACATCGGCACCTTCGTCCAGGAGGTGGACGCCTACCGGCAGGAGGCTCGCAAGCTGGCGGAGCTGGCCAACCAGCTGGCCCGGGACCACGGGGTGCTGGTCGAGTGGATCGACCTGGGCGGCGGCTTCGCCTCGCGCAACACGCTCCACGCCCAGTACCTGCCCGGTGACCAGGTCACCCCCTCCTTCGCCCAGTACGCCGAGGCCATCGCCGAGGGGCTGGCGGCGCTCGCGCTCCCGGGCGCCAAGGAACCGACCATCTTCCTGGAGACCGGACGCGCCCTGGTGGACGAGGCGGGCTCGCTCATCACCACCGTGCACGCCAACAAGCGGCTGGCCGACGGCCGCCGGGCCGTCATCCTCGACGCCGGGGTCAACTCGCTCTTCACCGCCTTCTGGTACCGGCACGACGTGGTCCCTGCCCAGGACTTCTCCGGGACACCGGAGCCGACCGTGCTCTACGGCCCGCTCTGCATGGCCATCGACGTGGTGCGTGACCAGCTGCTCTTCCCCCCGCTGACGCCTGGCGACCGGGTGGTGGTCCGCAACGTCGGCGCCTACAACGTGACGCAGTGGATGCAGTTCATCACCGAGCGCCCCGCCATCGTCATGATCTCGCGGCGCGGTGAGGCGGGCCTGGTCCGCCGGCGCGAGTCGGTGGAGACCCTGCTGGCCCAGGAGGAAGTCCCGGGGTGGCTCGGCTGACCTCGGCGGCGCTCTCGGCCTACGCGCAGGTCCTCTTCGCCGACCACCGTGGCGTCGGGGTGCTGCTGCTGCTCGCCTCGGCGCTCGCGCCGCGGGCGGGCCTGCACGGACTGGTGGCGGTCCTGGCGGGCCACGCCCTGGTGCGGCTCCTGCGCCTCTCCGAGGCGGCCGCCTCGCACGGGCGCTACGGCTACAACCCGCTGCTGGTCGGCCTGGCGGTCGGAACCTACTTCGAGCCCGGCCTCGGGACCGCGGCGCTCCTGCTGCTCTCGGTGGTGGCCGTGGTCTTCCTGGAGGCGGCGCTGGAGTCGGCCCTGGGGGCCGTCTTCTACCTGCCGGTCCTCTCGCTGCCCTTCGTGCTGGTCACCTGGCTCTCGCTGGCGGCCGCGCCGTACGTCGGCATCGTGGCGCGCGCCGCGCCGGAGCTCATCCCGCCCCACGGCCCCGCCTGGCTGCCGGAGGTGGCCGACCTGTACCTGCGCAGCCTCGGGGCGGTCTTCTTCTCGCCCACCGTGGCGGCCGGCGCCCTCGTGCTGGCCGCGCTGGTCCTCCAGAGCCGGATCGCCACGCTGCTCACGCTGCTCGGCTTCGGCGTGGCCCACGCGCTCTCCACCTGGGTCTTCACCTTCGCCAGCGACGGCGCGCTGCTGGTGCTGAACGCCAACGCCATGCTGGCGGCGCTGGCCCTGGGAGGCGTCTGGTTCGTGCCGGAGCGGGCGGCCTTCCTGCTGGCCGGCGGCGCGGCGCTCCTCACCTCGCTCGGCACGGCCGGCGCGCTGGCCCTGCTCCGGCCGCTCGGCCTGCCGGTCCTGATCCTGCCCTTCAACGTGACCATGCTGGTGGCGCTGGCGGCGATGCGCCAGCGCACGCGGGACGGCGACCCCAGGTCCGTCGACTTCGTGGCCGGAACTCCGGAGGCCAACCTGGCCTACTACCAGACCCGCCTGGCCCGCTTCGGCCCCGGCTTCGGCGTCCGCTTCGCGCCTCCCTTCGCCGGGCGCTGGACCGTCACCCAGGGGGTCGACGGCCCCCACACCCACCAGGGCGCCTGGCGCCACGCCCTCGACTTCGAGGTGGCCGGCGCCGATGGCGCCACGCACACGGGGTCGGGTCGCGAGCTCGAGGACCACCGCTGCTACCGGCTGCCGGTGCTGGCCTCGGCCGACGGCACCGTCGTCAAGGTGGTGGCCGATGTCCCCGACAACGCCGTCGGCGAGCGGAACGCGCGCGAACCCTACGGCAACCTGGTCCTGCTGCAGCACGCGCCGGGGCTCTACTCGCTGGTGGCCCACCTGGCCCCCGGCTCCATCGAGGTCCGCGAGGGGCAGCTCGTCCGGCAGGGCGCCCGCCTCGGGCGCTGCGGCAGCAGCGGCCGCTCCTTCGTTCCACACCTCCACTTCCAGCTCCAGGGGACTGCCCGCATCGGCGCCCCCAACCTGGACCTGACGCTCTCCGACGTGGTGACGGGCGACGAGGAGACGCAGGTGCTCCACCGCTGGCTGCTCCCGGTGGAGGGCCAGGCGGTGCGGGCCCTGGAGCGCCGGGACGAGGTCGCCGTCCCGTTCGCCTTCCCGCTGGGCCGGGACCTCACGTACGAGGTGCGTGGCCCGTCGGGCCGGACGCACCGCGAGATCGTGACCTCCCGCATCGGCCTGCTCGGCGAGCTGACGCTGGAGTCGCCGGCCCTCGGCGCCGTGCTCTGGTTCGAGAACATGGGCCGGCAGTTCGTGGTCTTCGACCAGGCCGGAGGGCGCGAGAGCGTCCTCCACCTGCTGGCGGCGGCCGCGCCCCGCGTCCCCTACGAGGCCACGCCCGGGCTCGCCTGGGATGACGTCCTGCCGCGCCGCCGGTTCCGGCCGCCCTGGGCCCGCTGGCTCACCGACCTCATCGAACCCTTCCTCCCGGCCGGAGGCACCCGGGTGACGCTTCGGGCGATGCGTCGAGGTCCGCTCCTCGAGGTCCGCGGCACTGGACTGGCCGGTCGCCGGCCGCTCGAGACGCTGGCGACCTTCGACGGCGCCGGCCCCCTGTCCCTGGAGGTCCGGCTCGGCGGGGAGCTCTGGACCGCCGTTCGAATCGAGGACGTGAATGTCGCGACGCCTGCGTGAGGCCATGGTGCTGTCCCTGCTGCTCGCTGGGCCCCGGCTGGCCCTGGCCGACCCCTACGAGGACGCGCTGGCTGGCGCCCGCCTCGCGGCCGAGACCGGGCGCTTCTCGGCGGCGGCGCAGGCGCTGGCGGAGCCCGCCGCCACCTGGCCACAGGACTTCCCGCTGCAGCTGACCCGGGCCTACTACCTCCTGCGGGCCGGGGCCTACCAGGACGCGGAGGCGCAGTACCGGGTCTCGCTGGCGCTCGAGCCGGGCTCTCCGGAGGCACGGCGCGGGCTGGCCGATGCCCGGCTGGGACGCGGCGCGCCGGACCGGCTCTGGGTGGGGCTCGCCGGCAGCGGCACCACCTTCTCCGGCCAGGCCTCCAGGAGCTCCTTCTTCACCGGCGCACTCACGGTGGACGCCCTGGTGGCCGACCGCTGGCTGGCGGGTGGCCTCTACCGGGCGCTCGGCTCGACCTCGGGCCTGACGGGCGGCGGGCCGGGCCGGAGCGGCAGCACCGGCGGCACCAGCTCCATCCAGCACGAGGGGCACCTCTGGCTCGGCCTGGCGGAGGCGAGCTGGCAGCTTCGGCTCCACGCCGCGGCCATCGGCGGATCGGCGGTCACCAGGGCCGGCGTCGAGCAGGTGTACGGCTACCGGGGCGTGGCCGCAGGCGTCTCCGCCCTGCTGCTCGCCGGGCTCGAGTGGCGGGCCTCGGCGGTGACCAGCTGGTACGAGGACCTGACCGTCTCCCAGCTGGAGGGCACCGCCACCCTGCCAGTCGGAGATCAGCTGGCGCTCCGGGTCGGCGGCCGGACACAGCTCGGCGGCGGCGAGCCCACCGCGGCGGCCCTGGCCGCGGTCGAGTGGCGCGGCCCGCTCGACCTGGCGCTCAGGGGCGAGTACGGCCTGCAGCGCCGGCCGGCCGATCTCGAGGCCCACGTGCTCTACGACCTCCCCGAGGAGCTCCGCTGGGCGGCGCGGCTCCAGGTCGGGTACCTGCTCGGCCACCGCACGCGGGCCTGGCTCGGCGCCGACCTCGAAGGGTGGCGAGGCACGACCGCTCCCGGCGCCCCGGCCGGCCAGCCGCAGCCCGAGCTCACGGCCACCCGCTTCTCGGGTGGCCTCACCATCTCCTTCTGAGCCGCTCCCAAGGTGCCCCACATGCGCTCCCTCGCCGCGTACGCCGCCACGACCGCAGCCCCGATGGCGCTGCTCCTCACGGTCCTCCTTCCGGGGCCGGTCACCCGCGCCGCCGATGCCGCCCCTGACCTCTATCGACAGTCCTACGCAGCCGAGGCCCGAGGCGACTACACGGGCGCCGCCGACCTCCTGCTCCGGCTCGGCCCGGCCGGAGGCAGCTACGTGGCCCAACTCCGGATGGGCTGGCTCCACTACCTGGCGGGCCGGCACGCCCAGGCCGCCGAGGCCTACCAGCGGGCCGCGGCGCTCGAGCCTGCGGCCGTTGAGCCGCGGCTGGGTGCCATGCTGCCGCTCATGGCGCTGCGCCGCTGGAAGGATGCGGC
>JANNKC010000169.1:0-3623 GCA_031396105.1 Anaeromyxobacter sp.
GCGGCTGCGCGACCAGTAGGTGCCGCGGCCGGTGGCCAGCGTCTGCTCGAGCGCCTCCCGGTTGGCCCAGGCCAGCATGAGGACCGTGCCGTCCACCTCCTGGGCCACCACCGGGACCAGGCCGCGCTCGTCGAACTTCACCAGATCGAGCACCGAGGTGGCGGCCACCGAGTCGGCCAGGAGGTCGCCGCGGGCCTGGGGATCCTGCCTCTTCGTGCTCATGGCCTCACCTCGATGCCGCGCGCCCTCAGGAAGGCCTTGGCCTCCTGCACGGTGTGCTTGCCGTCGTGGAAGATGGAGGCGGCCAGCGCCGCGTCCGCGAACTTCAGTCCCTCCGCCAGGTGCTCGAGCGAGCCGACGCCTCCGGAGGCGATGACCGGGATGGTGACCGCGCCACAGACCCGCTCCAGCAGCTCCAGGTCGTAGCCGGCCCGGGTGCCGTCGCGGTCCATGGAGGTGAGCAGCAGCTCGCCGGCGCCGCGCGCCGCCACCTCGCGGCACCAGCTGAGCCCCTCCACGCCGGTGGCCCTGGAGCCGCCCGCCACGTGGACCTCCCACTCCTGCGGTCTCCCCTCGAGGCGCGGGCGGCGCTTCACGTCCACCGCCACCACCAGCGCCTGCGCCCCGGCGATGGCCGAGAGCCGGTCCACCAGGGAGGGGTCCTTCACCGCCGAGGAGTTGACGCTCACCTTGTCGGCCCCGGCGTGGAGCAGCGCCACGAAGTCCTGCTCGCTGCGCACGCCGCCACCCACCGTGAGCGGGGCGAAGACCCGGGCCGCGGTGCGGGTGACGAGGTCGAGGAGCGTGCCGCGGTTCTCCAGCGTGGCGGCGATGTCGAGGTAGGTCACCTCGTCGGCCCCCTGGGCGTCGTAGCGGGCGGCCGCCTCCACCGGATCGCCGGCGTCGCGCAGGTTCTGGAAGTTGACGCCCTTCACGACGCGGCCGTTCTTCACGTCGAGGCAGGGGATGATGCGCTTGGCCGGCATACCGTCGCTCTCCGTTCGCTCGGGGTCCGGGACGGCTCAGGGCGCCTTGACGGGCGGGCGCCCCGCGGCCAGCGCCACCGCGTCGGCCAGCCGGAAGCGCGCCTCGTAGAGCGCCTTGCCCACGATGACGCCGGCCACGCCCGCCGCCACGCAGGCCCGGATGTCGTCCAGGCTGGCCACGCCGCCCGAGGCCACCACCTCCACGCCCGCCTCGGCCTGGATGGCGGCCGCGCCGGCGGCATCCACCCCGGTGAACATGCCGTCGCGGGCCACGTCGGTGTACTCGACGAGCGTGACGCCGGCCTCCTTGACCCGCCTCGCCACCTCCACCGCCTTCAGCCCCGAGCCTTCCAGCCAGCCGGCCACCTTGACCTCGCCGTTGCGCGCGTCGATGCCGCAGCGCACCTGGCCGGGGAAGCGCTGGCAGGCCTGGCGCACCAGGTCGAGCCGCTCCACCGCGGCCGTGCCCAGGACCACCGCGGCCACGCCGAGCGAGAGCACCTTCTCGATGTCGGAGAGGGTGCGGAGGCCTCCGCCCAGCTCCACCTCCAGCCCCTTCACCGCGCACAGGTCGCGCACCGTGTCGAGGTTGACCGGCCAGCCCGCCCTGGCGCCGTCCAGGTCCACCACGTGGAGCACGGTGGCGCCGGCGTCCCGGAACTCCTCCGCCTGCGCGGCCGGGTGGCGCGAGTAGACCTTCCTGGTGGCGAAGTCGCCCTTCTCCAGGCGGACCACCTCGCCGCCCATGAGATCGATGGCCGGGATGACTCTCATCGGAGCTAGATCCCCACGAAGCGACGGAGGAAGGAGAGCCCCACCTGCTGGCTCTTCTCGGGGTGGAACTGCACGGCGAAGAGGTTCTCCTGCGCCAGCGCGGCGCAGTAGTCGCCGCCGTGGTGGGCCAGCAGCTGCACGCCGGCCGCGTCGGACGGGGCGGCGTAGCTGTGGGCGAAGTAGACGTACTGCCCGTCGAGCGGGGCGAAGATCGGGTGGAGCGGCCCTGGGGCGCGCACCGGCGACCAGCCGATGTGCGGCAGCTTCACGCCCGCCGGCAGCCGCCGGATGGTGCCGGGCACCAGCCCCAGGCCGCGCGCGCCGCCCGCCTCCTCGCCGGCCTCGAAGAGGATCTGCAGCCCCACGCAGATGCCCAGGACCGGGGAGCCCCGCAGGATGACCTCGCGCAGCGCCGCCTCCACGCCGCTGGCTCGCATGGCCTCGGCGCAGACGGGCATGGAGCCCTGGCCCGGCACCACCACCCGGTCGGCCCGCCGCACCGCCTCGGGGTCGTGCGTCACCACCACCGAGGCCCCCACCTCGCGCAGCGCGTTCTCGACCGAGCGCAGGTTGCCGGCGCCGTAGTCGACCAGCGCCACGGTGCCCGGCGGGCGGGCGCCGGCCCTGGTCACGGCGCCCCCCGCGTGGCCGCCGACGGGCCACCCGCGCCGCGGCGGGGCCCGGTCCGGGGACGCCGCGCCATCAGGGGACGCCCGTGGCCAGGGCGTGCGCCGCTCTGGGGCCCGGTCCTGGGACGCCGCGCCATCAGGGTACGCCCGTGGCCAGGGCGTGCGCCGCCCTGGGGCCCGGTCCTGGGAAGCCGCGCCATCAGGGGACGCCCGTGGCCAGGGCGTGCGCCGCCCTGGGGCCCGGGCCCGGCGAGCGGAGCCATCAGAGGACGCCCTTGGTGGAGGCGAGCGAGGCCCCCTCCCGGACGGTGGCCGCCCGGAGCGCCCTGGCCACCGCCTTGAAGGTGGCCTCGACGATGTGGTGCAGGTTGCGCCCGTAGCGCACGTTGACGTGGATGCAGATGCGGGCGTGGTTGGTGAGCGCCTGGAAGAAGTCCTGCGTCAGGTCCACGTCGAAGCCGCCGATGAACTTCTTGCCGCTGGGGAGCTTGGCGTTGAAGGTGAGATGCGGGCGGCCGGAGAGGTCCACCACCGCCTCCACCAGCGCCTCGTCGAGCGGCACCACGGCGTGCCCATAGCGGGCCAGGCCGACCTTGTCGCCCATGGCCTGGCGCAGCGCCTCGCCGATGGCGATGCCCACGTCCTCCACGGTGTGGTGGGCGTCCACCTCCAGGTCTCCGTGGGCCCGCACCTCGAGCCCCAGCGCCCCGTGGCGGGCGATCTGCGCCAGCATGTGGTCGAAGAAGGGCAGGCCGGTCTGGATGGCCGCCACCTTGCCGCCGAGCTCGAGCGAGACCGCGATGTCGGTCTCCTTGGTCTTCCGGGCGATCTTCCCGCGACCGGGCCTCGACCGTGCCGCTGCCGGCTTCGCCTTCGACGCCTTCCGTGCCGCCATCACCGTGCTCCCTTCGACTTCGAACGCCTTCCCGGTCGCCCCGAGCCCAGGCCCTTCTGCCCCGGTCGCCCCGCGCGTAGGCCGCGTTTCGCGGCGGGAGTCGAGGGGCCCACCCGGATCTCCACCGCCCTCCAGTGCCCCTCCAGCCCCTCGGCCCCCGCCAGCGCCTGCACCGCCGGCGCCACCGCCGCCAGCGCGCGCGGCGTGAACTCCAGCACGCTCATGCGCCGCCGGAAGGTGGCCACCGAGAGGGGCGAGGCGAAGCGGGCGGTGCCGGCGGTGGGGAGCACGTGGCTCGGGCCGGCCAGGTAGTCGCCCACCGCCTCCGGCGTGGAGCCG
>JANNKC010000276.1:0-2101 GCA_031396105.1 Anaeromyxobacter sp.
GCGCTCGACGAGCTCGTCGCCACCGCGCGCCGCAAGCTCCGGGAGCGGACCGACGACCTCAAGCGGTCCCCGGCGCAGCTCGCCGCCATGACCACCTCCAGCCTGCCCGCCTTCCGGGAGTACGTGGAGGGTGTCGACTGCATGAGCCGCCCTTCCGAGTCGGCGGGCCACACCGGGCAGGAGCGCTGCGGGGCCTACTTCCAGCGGGCCCTGAGCCACGACCCGGCCTTCGCCCTGGCCCACTACCAGCTGGCCTTCCTGCTCTCCTCGGGCGGCGCGACCCAGCCCGAGCTGCGGGCCCACATGGATGGGGCGCTGCGCTCGCTGCAGCGGCTCTCCCGGCGCGACGCGGCCGTGGTCCTCGCCTGGAAGGCCCACCTCGACGGCCGGGACGAGGAGGCGCTGAACGCCTACGGACAGGTCCTGGCGGAGCACCCCGACGACCGGCACGTGCTGTACCTGGCGGGCGACCTCCTCTTCCACCGTGGAGACTGGGCCGGCGCCACGCCCTATTTCCAGGCGGTGCTGGGGCTCGAGCCAGACTCCGAGTGGCCGCTGGAGCACCTGGCCCAGTGCCTGGCCATCACCGGACGGAACCGGGAGCTCCGCCAGCTGGCGACGCAGCTCAGCGCCTCGACGGCGACGCCGGCGGGGCGCCGCGTCGCCATCCGGGCGATGGTCTGGCTCGGCGATCCCGCCGGCGCCGTGGCCCTGGCGCGGCTGGCGCTCGCCTCGGGAGCCACCGCCGCGGCGCGCCATGACCTGGCCGCCGCCCTCTCCGCCGCCGGCGAGTTCGACGACGCCGAGCTCGTCATCCGCCAGCTCATCGCCGACAATCCCAGGAGTTCGCCGGACCACCTCAGGCTCCTCGCCATCCTTGGAGCCCAGGGGCGCTTCGCCGAGGCGTGGCGCCTGGCGCGGAGCCTTCCGACCACAACCGACGGCCTGCTCCCGGGCGAGGTGGCCTATCTGCGCGCCCTGCTCGCCGCCGGGACCGCCGAGGTGGAACTCCTCCGGGACGCGGCCACCGCGGTCGCCAAGCTCGAGCCCGAAGAGGCTGGCGCCTCGCTGGTCCTCCTGGCGCTCGTGGGTGACGTCGGCATGGCGCGCGGGCTGGCCGCCTCGCTCCAGCCGGGCGCGACCTCGGCGCAGGAGGTGGCGGCCATCGAGGCCTGGCGCCGGGGCGAGCGGGCCGCCGCCGCGGCCTCGCTCGCCCTGCTGGAGCAGCGCGATCCGTGGCCCGACCACGCCATCGCTCCGGCCTATCTCCTGGCCGAGCTGGCCGCGGGTGGTGGCGAGCCCGCCGAGGTGGTGGCGGCGGTGAGCAGGTTTCACCGGATGTGGCCGCTCGGCCTCTGGCGCGGCTGGGCCTGGTCCCGCTCGCTGCTCCTGGCGGTGCGGGCGCAGGAGCAGCTCGGCCAGGTCGAGGCGGCGCGGGCCGGGGCGGCGCGGCTCCTCGGCGTGCTGCGGCGCGCCGACCCCGGGCTCCCCCTCCTCACCGAGGCGCGCGCCCTGCGCGATCGGCTTGGCCCGTCGGCGGCGAGGCCCACGCCGGGGGCTCTGCCGGCCACGCCTGTCCGGTGAGCGCCGCTGGCGCGGCGGCCTGGTCGGCGCGCCCGGTCACATCGGGACGGGTGGATCGTCCACCCCGTTGCCGGGGGGAATCGACCCTCCGTCACACGCGGCGCACGCGCCCGAGAAACGGATCATCACCATGGCAGCCAGCGACTCCAGCCGCATGGGCGACCTCATCCCCTTTTCCCCGCTGTCTGCCCCGGCCAGCATCTACCCGGCGACGACGCAGGCGCCGCAGGAGAACCCCGGCACCGCCTCGCTCGCCAGCCTCGGCGGGCCGCTCCCCTGGGGCTGCGAGGAGCCCACGCCGGGCCAGGACAACCAGGGGTGACGCGAGCGGGGTCCGCATGGCGTGCGCCAGCCAGCGCGTCGGCCGATCGGCCACCCGAGCCCGGGGGGGCTCGCCCATGATCCTCGCCGTCACCCACGCCGACGACGTCCACGCCGCGCCGGTCATGGAGGCGGTGGCGCGGCTGGGCTGGCGCTGCGTCATGCTCGACCTCGCCACCCTGCCCTGCCAGGCGCG
>JANNKC010000330.1:0-7390 GCA_031396105.1 Anaeromyxobacter sp.
TGCCCGGCGCCAATGCCCGCGCGCTCGAGAAGGCCCGCGCCCTGGACGCCGACGTGCTCATCCTCGACCTGGAGGACGCGGTGGCGCCGGCCCGGAAGTCCGAGGCGCGGCGTCTCGTGGTGGCGGCGCTCGCCAGGGGCGGCCACGGCCACCGCGAGCGGGTGGTGCGCATCAACGGGAGCGGCTCGCCCTGGGAGGCGGAGGACCTGAGCGCCGTGGCCTCGAGCGGCGCCGACGCGGTGCTCCTGCCCAAGGTGGAGGACGCCGCCACGGTGCGCGGCGTGGAGGCGGCGCTGGTGGCCTGCCATGCCCCTCCGGCCCTCTCCATCTGGGCCATGATCGAGACGCCCCGCGGCGTGCTGCGCGCCGCCGAGATCGCCGGCGCGAGCCCGCGCCTCGGCGGCCTGGTGGCCGGCACGAGCGACCTCGTGAAGGACCTGGGCGCGCGCCACACCGCCGGCCGGGCCGAGGTGCTCACCGCGCTCTCGCTCATCGTGCTGGCGGCCAGGGCCCACGGCCTGGCCTGCCTGGACGGGGTCCACCTGCACCTCGATGACGAGGCCGGCTTCGAGGCGGCCTGCGTCCAGGGGCGGGATCTCGGGTTCGACGGCAAGACGCTCATCCACCCGAGGACCATCGCCACCGCCAACCGCGTCTTCGGCCCGTCCCCGGCCGAGCTCGACCAGGCGCGGCGCATCATGGTGGCCCACGCCGAGGCGGAGAGCTTCGGCCAGGGCGTGGTGGTGGTGGACGGACGGCTCGTGGAGGCGCTCCACGTGGCGGCGGCGCGGCGGCTGCTGGCGCTGGCCGAGTCCATTGCGGCGCACGCCGGCCCGCCGGCCTGAGAGGCCCGGGCAGGCCACCGCCGCGGCGGGCCGAGGCCGCGGCGAGCCCGGTGGACACGCCTGGGCGCATTCCCTACACTCGCCAGTCCCCTATGCGCGGCATCCGTGGAGCGACCCAGATCTCGGCGAACACCGTCGAGGCGATGGAAGAGGCGGTGGTGGAGCTGGTGGAGGCGCTCATGGCGCGCAACCGGCTCGAGCCCGAGGAGATCACCTGGGCCATCTTCACCGTGACGCATGATCTCGACGCCGACTTCCCGGCGCGAGCGGCGCGGCTGGCCGGGTGGCACCAGGTGCCCATGATCTGCTCGCGCGAGATCCCGGTGCCGGGCTCGATGGCGCGGGTGGTGCGGGTGCTGCTCCACGTGGACTCCGGCGGCGCCAGCCGGCACGTCTACCTGCGGGGGGCGCAGGCGCTCCGACCGGACCTGCACCACGGGGTGCCGTTCCAGGAGCGGGTCGGTCCACGGCAGGCGGCGCGCGCGGCGGCGCCCGCGCCGAGGTCCGGCGTCAGGGCCGCGCCGAAGACCAGGCCCAAGGCCAGGGCCGCGAAGAAGGGGCGCGGGAGCCGCCGGTGAGCGGCCTGCCGCAGCCGCTCGGCCTGGTCGGGCTCGGCCTCATGGGCGGCGCCCTGGCCCGCGCCGCGCGGGCCGTGGAGCCCGGCCTCCGCATCGTGGCGGTGGAGCCGCGGGAGGACTCGCGCGCCCGGGCCCTGGCCGACGGCGTGGTGGACGAGGCGCACGCCGCGCCCGGCCCGGCGCTGGCCGCCTGCCGGCTGGTGGTGCTCTGCATGCCGGTGGCCGCCATCGAGGCGTCCCTCGGCCCGATCTCGCGCCTCCTCGCCGCCGGCGCGGTCCTCTCCGACGTGGGCGGCGCCAAGGAGGCGCTGCTGGCGCGCGCCCTGGCCGACGTCCGCCCCGGCGTCCACTTCGTGGGAGCCCACCCCATGTTCGGCGGCCACGGCGGCTACGCCGGCGCGGCGGCGGCGGCGGGGCGCTGGCGCGGCGGGCGGGTGGCGGTCTGCACCGACGGCGACCCGGAGGCGGTGGCGCTGGTGGCCGGCTTCCACGAGGCGCTCGGCGCCACGGTGGTGCGGTGCAGCGCCGCCGAGCACGACGCGGCGGTGGCCATGGTCTCGCACCTGCCGTACCTCATGGCGAGCGCGCTCGCCGCGGCGGCCGCCGAGGCCGGGCCGCTGGCCCGGGCGCTGGCCGGCCCGGGGCTGAAGGACACCACCCGGCTCGCCGAGTTCCCCTTCGACATCCAGGGCGAGGTGTCGCGCCGCAACGCCAGGCTGCCCGAGGCGGCCGGGCGGCTGCAGCGCCATCTGGCCGCCATCCTGGCCGCCATCGCCACCTCGCCCGAGGCGGCGCGGGCGGCGCTCGAGAAGGCGCGCGCCGCGCGCCAGGAGCTGTTCTGATGTCGTCACCCGCCGTGAAAAGGCCGCTCACCTGCGACCGCCGCGGCCCGCTGCGCGGCGCCATCGCCGTGCCCGGCGACAAGTCGATCTCCCACCGCGCCATCCTCTTCGGCGCGCTCGCCGTGGGCGAGACCCGGGTCACCGGCCTGCTCGACGCCGAGGACGTCCGCTCCACCCGCCAGGCGGTCATCGGGCTGGGCGCCGCCATCCGCCAGGAGAAGGGCGAGGTGATCGTCACGCCGGCCGAGGCGCTCACCGAGCCGGACGACGTCATCGACTGCGGCAACTCGGGCACCTCCCTGCGCCTGCTGGCCGGCGTGCTGGCCGGCGTGCCCGGCCTCTCGGTCCTCACCGGCGACGCGTCGCTGCGCCGCCGTCCGGTGCGCCGCGTGGTGGAGCCGCTGCGCCGCATGGGCGCCGACCTGACGGCCCGCGACGGCGACCGCGTGCCGCCGCTGGTCATCCGGGGAAGGCCGCTCACCGGCGCGCGCCACGACCTGGCGGTGGCCAGCGCCCAGGTGAAGAGCGCCATCCTGCTGGCCGGTCTCTGGGCCGGGGGCGAGACGGTGGTCGTGGAGCCGGAGCGCTCGCGCGACCACACCGAGCGGATGCTGCGCGGCATGGGCGTGCCGATTCGCGTGGACGGGCTCACCGTGACCATCTCGCCGTCGCGCCCGCGCGGCACCCGGGTGGACGTGCCGGGCGACATCTCCTCGGCCGCCTTCTTCCTCTGCGCCGCCGCCGGGCTGCCCGGCTCCGAGGTGACGGTGCGGAACATGGGGACCAACCCCACCCGCACCGGGCTCCTCGACGTGCTCCGCGCCATGGGAGCGGACCTCACGGTGGCCGACGAGCGCGAGGTGGCGGGCGAGCCGCGTGCCGACGTGACGGTGCGAGGCGGGCCGCTCCGCGCCACCGAGATCGGCGGCGGGATCATCCCCAGGCTCATCGACGAGCTGCCGGTGCTCATGGTCCTGGCCACGCAGGCCGCCGGGCGCACCGTCATCCGCGACGCCAGGGAGCTCAGGGTCAAGGAGTCGGACCGGCTGGCCGCCATGGGCGAGACCCTGGCCGCCGCGGGAGCCCGCATCGAGCTCTTCGAGGACGGCTGCGCCATCGAGGGTCCGGTCAAGCTCGGCCCGGTCGCGGTGCAGACCCGGCTCGACCACCGCATCGCCATGTCGATGGCGGTGGCCCAGCTCTTCGCCGGCGCGCCGGTGCTGCTCGACGACGTGGCCTGCGTGGCCACCAGCTTCCCGTCCTTCTTCACGCTCCTCGACGGCCTCTGCGAGGCGCGGCGGTGATCACCGCCAAGACGGCGCTCTACGGCATCCTGGGCTGGCCGGTGGGCCACAGCCTCTCACCCGCCATGCAGAACGCCGCCTTCGCCTTCCACGGGCTGGACGCCGCCTACCTCCCGTTCCCGGTGGCGCAGGACCGGCTGGAGGCGGCGCTGCGCGGCGCCCACGCGCTCCACGTGCGCGGCCTCAACGTGACCATCCCGCACAAGCAGGAGGCGGCCGCCGCCTGCGTCAAGCTCGACCCGGTGGCCGCGGCGGTCGGCGCGGCCAACGTGCTGCGCCACGTCGACGAGGGCTGGGAGGGCTTCAACACCGACGCCACCGCCCTGTGCCAGCTCCTCGAGGAGGCCGGCGTCGCGGCGGGCGCCCGCGTGCTGCTGGTGGGCGCCGGGGGCGCGGCCAGGGCTGGCGCCTGGGCGGCGCTGCGGCTCGGTGGGACGCTCCGGGTCGCGGCGCGGCGGGTCGACCAGGCCCGCGCCCTCTGCGCCGCCCTGGCGCGCGCCTTCCCGGATCGGCCCGCGGCCTCGCCAGCCCCATGGGCCGCGCTGGCCGCCGAGAGCGCCGCCGCCGACGTGATCCTGAACGGCACCAGCGTGGGGCTGCCGGGCCACGACCCGAGCCTGCCGGGCGTGGCCTTCCGCGCCGGCCAGGTGGCGCTCGACATGGTCTACGGCGACACCGCCTTCACCCGCGAGGCCGCCGCCGCCGGCGCTCGCGTGGTGCGAGGCGAGGAGATGCTGGTGCGCCAGGGCGCCCACGCCTTCACCATCTGGACCGGCCTGGCCGCCCCCGAGGCGGTCATGGTCTCCGCCCTGCAGCGGGCGAGGGAGGGCACCCACCGATGACGCTCCGCTACCTGACCGCCGGCGAGTCGCACGGCCCCGGCCTGTGCGCCATCGCCGAGGGCTTCCCGGCCGGCCTGACCATCGACTTCGCGCTGGTGGACGTCGAGCTGGCGCGCCGGCAGAAGGGGTACGGCCGCGGCGGCCGCATGAAGATCGAGAGGGACCAGGCCCAGTTCCTGGCCGGCCTGCGCGGCGGCCTGACCACCGGCGCCCCCATCGCGCTGGTGGTCTGGAACAAGGACCACGAGAACTGGAAGGAGCTGGTCTCGCCCGAGAAGCGCGGCGGCAAGAAGTTCACCCAGGTGCGCCCCGGCCACGCCGACCTGGCCGGCTCGCTCAAGTACGGCTTCGACGACGCGCGCGACGCGCTGGAGCGGGCCAGCGCCCGCAACACCGCCACGCTGGTGGCGCTCGGCGCGCTGGCGAAGCAGCTGCTCTCCCGCTGCGGCGTCGCGGTCTCCTCGCGCGTGGTGGCCATCGGCGAGGCGCGCCACGAGGTGGGCCGGCCGCCCGATGCGGCGCAGCGGGCCGCCATCGAGGCCTCCGAGTTCCACGTCGACTCGCCGCAGGCGGAGGTCGCCATGAAGGCGGTGGTGGATCGCGAGAAGGCGCGCG
Source organism: Anaeromyxobacter sp. (assembly GCA_031396105.1). Lineage (GTDB taxonomy): Bacteria > Myxococcota > Myxococcia > Myxococcales > Anaeromyxobacteraceae > JADKCZ01. The sequence goes on from JANNKC010000330.1 coordinate 5,027, forward strand.
GCGCCTCGGTGGGCGGCCTCGTCGAGGTCTGGGCCGAGGGGCTCCCCATCGGGCTCGGCAGCTACGTCCACCCGGACCGGCGGCTCGACGCGCGGCTCGGCCTGGCGCTGCTCGGCGTGCAGGCCATCAAGGCGGTGGAGGTGGGCGACGGCACCCGGGTCGAGTGGCCTGGCGACCAGGTCCACGACGCCATCTTCCACTCCAGGGAGCGCGGCTTCTGGCGCGAGACCAACCGGGCCGGCGGCGTCGAGGGCGGCATGACCAACGGCAGCCCGCTCCGCGTGCGCGCCTACATGAAGCCCATCCCCACCATGCTGACGCCGCTGCCGTCGGTGGACCTGGCCACCCGCGAGCCGGTGCAGGCCCGCTACGAGCGGAGCGACGTGTGCGCCGTGCCGGCCGCCGCGGTGGTCTGCGAGGCGGTGGTGGCGTGGGAGCTGGCCGCCGCGCTCCTCGACAAGTTCGGAGGCGACGCGGTGGGCGACCTGCTCGCCGCCATGGGCCACTATGCCGCTCGCACCCGGTGAGCTCGTCGCGCTCGCCGGGATGATGGGCGCCGGCAAGTCGTCGGTGGCCGCGCTGCTCGGGCACGCGCTCGGCCGGCGCGTCGTGTCCACCGATGCGCACCTCATGGCCCGCTTCCAGAAGCCCATCCCCGCCATCTTCGCCCAGGACGGCGAGCCCGCCTTCCGCCAGGCCGAGCGCGAGCTGGTGGCGCAGCTCTCCGGCGACCTGGTGGTGGACCTCGGCGGCGGCGCCTTCTGCGATCCGGCCTCGGCGGCCCACCTGCTGAAGAGGGGGCGGGTGGTCTTCCTCGACGTCTCGGCGGCCGAGGCGGCGCGTCGCCTCGGCGCCGGCACCGGCCGGCCGCTCGCCGCGAGCTGGAGCGCGCTCCAGGTGGCGCGCCTGCCGTCCTACCGCCGCGCCCACCTCACCGTCGCCGTGGACGGCCTCACCGCCGAGGCGGTGGCGCGGCGCATCCTGGAGGCACTGTGACCCGACCCACCGAGCTCCTGCAGGCCCGCCAGGGCACCCACCGCTACGAGGTGCAGGTCGGGCCGGACGCGCTGGACGCGCTGCCCGCGCTGGCGGAGCGCCACGACCGGATCGCCGTGGTCACCTGCGCCCCGGTGGCGTGCGTGGCCGCCGGCAAGCGCGCCCTCGCCGCGGCGCGGCGGACCGGTCAGGTGGCGCTGGTGCACCTCGTGCCGGACGGCGAGGCCGGCAAGACCCTGGCCCAGCTGGAGAAGGCGGCGTCGAAGCTCCTCGCGGCCGGCCTGACGAGGCGCAGCCTGGTGGTCTCGGTGGGCGGCGGCGCCGTCTCCGACGCGGCCGGGTTCCTGGCCGCCACCTTCATGCGCGGCATCCCCTGGGTGGCGGTGCCCACCACGCTCCTCTCCATGGTGGACGCGGCGCTGGGCGGCAAGACCGGGGTCAACCTGCCGGCGGCCAAGAATGCGGTGGGAGCCTTCCACCCGCCCATCGCGGTGCTGGCCGATCCGCGAGCGCTCGGAACGCTGCCGCCGCGCGAGCTCCGCTCCGGCCTGGGCGAGGTGGTGAAGTACGCGCTCCTCGAGCCGGCGCTGCTCGGCCCGGTGGCGTCGCTGGGCGCCCGGCGGCCCGGCCCCGACCTCATCGCCGCCTGCATGCGGGCCAAGCTCGCGGTGGTGGAGTCCGATCCCACCGAGCGGGGGGTGCGCAGCCTCCTCAACCTGGGCCACACCTTCGGCCACGGCGTCGAGGCGGCCGGCACGTTCAGCCGCTACACGCACGGCGAGGCGGTGGCGGTGGGGCTGGCCTTCGCCTTCCGGCTGGCGGCGCAGCTCGAGCGGGTCGGGCCGCTCGCCGTGGCCGAGGCCGAGGCGGCCATCGCCGGCGCCGGCCTGCCCACCCGCGTGCCCGCCGCGGTGGCCCGCCGCGCCGCCGTGCTCATGGCCCACGACAAGAAGCGGACCGCCGCCGGGCTGCGCTGGGTCCTGCCGCGGCAGGAGAGAGGCTCGGCCTGGACCGTGGAGTGGGACGTCGGCGCCAGCGAGGAGGCGGTGCGGGCGGCGGTGGCGCAGATCGGCTCGCTCTAGCCGCCGAGGGCCCCGGGGCCTCACGGCTCCCGGCCGCTACTTCACGATCAGGTCGTTCCTCACGGACCTCACCCCGGTGACGCGGGAGGCCACCTCGCCAGCGCGGTGGACGGCCTGGGCGGAGTCGACGAAGCCGCTGAGCTGGACCACGTCCTTGAAGGTCTCCACGCTGATCTGGAACGACTTCAGCGTGGGCTCGTTGAGCAGGGCGGCCTTCACCTTGGTGGTGATGACCGAGCTGTCCATGTACTGGCCGGCGGACTCGGGCTTCTTGGCCTCGGCGGAC
>JANNKC010000340.1:0-11418 GCA_031396105.1 Anaeromyxobacter sp.
CCCCCCGCGGCCTCTCGCTCGTCGAGCTCATGATCGCGGTGGCCATCACCGCCTTCATCGGCGCCGTCATCGGCGGCAGCTACCAGCAGGTGGACCGGGCCGCCTCCATCGTGCGCGACCAGTCGGCGCGGGCCGCCGCGGTGCGCCTCTCGCTCTCGCGCATGACGCGGGAGCTCTCCATGGCCTTCCTCTCGGAGCACTACGACCGGGCCCGCTTCCGCGACCGCCCCACCCTCTTCAAGGGCGAGGAGGACAAGGTGCTCTTCACCACCATGGCCCACGTGCGGCGCTACCAGGACACCGCCGAGTCGGACCAGGCGGTGGTGGAGTACCTGCTGGATCGCGATCCGGCCACCGGCGAGGAGGCGCTCTACCGGCGCGAGAAGGTGGTCATCGACGACGAGTCGGACCGCGGGGGCAAGAAGGACCTGGTGGCCGACCACGTCACCAAGCTCTCGCTCCGCTACTGGGACCGGGTGCGCAAGGAGTGGGTGCGCGAGTGGTCCACCCGCTCGTCGGAGCGCATGAACGAGCTGCCGCCTCGCATCAAGATCGAGCTCGAGGTGCAGCAGGCCGACGGAAAGCGCGCCACCTTCACCACCCAGACCCGCGTGGCCATCACCACGCCGCTGGACTTCTGACCATGACCGGGCGCGACGACAGAGCCCGTGAGGGACTCCCCCGGCCGGTCCGGCGCCAGCGGGGGGCGGCCCTGCTGGTGGTGATGGTGGCGGTGGCCCTGGTGACCGCGGTGGCGGTGGAGCTGGCCTACCAGGCGCGGGTCTCCATGCAGATCGCCGGCAACGGCCGCGACGAGCTCAAGGCCCAGGCCCTGGCGCGGGGCTCGGTGGCGCTCGGAAGGCTGGTGCTCCACTTCCAGGTGAAGCTCGACGAGTCGGCCGGGCGCAGCCAGGCGCTGGTGGGCGCGCTCACCCCGGGCGGCGCGGCCGGGCAGGCGGCGGCCATGCCCCGCCCGCAGCTCTGGAAGCTGGTGCCGGTCGACTCGCTCCTGGTGGCCAACCTCTTCGGAGGCGGCTGGAGCGACGACCGGCGGCCGGGCGGCGCTGGCCCTGGCGCCGGGCCGGGGCCCGGCGGAGCGGCCGGTGGCGGCGGCCCGGCGGCGCCGGAGGGGCAGGGACCGGGCGGCGGGCCGGCCGCGCCCGAGGGCCACTTCAAGGCGGTGCTCGACGACGAGGACCGCAAGGTCAACGCCCAGTTCGACGCGCTCGACTCCGCGGGCCTCCAGGGGGCGCGGCTGGACAGCTTCCTGGCGCTGGTGGCCGATCGCCGCTGGGACTTCCTCTTCGACCGCGAGGACGCCAACGGGCAGCGCACCACCCGCACCGATCTGGCGGCGCACCTCAAGGACTGGGTGGACGACGACCAGGTCCAGTCGTCGGTGACCGGGCTGCCGAGCCGGCCCTTCGAGCCCGGCTTCGGCGACGAGAACTACGTCTACGACCGCGGCCCGGACCGCTACAAGGCCAAGAACGCCCGCTTCGACTCGCTCGACGAGCTCTTCCTGGTGACCGGCGTCTCCGACGCCTTGTTGGGCGCCTTCGGCGACCGGCTCACGGTCTACCTCGGCCAGAACTCCAAGATGAACGTCAACGCCGACGACCAGGAGGAGCTGCTGCGCAACGCTCGCATCATGGCGGATCCGCCCCAGCAGCCCATCCTCTCCGACCCGACCTTCGCCGAGCGGCTGCAGAAGTCGGTGCGCCAGCTCAGCATGGGCGGGTTCCTCTCCATCTCGCCCTTCCAGTTCGCCCAGCTCCTCGAGACCATGGGGCTCACCGTGAACGCCACCTACCAGCAGGCGGCCAACACGGACCAGCGCGGCGGCTTCACCGACCGCTCCCGGGTCTTCCGGGTGCGCGGGGTGGCGACGGTGGGGAGCGTGGAGAAGGCGGTGGAGGCGGTGGTGACCTTCGATGTCGACCAGGCGCGCGAGCAGGCGGGCCAGCTGGGCCGGCTGCTGCACTGGCGCGAGGAGTGACGATCATGGCGCAGACCATCCTGGGGCTCGATCTGGGCACCCGCGCGGTGAAGGCGGTCCTGCTGGAGAGCGCCTACCGCGGCTTCAGCGTGGCGGGCCACGCCGAGGTGCCGCTCGAGCCGGCCACCGAGGGGCTCCCCTCGCTGCGCCAGCGGCAGGCCGCGGCGCTGGGCCGGCTCCTCGCCGAGCAGGGCTGGAAGGTCGACGCCTGCGTGGCGGTGATGCCCGGCGCCACGGTGGCCTCGCACGTCATCACCCTCCCCTTCACCGATCAGCGCCGCATCGAGCAGACCATCGGCTTCGAGGTCGAGAGCCAGATCCCCTACGAGCTGGCCGACTCGGCCTGGGACTGGCAGCCGCTGGCCGAGCGCGGGGGGGCCGCCGACCTGTGGGTGGGCGTGGCGCCCCGGGCCGAGCTGACCGGCCTGCTCGCCCTGCTCGCCGGGGCCGGCCTGGATCCGCGCACGATCGCGCCGGCCGCCCCCACCCTGGCCGCGCTCCTCGGACCGGGCGTGCTGGAGGCCCCGGCCACGGCGCCCGCCGCGGACGGTGCCGCCGCCCAGGGCGCGGCCACCCCGGTGGAGGCCGTGCTGGACCTCGGCGAGGAGCGGACGCAGCTCTGCCTGGCGGCCGGCGGGCGGCTCGAGGCGGCCCGCACCCTGGCGCTGGGCGCCGGCGGCCTGGCCCGATCGCTGGCGCGCGACCTCGACGTGCCCGAAGCCGACGCGGCACGGCTGCTCCTCGGCGACGCCGGCGGCGAGCCGCTCACCGGCGCGCTGGCCGCGCTGGCGGCGGAGCCCCGCACCGCCGAGGCCCTGCGCCGCGCCCTGGTCCCGCTGGTGCGAGAGCTCCGCGCCACCCTGCGGGCCTGGCGGGCGCGGGTGGGCCCCCGCCCTCTGGCGCGCCTCTGGCTCGCCGGCGGCCTGGCCCGGCTGGCCGGCCTCCCGGAGCTCCTGGCGGCCGAGGTGGACGGACCGGTGCTGCCGCTGGCCCTGGCGCGCCCGGCCGCCGACGGCCTTCCGGCCGAGGCCGCCCCCGGCCTGGCGCTGGCGCTGGCGGCCGCGCTGCGCGGCCACCAGGGCGGCCGGGCCGGCCGGCTCAACCTCAGGCGCGGCGACGCCGCCTACACGCGGGACTTCGAGCACCTGCGCGGCAAGGTGGCCCGGCTCGGCGTGGCCACCAGCCTGGTGCTGCTGCTGGCGGTGGCCTCCGCGGGCGTCAACGCCTTCGCGCTCTCGCGCCGGGAGGCGCAGATCGACAAGGTGATGTGCGACGTGCAGACCCGCATCCTCGGCAAGTGCTTCGGGAACTACGAGGAGGCGCTCTCGGTGCTGCGCGGCCGGGGCGTGCCGGGCGCCGCCATCCCCAAGGGCTCGGCCGTGGAGATCCTGGCCGACCTCTCGGGCCGCGCGCCGGACGGCGTGTCGCTCCGCTACGACCGGATCGAGGTGACCGACCGGAAGCTCCACCTGCAGGGCAGCACCGACACCGCCGAGAACGTCGACAAGATCGTGGCGGCGCTGCACGGCTCGCGCTGCTTCGCCGACGCCCGGGCCGCCGGGGTGCGCAAGCGCTCCTCCGACGGCAAGTTCGAGTTCTCGGTGGACTCGGCGCTGGCCTGCGGCGAGCCGGCCCAGGGAGGGGAGTAGCCATGGAACGCCTGAGGCAGCTGCGCGCCGACCTGGAGGCCTGGGCCTCCAAGCTCGCCCCGCGGGAGCGCGTCATGGTCACGCTGGCCGGCGTGGCGGTGGTGCTCTTCGTGGTCTTCCTGGTCTCCTTCCGGCTGCAGGCGGGCGTGCGGGCCCGGGAGGTGCGCATCGAGGAGAAGACCCGCGCCCTCGGCCAGGTGGGGACGCTGGCCGCCGGCTACAAGCGGGTGCAGGCCGAGCGCGCCGCGCTGGAGGCCCGGCTCAAGGGGGCCCACGCGCCGCTCATGAGCCACGTCTCGCAGACCGGCAGCGCGCTGGGCATCGAGGTCACCGACCTGCGCCCCGTCGGCGCGCCGGTCGACCTGGACGGCGTGACCGAGGAGAGCGTGGAGGTGAACCTGCCGCGCATCGACCTGGTGCGCCTGGCGCGCATGCTCCAGGGGCTGGAGCGCGGCCAGGGGCTGGTCAAGGTGCGGCGGCTGCGGCTCTCCACGCGCAGCGACGATCCCAGGCTGGTGGACGCCACCGTGGTGGTCGCCACCTACTCGATCAAGGGCTGAGGGAGAGGGAACCATGACCGTCGACTGGGGCGTCTGGAGGCCGCGCCTGCTGTACGGCGCCTTCTTCGTGCTGGCCTTCCTGCTCGCGCTTCGCCAGACGCTGCCCGCCGCCGCCATCAAGGACCGGCTGGTGCAGGAGGCGGCGCAGCAGGGCTGGCAGCTCGACGCGGCCGAGGCCGGCCCGGCCGGCCTGGTGGGCGTGGGGCTGAGGGAGGTGACGCTCAAGGACCAGGCGGGGCTCACCATCCCCGTCGAGGCGCTGGACGTCTCGGTGCCGGTCTGGCCGCTGCTGCGCGGCAAGGTGCGGCTGGCGGTGGCCGCCCGGCTCTACGACGGCACGGTGAAGGGCGCCTTCGACGTGACCGGCGCGCCGCGGGTGGTGGATCTGGCCCTGGAGCGGGTCGACCTGGCGCGCGCCATCCCGCTGCGCAAGGCGCTCGGGGTGGACCTGGACGGCGTGGCCAGCGGCACGGCGCGCCTCACCCTGCCAGCGGACGCCACGTCGAAGGCCAGCGGCCGGGCCGACCTCACGGTGGCGGGGGCCGGGCTGGCCGGCGGCAAGGTGGCGGTGCCGGGCATGGCGGGCGGGCTCACCCTCCCCAAGCTCTCGCTGGGGCAGCTCACCGCCTCGGTCAAGCTGGAGGGTGGCAAGGCCACCTTCGAGAAGCTGTCCAGCGCGGGCGGCGACGCCACGCTGGTGGCCGACGGACTCACGGTGACGGTGCAGCCGAAGCTGGAGTTCGCCCCCGTCTTCGGCAAGGTCTCCTTCAAGGTGGAGGACGCCTTCGCGCAGAAGCCGGAGGGCAAGACGCTCAAGTCCCTGGCCGACCTGACGCTGGCCGCCGGCAAGAGCAAGGACGGTGCCTACCAGCTGCAGGTCTTCGGGAGCCTGGGCCACCCCCAGGCGAGGGCGGCGGCGCCTACACCTTGAAGCGGTCGAGGCGCTCGGCCAGCGCCGTGGCGCGCCCGCCGAGCCGCTCGGCCACCCCCGAGAGCCCGTCCACCGCCTGCTCGTGATCGCCGGTGGCGTGCGTCAGCACGCCCAGCGTGTCGCGCACGCGCCGGGTGGCGCCGTTGTGGTTCTCCACCGCGTGGGAGATGTCGGCGATCATCCGCTCCAGCCGGGTCAGGCTCTCCATCTGGCGCCGCCCCAGCCCGGCCTGCTCCTCCAGGGCCCGGCTCACCTGCTCGGCCAGCGCGTTGACGCTCCTGGAGACGCTCCCCACGCCGGCCACCGAGCGGCCCACCAGCTGCACCGCGGCGGTGACGGCGCGCGAGCCGCTGGCCACCGACTCGACGAGCTGCGAGACCTCGTGGGAGGAGCTGGCGTGGGCGTCCACCGCCACGCGGATGGCCCCGGCCGTCTCGCGCCCCTGCGCGGTGGTGCGCTGGATCTGCCCCAGCGCCTCCAGCGAGTTGCGCGCCAGCTGCACGCCCTCCACCGCCAGCGCGTCGCCGCGGTCGATGAGGGCCGCGGTGGCCTCCACGTCCTCGCGCACCGCGTGGATGATGTCGCCGATGGACTTGGTGGAGCGGGCGATCTGGGCCGCCAGGTCGCGGATCTGGTCGGCCACCACCGCGAAGGCCTTGCCGTGCTCGCCCGCCTGGGCCGCGATGATGGAGGCGTTGAGGGAGAGCAGGTTGGTGCGCCCGGCCACCTCGGAGATGAAGTCCACCACCTGGTCGATGTCGTCGGAGCGGCGCCCCAGCGCGGTGATGCGCCGGTGCGCGTCGGAGACCGCGGCGCGCAGGGTCTCGATGCCGTGCACCGTCTCCTCGACGACGCCGCCGGAGCGCTCGGCCATCTCGGCCACCAGCGACGCGTTGGCCTCGCTCTCGACGGCGGCCCGCTCCAGGGCCGAGACCGAGGCGCGCACCGCCGCCAGCGTGCCGCCGGCGTGGCTGGCCAGCCCCTCCAGCTCGCCCAGCGTGGCCTCGGCCTCGCGGCCGGCGCTGGAGAGGTTCTCCACGTCGGTCAGGGCCGAGACCATGGCCCGGTCCAGCTCGGCCCCCTTGGTGCGGACCTCGTCCAGGGCGGCGGCCATCTCCCCCACCGTGCCGGTGGTGACCTGCACGTAGTCGGAGAGCGAGCCCACGCCGCGGGAGACCAGGGCCACCGAGCCGTCCATGGCCTCCACCGCGGCCTGCACCGCCACCACGCCCTGGTGCTGCTCCAGGGCGCCGCGCCGCACCCGCTCGCCGATGGCCCCGGCCTCGCGAGCGCCCAGGGAGACGCCCTGGCTGGCCGAGCGCACGTCGACCACCAGCGCCTTGAGCCCCTTCACCATGCGCCGGAAGTCGGCGGCCAGCTGTCCCATCTCGTCCTGCGAGACGGACGGCGGGTTGGCCGTCAGGTCGCCCGAGGCGATGCGGCCCGCGGCGCGTCCCAGCGAGCGGAAGGGGGTGGTGATGGCGCGGGCCGCCAGCCAGGCCAGCACCGCCGAGGCCAGGTAGACGATCAGGCCGGTGCTGACCAGCGAGGACCAGTAGGCGCGCCGGCGGTCCTGGAGCGGCGCCTCCGGCAGCCAGCTCACCACCATCGAGCCGCCCGGGGCGCGCGCCGCCGCCAGCCAGCCGTCGGCGAGCCGCAGGGTGCCCGGCGCCTCGGCCCGCGTGAAGGGGATGTCGCCGGCGCCGAAGCGGGCCACCACGCCGCCGCCCGGCCCGAGCAGCGCCGAGGGCGAGGAGGTCACCAGCCAGACGTGCTCGGCCAGCTCCGGGTCGGCCCTGGGACCGGCCGCCAGGAGCGCGCTGGACTGGGCCCGCACCGCGGAGGCCACGTACTCCCGGTCGATGTCGGCGCGGAAGCGCACGTAGCCGGTGGCGGCGAAGAGGAGCAGGCCGATGGTGTTGAGCCCGAAGGCCACCACCAGGATCTTGCCCCGCACCGTGCCGCGCACCGCCACCTCGGCGCGCGGGCCGAGCAGCTCGAGCGCCCGCGCCGCCGCCTCGCCGGAGAGCGCGTAGAGCACCATGGCGCCCAGGATGGCCGCCGCCACCCCCACGCCGGCGCCGGCCAGCCCGATGTCCGGCGGGAGCCCCTGCCGCTGCATGAGGACCGCGCGCGCGGCCGAGGCGAGGGCCCCGCCCACCAGCATGGCCAGGGCCGCGCCGGCCGGGAGGCGGTGCGCGGCGGCGGCGGCGGCCTGCGCCTCCGCCTCGCCGAGCGCGTGCGGCTGCTCGACGGCGCTCCGCAGCGGCGCCGAGAGCCAGGCCACCACGAGCGCGACCAGCACCCACTCCAGCGCCAGCCCGACCAGGAAGACCAGCCGCAGGTGGTCGAGCTGCTCGGGGCCGAGCGGGAAGACGGTGGCCGCCATCCACCAGGCCACGAGCTGCGACAGGACCAGCGCGACGAGGGTGCTGCGGAGCAGGGGGCCGAGGAGGCGCATCGGGGCGTGAGTCTAGTCGTTGACGGGCCGGGTGGGAAAAAGGGGACCCGGCCGCTCCGGGCGACGCTGCACGTGGTGTCACGTAACGCCTCGATACGATGGGCGTTTTCGCCCCCGCCGGGCTGGAGGCACCGTCAAGCTCCAGGATTCCCGTGCATGATCAACGACTTGGCTTGAACCGCCCCATGGGACGTGATATCGCCGTCGACCATGCGCATCAGGCGGCTCGACGTCGTTGGCTTCAAGTCGTTCATGGACCGGACCGTGGTCGTCTTCGACGACGGCGTCACCGGCGTGGTCGGCCCGAACGGCTGCGGCAAGTCCAACGTGGCCGACGCCATCCGCTGGGTGCTGGGTGAGCAGTCGGCCCGCCAGCTCCGCGGCCGCTCCATGGAGGACGTGATCTTCAACGGCTCGGAGACCAAGCCGCCGCTCTCCGTGGCCGAGGTCATCCTCACCTTCCTCAACGACCGACCCGCCGAGCTGCCGCCCGCCTACCAGGGCTTCGGCGAGATCACGGTGGGGCGCCGCCTCTACCGCACCGGCGAGTCGGAGTACCTCGTCAACGGCGTGCAGGCCCGGCTCCTCGACGTCAACGACATCTTCTTCGGCTCCGGCGTGGGCCGCACCGCGTACTCCATCGTGGAGCAGGGGCGCATCGGCCAGATCGTCTCGGCCCGCCCCGAGGACCGGCGCGCCATCATCGAGGAGGCCGCCGGCATCACCAAGTACAAGAAGCGGCGCGAGGCGGCCGAGCGGAAGATGGAGGCCACCCACCAGAACCTGACGCGCGTCGCCGACATCGTGCAGGAGCTGGGCAAGCAGCTGGAGGCCCTGAACCGGCAGGCGCGCCGCGCCGAGAAGTACAAGGGGCTCAAGGCGGAGATCCGCGAGCTGGAGCTCAAGGCCGCCGCGGCCCGCTACCTGGAGCTCACCGCCACCCGCCGCGCCGCCGAGGAGCGCCACGGGGTGGCCCGCGGCGAGGAGGCCGAGCTCGGCGCCCGGCTGGTCGAGCTGGAGGCGGCGCTGGAGGCCGACCGCGACCGCCTGGCCGAGGGGGAGGCGCGGCTCGCCGAGCTGACCGGCCGGGAGCACGAGCTCACCAGCGCGGCGCGCGTCTCCGAGGTCTCGGTGGAGGCCGCGGCCCGCGAGCTGGAGCAGATCGCCGAGCGGACCCGGGTGCAGGCCGGCGAGGTGGAGGGGCTGAAGGCCCAGGCCGAGGCGCTGGCCGCCGAGCGCGAGGCGCTGCTGCGCCAGCGCGACGACCTGACCTCCCTCTCCACCAGCGACGACGCGCGGCTCTCCGACGCCGAGATCACGCTGCGGGAGCTCTCGCGGGAGCAGGGCGCGGCGCAGGGCGCGGCCGACCAGGCCCGCGCCGACGCCGCCGCGGCCCTCTCCGAGGCCACCGGCCACAGGAGCCAGCTGGCCCAGATCGAGCGGCAGCGGCTCGACGTGAAGTCGCGCCACGACCGCAACCGCGCCGAGGCCGGCGAGCTGGCCGACCGGACCACCCGGCTCGACGGCAACCGCTCGCAGTACGCCGAGAAGCTGGGCCAGACGCGCCAGCTCAAGCTGCGCCTGGAGGAGCAGCGCGGCGCGCAGGAGGAGCTGCTGGAGCGAACCCGCTCCGAGTTCATCCAGAACGAGGCCAAGCTCATCACCCTGCGCGAGGAGCTGCAGGACAAGCGCTCGCGCCTCATGACCCTCAACGAGGTGCTGCGCAACTACGAGGGCTACGGCCGCGGCGTGCGCTCCATCATGACCAGGGCGGGCCAGGGCGAGGGGCGCGACCGGGGCATCTTCGGCCTGGTGGCCGACGTGGTCTCCTCCGCCCCGGAGTTCGAGAACGCCATCGAGGCGGTGCTGGGCGAGCAGCTCCAGTACGTCATCGTGGAGAGCCACTCGCAGGGCGTCGAGGCCATCGACTACCTGAAGACCGCCGCCGAGGGGCGCGCCTCGCTCATCCCCATGGCGCGCCTGCGCGACGCCGCGGCCTGGCTGCCCGAGACGGCCGCCCACCCGGGCGTGGTGGCCGCCGCGGTGGACGTGGTCCGCTTCGAGCCCTCCTACGAGAAGGTGGTGCGCTTCCTGCTGGGCGACGCGCTCATCGTGCGCGACCTGCCCTCGGCGCTGGAGCTGTGGCAGTCGTCCGAGCCGAAGCGCACGCTGGTGACGCTGGACGGCGAGGTGCTGGACCCGTCCGGCGTGGTCACCGGCGGCCCGCTGGAGGGCGAGGGGCACGGCGCCCTGCAGCGCCGGCGCGAGGTGCAGGAGCTGGAGGAGACGGTCCGCGCCTTCGAGGCCGAGTTCGCCCTGGCCCAGGAGCGGCACCGCGCCCTGCAGACCCGCCTCCTGCAGCTGGAGGCGGCCCTCAAGACGCTGGACCGGGACGGCCGGGAGAAGGAGCTGGCGCTCCTGGACCAGGAGAAGGACCTGGCCCGGCTGGGCGAGGAGCTGGAGCGGACCGCCCAGCGCCTGGGGCAGCTCGAGGTGGAGCGGTCGCACCTGGAGGACGGGCTGACCGGCCTCTCCCGCGAGGAGGAGGAGCACCGGCTGGCCGCCGCCACCGCCGAGGCCCAGGCGGCCCGCGGCGAGGAGCGCGCCCGCGACGCCATGGAGCGGCTCGACGCCTTGAGGTCCCGCACCGACGGGGCCACCTCCGAGCTCCTCAACCTGAAGGTCAAGGTGGCCGCCGACGCCGAGCGGCGCGAGTCCATCGGCTCGGCGCTCAAGCGCATCGACGACGCGCGGCGCGAGGTGGAGGAGCGGCGGGCCCGGCTCTTCGCCGGCCTCTCCGAGCAGAATGCCCGCGCCGCCGAGCTGCGCGGCCGCGTCGACGGCACCCGGGTGGACCTGGACCGGCTGGGCGCCGACCTGGCGGTGGTGCGGGAGCAGCTGGCCGGGGCGCGCGCCGCCCACGAGGGGCTGCAGGCCGCCGGCCGGGCCCGCGACGCCGAGCTGAGGGACCTGCGCACCCGCGTGGAGGGCGTGCGGGCCGACCTCTCGGCCTCGGCGCTCACCGCCCGCGAGCAGGCGCTGGAGCTCAGCCACCTCGAGGAGCAGACGCGCGAGCGCTGCCAGGCCGAGCTCAAGTGGGAGGTCTCGCGCTTCCACCTGGAGCGCCTGCCGGGGGAGGCCGAGCGGGAGCGGCTGGAGGAGCTGAAGGGCCAGGCCGACCGCATGGGAGCCATCAACCTGACGGCCATCGAGGAGTACGACGAGCTGGCCCGCCGGCACGCCTTCATGACCGAGCAGAAGCTGGATCTGGAGACCTCCATGGCCGACCTGAAGGCGGCCATCGTGAAGATCAACCGGGCCAGCCGCGAGCGGTTCCAGGAGACCTTCGACCGGGTCAACGAGAAGTTCCAGCTGGTCTTCCCGCGCCTCTTCGCCGGCGGCCGCGCCGGCCTGGTGCTGACCCAGCCCGAGGGCGGCGAGGGGGAGGCTGGCGTGGAGATCTTCTCGCAGCCGCCGGGCAAGAAGCTGCAGAGCGTCAACCTGCTCTCCGGCGGCGAGAAGGCGCTCACCGCGGTGGCGCTCATCTTCGCCATCTTCCTCATCAAGCCGACGCCCTTCTGCCTCCTCGACGAGGTCGACGCGCCGCTCGACGACGCCAACGTGGGCCGCTACAACGACCTGGTGAAGGAGATGTCCACGACCTCGCAGTTCATCCTCATCACCCACAACAAGCGGACCATGGAGACGGTGGACACGCTCTACGGGGTGACCATGGAGGAGCCGGGCGTCTCCAAGCTGGTCTCGGTGCGGCTCTCCGCGCGCGCACGCGAGTCGAGCGCGGCGTAGCGCGACGCCGC
>JANNKC010000351.1:0-3563 GCA_031396105.1 Anaeromyxobacter sp.
GCCGCGACGAGCAGCGCCGAGGCGCGGCCGCGATTCTTCCTGGCGCCTCGCCGCGCGAACGGCGCCCCCCATGCTCGCTGTCCGATCACGATGGCTGATCCTAAAGGCCGGGCGTTCCCCGAACAAGGCGCGATGAACGAACGCCCCCGCAGTCCATCGCTCCGCGCGGCGCGGGGCGTGGCGTGGCGGGGCCGGCCCCTGCGGCGCTCGCGAACGTTCACGAGCGGGCCAGCCGCTCAGCGGCGGGGCGTTCCCTTGAACCAGCCCGCCACGCGCCGCGCCAGCGGCGCGCGCCCGAGGCCCCTGGCCAACCCACGCGCCCGGGCGCGGTGGACGGCCGCCGAGTCACCGAGCCGGACCTCGAGCAGGTTCACGCCCGGGGCGCGGATGGCCCGGCGGAAGGTGTCCTCCACGTCTCCCTCGACGACCTCATGGGCGGCGCCCACCGCCTCGGCGAAGGCGGCGAAGTCGGGGTTGAGGAGCTCCACGGCATGGCCGTGCCCCGACGCCGCCAGCTGCTGGAGCCGGATGCGGTTCAAGTAGCCGTCCGCCAGCACCACCACCACCAGGGACAGCCGCAGCCGGACGGCCGTGAGCAGCTCCATCGCCGTCATGGAGAACGCGCCGTCTCCGAGCACGGCGACGACCGGGCGACCGGGCGCCGCCAGGACGGCGCCGATGGCGGCCGGCAGGCCAAACCCCATCGACTGGAAGTCGCTCGGCACGATCAGGCCGCGAGGCGCCCAGACGTCGAACCAGCGCCGCGCCAGCTCCTGGTGCTGGCCGGAGTCGGTCACCACGATGCCGTCGCGCGGCAGGGCGCGGCGGAGGGCCCCGAAGAGCGTCTGCGCCGTCGGCGGGTTCACGCCCTGGATGGCCACCTCGGGAAGGCGGCCCGCGGCGCCATCGGCCAGGCGCGCCCTCCAGGACGCCACCTCGGGAAGCGCCCACCCCGCGCCGGGGCGCGACGGGCCCGGGCCGAGCCACCTCTCGACGGCGGGGAGGAAGGACTCCACGCGGCCCAGGACCTGGACGGCGGCCGGGTACCCGGCGGCCAGCACCTCGGGGCTCGCGTCGACGCGCACGGTCCGGCTGGCGGGCAGGACGAGCCGGAAGTCACCGGTGCTGGCCGCACCCAGCTTGCACCCCAGCACGAGCACGCCGTCCGACGCGTCCAGCAGCGCGTTGAGCCCCTCGAGGCCGCCTCGCGCCAGCTCGAAGGCGAGCGAGAGCGGGTGATCCTCGGGGAGCACCCCGCGCCCCGACGTGGTCGTGACCACCGGCGCGCCCAGCCGCTCGGCCAGGTCGGCCAGCGGACCGGCCGCGCCGAGGGCGCCCTGCCCGGCCAGGATCAGCGGCCGCCGAGCTGCCGCCACCAGCTCGGCGGCGAGGCGGCAGGACTCGTCGAACTCGGTCTCCGGGCCGGTGGCCGCGAGGTCCGCCTCGCCCACGGAGGGTCCCGCCGACGCCGCCAGGGCCTCCGGAGCCCACTGGAGCACGACCGGCCCGGGCTCTCCGCCGAGCGCGAGGGCCACGGCGCGGCGCGTCTCTCGCTCGACCTCCCCGACCTCGCGGAGCTGGATGACGGCCTTCGCCACTGGCCGGGCCATCCCCTCCTGGTCGAGCCACTGGAACTGGAACGCCCTGTGGCCCGGCGGCGGAGCGCCCACCACCAGGAGCGCCGCGGCCGAGTCGTGCCGCGCCTCGGCGAGGCCCGTCAGGGCGTAGGTGAAGCCGGGTCCGGGGATGGCGAAGATCGGGGCCACCCGCCCGGAGGCCCTGAAGTAGCCGTTCGCCATGAAGCTGGCGGCCAGCTCGTGGGTGGTGTTCACGAACCCGAGCCGGCTGCGGCGAAGCGCCTCGTGGAGCGCGACGTCCTGCGTGCCCGGGAGGCCGAACGCGTGCGTCACGCCAGCGGCCTGGAGCGCGTCACAGAGCAGCTGGGCACCGGTCCTCAAGAGGGACTCCACGCAAGCTCGTCGAAGGCAGGGGGCTGGAGTACCGGTCGGCCCTGCCGATCGCCGGCGCCCCTGAAAATGGCATCTCGATTCACTCAGGGGAACTGGGCTCGGGCCAGCGACCCCTTTGTCCTCGGAACGTCGAAGGGCTCCGGGGCCGGCCGGCGGCTATGGACCGCTGGCATCGTGACCGCGAGACCTCCAGTCCTGCTGACGTCGGCCGACTACTGCGGCACGCTGGCGGCGGCACGGCTGCTGGGGAGCCAGGGCTTCCCCGTGACGATGGCCCAGCCCGGCCGCACCTCGCTGGCGTCCTGGTCGAGGTACGTGGCGCGTCGGGTCAGCTGCCCGCCGGTCTCTCCCCCGGCCGAGTTCGTCCGGTGGCTCGTCGACTTCGGGCAGCAGAACCCGGGACACCTCTACTACCCCACCAGCGACGACTTCGCCTGGGTCACCGCGGCGAACGTCGAGGCGTTGGCTCCACACTTCCTGCTCCTGACCCCGCCCCTGGCCTGCCTGGAGCGGCTCCTCGACAAGGCCTCGCTCCACGCCCTGTGCGCCGAGGCCGGCATCGACACCCCGCGCGCCTGGTTCCCGCGCGACCGCGCGGAGCTGGAGCACATGGCCCCGGAGATCACCTTCCCGGCGCTGATCAAGCAGCGCACCCAGGTGCTGTCCTCGAGCCACTCCAAGGGGCTCGAGGCCTCCACCGTCAGCGAGCTCCTGGAGCGCTTCGAGGCCTTTGACCGCCAGAATCCGCATGACCCGGCCGTGGCGAGGTCCCGGCCCGAGGCGTGCCTGCCGATGGTGCAGGAGTACCGGGCGGAGGTCAGCGAGGGCACGCTCATCGTGGCGGGCTTCGCGGACCGGGACGGCCGCGTCCTGGCCGCCCGGGCCGGGCTCAAGCTGCTCCAGCGCCCGCGCCGGCTGGGGATCGCGCTCTGCCTGGAGGAGGCCGCGCTGGCCCCGTCGCTGACGGAGGCGCTCGGCCGGCTCTGTCGCGCCGCCGGATACTTCGGCGTGTTCCACGTCGAGCTGATCCGCTCGGAGGGGCGCCTCCTCCTCATCGACTTCAACCCGCGCTACTACCACCACATGTCGTTCGAGATCGCCCGGGGGATGCCCCTCCCGCTCTTCGTGGTGGAGGCGGCGCTGGGCCACCGGGAGGAGCTCGACCGCCTGGCGGCCGACGCCATGCGGTCCGCCGAGCCGCGCGGCCGGGCCTTCACCCACTGGCTCGACCTGCGGGTCATGGTGGAGGGACAGCGCCTGTTCGGCGCCATGACGCCCGGGGAGGCGGCGCGGTGGCGGCGATGGGCCCAGGCCCACCGTGGCGCCATCACCGACGCCGTCTGGGACAGCGCCGACCGCTGGCCCACCCTCTTCGACGTGGCTGGCCGGATCGGGGACTGGGTCCGGCACCCCCGCTCCTTCGTGCGGAGGACCCTGCTCAATCAATGATCCGGCTCCGGTGAGCTAAACGGCAGTTCGCGATCCGGCAACACCGGTCGTGCCGAGCGTAGCGCCTGCGCAGCAGGCGCGGAGTCGAGGTACGGCCCGCGTCCAAGGGCGGCCCCTCGACTCCGGCTCGCTTGGGCTCGCCTA
>JANNKC010000402.1:0-1657 GCA_031396105.1 Anaeromyxobacter sp.
GGGGTTGCGCCGGACCGTGGCCGAGGCGAAGTCGACCTCTGGGATCTCGCGGAGCGACGCCTTCGAGGGCTCCCTGGGCTTACCGACCTTCTTCATAGCGTCTCCTCTCATGGGACGTGGCGCGGCGTGCGCTGATGAGCCGGATGGTGTCGTCGTCCAACTCGACGTGGACCACCAGGAGCACCCCCACCCGCTCGGACAGCCCGAGCAGCAGGGCGCGCTCCGCGTGGACCTCGTCCTGGATGGCCAGCGCCAACGGGTCCGCGAAGACCGTCGCGGCCTCCTCGAAGGTCACCCCGTGCTTCTTCGCGTTGGAGGCGGCCTTGCGCGGATCCCAGGCGAAGTTCACTCGTTTAGTGTAATACTCCTATTGCGAGCCGCAAGGGCGTATTTCCATAAGGTCGTAGAGCTCCGCGCTCGTGAGGTAGGGCGGCGCAGCTGCCGGTACTCACCCGGAACGCCGCACACTTCGGGCGCGTGCGCGGCTTGAAGCTGGCGGCGGCCGACGCCCTTGCGCTCAAGCGACTTCGTACCAGGCGCCGCGGCCGGCGCCCTGCAGGCGCAGGCGACCCGCCTCGGTGAGCTGTCTCAGGTGGAGCTTGACGGTGTTGCGATTCCCGCCGGTCAGCTTCACGGCCGAGGCGACCGTGAGGCGGCCGTGCTCCTTGGCGAGGCGCAGCAACGCCTCGTCAAGCGCGGAGAGCGCGGCCATGAGCCGCTCCCGCTCCACCTTTCGCTCGAGCACCTTGACCTGCTGTGCCAGGCAGCGAAGGAAGAAGGCCAGCCACTCGCCGAGCAGTTTCTCGCCCTTGTCGAGCGTGGACTGAGCCCTGCGGAGCGTCCGGTAGTACTCGTCCTTGTTCTCTTCGATGATCCGCTCCAGCGAACTGAAGGGTGCGTACTCGTATCCTGCGCGCAGGAGCAGCAGGGTTGTGAGCACCCGGGACAGGCGGCCGTTGCCGTCCTGGAACGGATGAACAGCGAGGAAGCGGACCGTGAAGGTGCCGATGACGAGCAGGGGGTGAAGCTCGCCGGCCTCCAGGGCCCCGCGCGCCCAGGCCACCAGCGCCTCCATCTGGCGGGGCGTGTCGAAGGGGCTGGTCGTCTGGAAGATGACGCCCAGGCTCTTCCCATCAGGCCCGAAGGCCTCTACGTGGTTGGGGAGCTTCTTGTAATGGCCGCGGTGGCGCTGGTCCTTGGTCGAGTGCTTGAGCAGGAGCCCGTGCAACTGCTCGAGGTGATTCTCGGTGAGCGCGAGCTCACGCCAGGACTCGAAGACCAACTCCATGGCGGCGGCGTAGCCGGCCACCTCCTGCTCGTCGCGGGAGCGGAAGGAGCGATCGTCGAGACCCGAGAGGAGGCGGTCCACCTCCGCGTCGGAGAGCTTGGCCCCCTCGATGCGGGTCGAGGAGCCGACCGACTCGATGGTCGCCACCCGGCGCAGCGCCGAGAGCCGGTCGGGCGCCAGGCGGCCGAGCGCCTGCCACCGCCCCTTGAACTCGTCGAGCGAGGCGATGAGCCGCAGGAGGGCCGGCGTGATGGTGAGGGTGGCGAGCGGGTCCATGGCCTACCCGCCAGCATACCCGTTCATACCCAATACGGCAAACGGGCAGGAACGGGTACGGAATCGGGTAGTGGGCCCGGATCCACGGCAACC
>JANNKC010000287.1:0-2586 GCA_031396105.1 Anaeromyxobacter sp.
TCACCGGCGCGATGATCCTCCTCTGGCTCTGGTCGCTCCCGCTCCGAAACGCCTCCATCGTCGACGCCTTCTGGGGCAGCGCCTTCGTCCTGGCCGCCTGGACAGCGGCCCTCGCCGGGGGCGGTGACGGCCCTCGCCGCACCCTCGCCCTGGCCCTCGTCACCGTCTGGGGGCTCCGGCTCAGCCTCCACCTGCTGCGCCGCAACGCCGGCCACGGCGAGGACCCGCGCTACGCCGCCATGCGCCGCGGCCACGGGGCGCGCTTCTGGTGGGTCAGCCTCTTCACCGTCTTCCTCCTGCAGGCCGCGCTCGCCTGGAGCATCTCGCTGCCGGTGCAGCTCGCCATCCTGGCACCGGCCACGCCGCTGGGGCTCCTCGACGCGGCGGCCGCGGCGCTCTGGGCCGTGGGCGTGACCTTCGAGGCGGTGGGCGACTGGCAGCTCACCCGCTTCCGGCGCGACCCGGCCAGCCGCGGCCAGGTGCTCGACACCGGGCTGTGGCGCTACACGCGCCACCCCAACTACTTCGGCGACGCCTGCGCCTGGTGGGGGCTGGGGCTGCTCGGGGCGGCCGCCGGCGCACCCTGGACGATCTTCGCGCCGGCCCTCATGACCTTCCTCCTGGTGCGCGTCTCCGGCGTGTCGCTGCTGGAGAAGGAGATCGCGGGGCGCCGGCCCGGCTACCGGGAGTACGTGGCCCGCACCAGCGCCTTCCTCCCCTGGTTCCCGCGAAGGAGCACCCCATGACCGGCCTCTCCTCCGCCACCCGCACGCTCGGCCTCGCCGCCGTGGCCGGCAACGCCCTCGGCGTGGCCTTCCTCTGGAGCGTCCCCTCCCCGTACCGCCCCGGCGACGTGGCGGCCTGGCTGGCCGGGTCGCAGGCGCAGCCGCTCCTCACCGTGGCCTCGGCCTGGAGCTTCGTGCTGGGGCTCGTCGCGCTGGCCGCCTTCATGGCGCTCCTGGCGCTCTCGGTGGCGCCGCGGGCCCGCGCCCCCGGGTGGTTCCACGCCGGCGCCGCCCTGATCGCCTTCGGCGCGCTGCTCAACGCCGCCGGCTGCTTCGGCCCGGCGGTGGCGGTCCGCTTCCTGCCGCCCGGCGAGGCCGGTCAGGCCATCGGGGTGGCGCTGCTGGCCGTCTCGCTCCACCTGGACGCCCACTTCAACCTGGTGCTCGGGCTGGGGCTCCTGGCGCTGAACCTGTCGGCCGGCCCGCAGGCCGGCTGGCCGGGGTGGCTGCGCGCCCTCGGCGTGGTGGCGGGGCTGGCCTCGCTCCCGGTGGCGCTGCAGTTCTGGAGCGACCCGTTCGCCAGGCTGCTGGCGCTCTCCGGCCCGCTCTGGCTGGCCTGGTTCACCGCGGTGGCGCTGCGCGGGACCGCCGGGTCGGCCGCCCGGGTCTAGCGCGCCGGGACGCGGGCGCCACTCCTCCGCCAGGCCGTCGGATTGCAACTCCACGGGCCGCGCCGGCGGGTCAGAGGGGCAGCCGCCCCCCTGGTCCGTAGCCGGTGAGCTCGACGTACCCCTCGCCGGCCGGCGCGGCGCCGGACCGGACCGACACCGGCCCCTCCCAGTAGGAGAGCCCCGGCAGCAGGCGGGAGCGGTTCTCCGCCTCCGTCACCGCCGGCTGGACCTCCAGCGCCAGCCCGGCCGAACGCACCTCGACGCGCCAGCCGGACGGGTAGTCGGCGCCGGAGTCCGGGCTCCGCCAGCGCCCGGTGGCGCGGACGGTGAAGTCGCCCGCCGCGAGCGGCCGGACCTCGCCACCCCGCCCCACCAGCGTGCCGCTGGCGAAGTCGACCGTGCCGTCGGCGCGCCGCAGCAGGTAGAGCATCAGGTCGCGCCCGTCGGCGAGCCGGAGCGCGAACCAGTCCCACCCCACCTGCCCGGGGCCCAGCTGCGACGAGCCGGCCTCGCGGTCGAGCCAGCCCTCGCCGCGCGCCGGCTCGCTCCGCCCGTCGAGCGTGAGCGTGCCGGTGAGCGCCAGGCGAGGCTGGCTGTAGTACTCGCTGGCGATGCCAGGGGCCGCGGCCTTGCGGCTGTAGCCGTTCGGCCCCTGCAGCACGAGCGGCCTCGACGGCGTGGCCGCCAGCGACAGCGCCAGCCCCTGGCCGTCGTCGCGGATGGCGAGGCGCCATTCCTGGCCGACCAGGTCGAGCGTCCAGCGGCCCGGCGTGCCCGGGGGGGCCTGGGCCCAGGCCACCCGGGGACCGGGCGGCTCGCCCAGGCCCGCCAGGAGCGGTGCGTCGCGCCAGACCACCTCGCTGAAGCGGTGCCGCCCGGCGTCGAGCTCCGTGACGGCGGCGTGCGCCATGACCACCGAGGAGGCGCTCCAGTCCGAGGCGAGCGGCGGCCGCGCCGGCAGGACCCCGACCTTGAAGAAGGTGACCTGGAAGCCGGCCCGCCGCCCGCTCGCCGTGGTGAGCGTGCCGGTGAAGTACCACCACTCGTTGCGCCGGCCGGGCCGGGCGAAGTGGTCCCGCGGGAAGGACCAGGCGTGGTCCGGGTCGGCGGGGAGGAAGGCGGTCGGGGTCTCCCTCGACTCCGGGCCGGCAGAGCCGGCCCTGCGCTCGGGATGGGCGGCCATGCCGCTG
>JANNKC010000434.1:0-6958 GCA_031396105.1 Anaeromyxobacter sp.
TTGCCGGTGGCCTCGGCCACGAAGACCGCCGAGAAGAGGATGCTGTTGTAGCTGGCCCCGGTGAAGGCGGCGATGCCGAGCAGCGTGAAGACGCCCGGATGGCTCGGCGCCAGCACCGCGTCGAAGGCCGCCCCCAGCGCCGCCCCCATGGTGGCGCTCGGCACGAAGAGGCCGCCCACGCCGCCGCAGCCGAAGGTGATCGAGGTGGCCAGCAGCTTGAGCCCGAAGATGGCCAGCGCCGCCCAGAGGGCGTACTGGCCGGAGAGCAGCGCGTTCGACACCGGCAGGCCGGCGCCCAGCGTCACCGGCGCGCCCACCAGGGCGCCGGCGGCCAGCGCCACCACCACCAGCAGCGCGCCGCCGAGCGCGGTCCGGTGCACGATGGAGGCGGCCACCCGCTCGAACCAGCTTCGCAACGAGCCCAGCGTCCAGAGGAAGAGGTGGGATCCCAGCCCGGCCGCCAGCCCCAGCGGCACCGCCACCAGCAGGTCACGTGAGTCGAGCACGTACTGGAAGTGGATGGGGAAGTAGGGCGTGGCCGGCCGGAGCTGCGAGAAGGACCAGAAGGAGGTGGCCGACGCCACCAGCGCCGGCAGCAGCGCCTCGCGCGCCAGGTCGTGCTTGTAGGGCGACTCGACGCCCATGATGGCGCCGGAGAGCGGCGCCCTGAAGATGGCGGCGATGCCGGCCGCCCCGCCCACCAGCAGCGTGGTCCTGGTGTCGCCGCGGAGCGCGGCCAGGCCGGATCGGTTGAGCCAGGTCTGGAGGAAGGAGCCGATGGTGGCGCCGAGCCACTTGCTCGCACCCTCCAGGCCGGCGCTGCCGCCCAGCCCGAGCGTGGCGATGGAGGCGGCCAGCTTGCCGGGCGCGGTGCCGGTGGGCATCCCCTCCCCCGGCTCGTGGTAGGCGCGCACCACCTCGTCGGCCATCGACGACGACGGCGTCCGGAAGAGCCGGAGCAGGAGGCCAGTCAGCAGGAGGCCGAGGAGCGGCGCCGCGATCTGGAGGGCGACGGGCTGGGCGGTGACGCGGCTCCAGAGGAGCTCGTTGACCACCCAGTCGTAGGCCGCGACGGCCACCCCGACCAGGGCACCGACCGGCGCGGCCACCAGCAGCATGTGCCGCGCCACCTCGAGGCTCTCGGAGAGCGCGGGACCTCGTGGTGGGTGGGCTTCGCCGTGGCGGTGCGGCATGGACTCCCCAGGGACACGCGCGGCAAGGGTGTTCGTCGACCAGCCTGGTCCACGCATCAACGACTCTTCCGGTCGACGGAACAATCGACTTAGCGACGACCCGGAGCACCATTCTGCACACAAGTCGCCCCGATTTTCGTACCCTGTCGCCTCGTCTTCCACCCACTCGACGTCCACTGCGCGGCGGCGCCCGTCCTCAGGCGCCGCCGGTCATCTCCCACAGAGGTAAGGACACATGCGACTGCTCTCGGACTCACTCGGAAGAAAGGCGGTCATGGCGGTGACGGGCCTGCTGATGGTCCTGTTCGTCGTCGGCCACCTGCTCGGCAACCTCAGCGTCTTCGCCGGCCCGGAGAGCCTCAACGCCTACGCCCAGAAGCTCCACGATCTGGCGCCGGTGGTCTGGATCACCCGCGTCGTCATGCTGGTCGCGGTGCTGACGCACCTCGTCATCTCCATCCAGATCACGCTGGAGAACGAGGCGGCCAACCCCACCAAGTACGCGGTCGACCGCTCGCTGCGCGCCACCTTCGCCTCGAAGTCGATGATCTGGACCGGCCTGCTGCTCGGCGTCTTCATCGTCGGCCACCTGCTCCACTTCACCGTCCGCTCGCTGCCCGGCACGGTGCTCGGCACCGACGCGCTCAACCGCTTCGACGTGTTCGCCATGGTCGCGGCGGCGTTCCAGAAGGCGTCGGTCTCGGCGCTCTACGTGCTGGCCATGGTGGCGCTCTTCCTCCACCTGTCGCACGGCGTGCAGAGCCTCTTCCAGACCCTCGGCCTCGGCAACGACAAGACCCTGCCGGCGTTCTCCACCGGCGGCAAGGTGCTCTCCACCATCTTCCTCATCGGCTACGGGGCCATCCCCGTGCTCATTCTCATTGGCCTCGTCGCCAAGTAAGGGGAACAACGTGCTCATCGATGGAAAGGCCCCGACGGGTCGCATCCAGGACTCCTGGGACAAGCACCGCTTCGACTCCCTGAAGCTCGTCAACCCGGCCAACAAGCGGAAGTACAAGGTGCTGGTGGTCGGCACCGGCCTGGCCGGCGCCTCGGCCGCCGCCTCGCTGGCCGAGCTCGGCTACCAGGTGGAGGCGTTCTGCTACCAGGACAGCCCCCGCCGCGCCCACTCGATCGCCGCACAGGGCGGCATCAACGCCGCCAAGGCGTACCCGAACGACGGCGACAGCATCTACCGGCTCTTCTACGACACCATCAAGGGCGGCGACTTCCGCGCCCGCGAGGCCGACGTCTGGCGGCTCGCCCAGGTCAGCAACAACATCATCGACCAGTGCGTGGCGCAGGGCGTGCCGTTCGCGCGCGACTACGCCGGCTACCTGGACAACCGCTCCTTCGGCGGCGCCCAGGTCTCCCGCACCTTCTACGCGCGAGGCCAGACCGGCCAGCAGCTCCTGCTGGGCGCCTACTCGGCCCTCTCGCGGCAGATCGGCCTCGGCACGGTCAAGATGTTCCCCCGCACCGAGATGCTGGACCTGGTGGTGGTGGACGGCGAGGCCAAGGGCATCACCGTCCGCGACCTGGTCACCGGCGAGCTCCGCAGCCACGTGGGCGACGCGGTGGTGCTGGCCACCGGCGGGTACGTCAACGTCTTCTACCTGTCGACCAACGCCATGGGCTGCAGCGTCACGGCCATCTGGAAGGCGCACAAGAAGGGCGCCTACCTGGCCAACCCCTGCTACACGCAGATCCACCCGACCTGCATCCCGCAGGCGGGCGACTACCAGTCGAAGCTGACGCTCATGTCGGAGTCGCTCCGCAACGACGGGCGCATCTGGGTGCCGAAGAAGAAGGAGGACATCGGCAAGCCTCCGCAGCAGATCCCCGAGGAGGATCGCGACTACTACCTGGAGCGCAAGTACCCCTCGTACGGCAACCTGGCGCCCCGCGACATCGCCTCGCGCGCCGCCAAGGAGCAGTGCGACGAGGGGCGCGGCGTCGGCCCGGGCGGCCGCGGCGTCTACCTCGACTTCGCCGCCTCCATCAAGCGGCTCGGTGAGGCCACCGTGCGCGAGCGCTACGGCAACCTCTTCGAGATGTACGAGCGGATCACCGACGAGAACGCCTACCAGCGCCCCATGCGCATGTACCCGGCTCCGCACTACTCCATGGGCGGCCTCTGGGTGGACTACAACCTCCAGAGCAACGTGCCCGGGCTCTTCGTGCTGGGCGAGGCCAACTTCTCGGTGCACGGGGCCAACCGGCTCGGCGCCAGCGCGCTCATGCAGGGGCTGGCCGACGGCTACTTCGTCATCCCGTTCACCATCGCCAACTACCTGGCGCAGACCAAGCCCGGGGCGGTCAAGGCCGACCACCCGGAGTGCGTCAAGTCGATCGGCGACGTGAAGGAGTACCGCAACCGGCTCCTCGGCGTGAACGGCAAGCGCACCGTCACAGAGTTCATGCGCGAGCTCGGCACGCTCATGTGGAACAACGTCGGCATGGCCCGCACCGAGCAGTCCCTCGCCGAGGCGCTCAAGAAGATCCCGGCCATCCGCGAGGAGTTCTGGAGCAACGTCAAGGTGGGCGGGTCGGGTGAGGAGCTCAACCAGCAGCTCGAGAATGCCGGCCGCACGGCCGACTTCATCGAGTTCGCCGAGCTGCTGGCGCGCGACGCCCAGCACCGCAACGAGTCCTGCGGCGGCCACTTCCGCTCCGATCACCAGTACCCGGACGGAGAGGCGAAGCGCGACGACGCCAACTTCTGCTACTCCGCGGCGTGGGAGTTCAAGGGCCTGGGCAAGGATCCCGAGCTCCACAAGGAACCGCTGAAGTTCGACAACGTCCACCTGGCCGTCAGGAGCTACAAGTGATGAGCGCGCACGAGACGATGAACCTGAAGCTGATCGTGTGGCGCCAGGCGGGCCCCAGCCTGCCTGGCCGCTTCGAGACCTACGAGGCCAAGGGCATCACGCCCCACCACTCCTTCCTGGAGATGCTGGACGTGGTGAACGAGGGGCTCATCAAGGAGGGCCAGGACCCCATCGCCTTCGACCACGACTGCCGTGAGGGCATCTGCGGCATGTGCTCGGCGGTGGTCAACGGGGTGGCGCACGGCGGGCAGCAGCGCACCACGCTGTGCCAGCTGCACATGCGCAAGTTCAAGGACGGCGACGCCATCTACCTCGAGCCCTGGCGGGCCCGGGCCTTCCCCATCCTCCGCGATCTCATCGTGGACCGGGGCTCGCTGGACAAGCTGATCCAGGCGGCCGGCTACGTCTCCTGCCACACCGGCGGCGTCCCCGACGGCAACGCCATCCTGGTCGGCAAGCCCGAGGCCGACTACGCCATGGACGCGGCCGCCTGCATCGGCTGCGGCGCCTGCGTGGCGGCCTGCCCCAACGGCGCGGCCATGCTCTTCGCCGGCGCCAAGGTGGCGCAGCTGGCCGAGCTGCCGCAGGGCCAGGTGGAGGCGCCCCAGCGCGTCGCCGCCATGGTCCAGGCCATGGCCGACCAGGGCTTCGGCAACTGCTCCAATCACTACGAGTGCGAGGCGGCCTGCCCCAAGGGCATCAAGGTGAAGTTCATCGCCCGCCTGAACCGCGAGTTCATGAAGGCCATGGTCCTCGAGAAGATGGGCGCGGTCTCGACGGCCAGGACCACCTCGGAGTAGCGGCCCGCCGGCCAGGCCGGCGTCATCCACGGGGCAGGGGCCAGCCGGTCCCTGCCCCGGCTTCATGCCCGGGCCCGGGGCCCGTCGGGCGGCGGAGGGCACGTGAGCCTCGATCCAGAGCTGACCGAGCAGCTGAAGCGGGTCCTCTCCGCCCTGGAGCCGCTGCTCCCGCGGCCGGCCGCTCCCATCGACTGGACCACCTGCCACGCCGCCAACTGGCGGCGCCGCCCCTTCTCGGGTGCGCTCGAGCCTGTCCCGAGCGTGGAGGCCATGCACCTCGACGACCTGCTGGGCATCGAGGCGCAGAAGGCCACCCTGGAGGAGAACACCCGTCAGTTCCTGGCCGGCCTGCCCGCCAACGACACGCTGCTGTGGGGGACGCGCGGCACCGGCAAGTCCTCGCTGGTGCGGGCCCTGCTGCACGCCTACGCGGACCGGGGGCTTCGCATCATCCAGGTGGACAAGGACGACCTGGTCAGCCTCCCCGCCATCGTCGAGGAGGTGAAGACGCAGCCCTTCCGGTTCATCGTCTTCGCCGACGACCTCTCCTTCGAGAGCGGCGACCCGAGCTACATGGTGCTGAAGAGCGCGCTCGACGGCTCGGTCCACGCGCTGCCCGACAACGTGCTGCTCTACGTCACCTCCAACCGCCGCCACCTGGTCCCGGAGTACGAGAGCGACAACCGGGGCGCCATGATGGTGGAGGGGGAGATCCACCACGGCGAGGCGGTGGAGGAGAAGATGTCCCTCTCCGGCCGCTTTGGGCTGTGGGTGGCCTTCCACCCCTTCAGCCAGGGGCTCTACGTCGACGTGGTCCGGCGCTGGGTGGAGAAGCTGGCGGCCGGGGTCGGGGTGGCGTCGGAGTGGACGCCGGCGGCGGAGGCCGAGGCCATCCTCTGGTCCCAGGGGAAGGGCGACCGCAGCGGCCGCATCGCCTACCAGTTCGCCTGCGCCTGGGTGGGCCGGCACGCCCTGCGCCGCGCCGACGGCCCGTGCGCCGAACGGCAATGAACGCTTTCGAACGGTCCAGCGCCTCGCCGGGGAGGTCCACGCGACCAACGCCAGCGCCGCGCCAACGGCCATCGACGGGCACGACCCATGCATCCGTGAGTGTGGAGTCGCGGGATCCGCGGCCATGCCACCGGCTCACCCGGGCGAACGGCCCGGGCGGGCTCGGCGGCACAAGTCCGTTCAGCCATAGGAGCATCCCATGCCTCGAGTCCTCCTCGTCGGAGCCGCTGCGGTCGCACTTCTCTCCGGCTGCGCCACCTCCTATCCGCCTGCCGCCGCTGCGCCGGCGCGTGACCATGCCGCCGACATGATGGCGATGTGTCCCATGGGCGTTCCGGGCACCCAGGTGTCGGCCGTCGACGAGGTGGACGGTTCGACCCTCACCTTCACCTCGCACGATGGGGTCGCCGAGCTCCGGCGCCGCGTCCACCACATGGCGAGGATGCACAACGAGCATCACGTCGGCGGTGCGCCGGCCGGCGCGGGCGGCGGCATGATGGGTGGGATGATGGGGAGCACCAAGGAGATGGGCAGCATGATGATGATGCCACCCTCGCATGCCACGACCTTCGACCTCGGGAACGGCGCGAGCATCAAGCTGATGCCGAGCCACCCGGCCGACCTCCGGCAGCTCCAGACCGCGGCCCGCATGCACGCGCAGCGGATGCAGGAGCGCGGCTGCGCCATGAACTAGGGGACAGGGTCACCCCCGTCCATCCAGGAGCCCCAATGTCCATCGCCACGCTGTTCAGAGCGCCCGTCGCAGCCCTCACGCTGTTCGCTGCTGCACCGATCCTCGCCTGTGACCGTGCCCAGGAGGGCCCCGCCCTGCCGGCCGCCTCCCTCGCCGGGCTGGCCCAGGCGCCCCAGGCCGCGCCGGCGCAGGCGCCCAGGGGGACCCAGCTCGTCAAGCTCACCGTCACCGCCGACGGATTCGTGCCGGCCCAGGTGCGGGTGCGCCGCGGAACGCCGGTGACGCTCGAGGTGACGCGCACGGTGGAGCGGACCTGCGCCACCGAGATCGTGCTCAAGGACTTCGGCGTGAACCAGCCGCTGCCGCTCGGGAAGGCGGTCCTGGTGACGGTGTCGCCCAAGGGGCCCGGCGACTACCGCTTCGCCTGCG
>JANNKC010000444.1:0-2167 GCA_031396105.1 Anaeromyxobacter sp.
GCCGCGCGCGAGAGGAAGAGCTCGGCCCGCTCGCGGTGCTGACCGGCGTAGGCCAGCGCCAGCTCTCCGGCGGAGGACTCGTCGTCCGGATCGGCGCGCACCAGCGCGGCCAGGTGGGGGATGGCCTCGTCGCGCCGGCCCAGCGCGAGGAGCGCCGCGGCGGCGGCGTGGGCCGCCTCGAGGTCCTCCGGGGCGTCCAGCGTCACGGCCACCAGCGTGTCGGCCGCCAGGGTCCGATCGGCCAGCTCGGCCGAGGTGGCCAGGAGCCGCCCCGCCTCCCGCCGGAAGGCGGCGCGCACCGCCGGGTCGGGCTGGCGGCGCGCCCGCTCCAGGAGGAAGAGGGCCCGCTCGGCGTCGCGCCCGGCACGCGCCAGCAGGGCGAGGAGCGCTGCCTCGCTCGCCGGCTCGCCGGGGACCTCGACGAGCGCGGCCCGCAGCGTCGCCTCGGCGCGGGAATCGTCGTGGAGCGCCGCGGCCTGCGCGGCCGCCAACCGGCCCAGCGCCTCGGCGCGCGCCTCCCCGGGCGCGGCCCGGTCCGCCAGCGCCTCGAGCGCGCGGCAGAGGTCGGCCGCTCCGTCCGCGCCGCGGGCGCGCGACACCTCGACGAGTCGCCGGAGGGTGCTGTCGTCGGTGGGGTCGCCGTCGGCGGCGCGCCGCAGGGCCTCGGCGGCGGCCGGGAGGTCGCCCGCCTCGGCCAGGAGGTCGCCCGCCTCGCGGGCGCGGGCCGCGGCGGCTCCGAACTCCCCGTCGGCGGCGCAGAGCGCCTCGAGCTGGGTGAGGTCCCGGGCGGCGGCCCCCTTCATGCCGCGCTGCCGCTGCTCCGCCACCGCCTCCTGGAGCAGGGCGCGGGCCGTGGACGCGTCGCCGGCGGCCTGGGCCGCCTCGCTGGCGTCGTGGAGCGCGTCGAGCAGCGCCTCCGGGCCGAGGTCGGCGGCCCGGGTGGCCCGCGCCCGCCGGACGGCGAGCTTCACCGACAGTCCTGGCACCTGCGACCCCTCGGCGCGGGCCTCGCGGTAGAGCCGCTCCCCGAGCCGGCGGTCGCCGAGCTCGGTGAGCGCCGCGTCGGCGGCCAGCGCCAGCAGCTCGGCGCGGGTCGCCCTGGAGCGGACCTGGCCGGCCACCTCCGCCAGGGCCGCCACGGCGCGCTTCCGATCGGTGTCGAGGGCGAACCGGTCCCTGGCGGCCCCGGCCTCCTGGGGTCGAAGCGCCAGCAGCCGGTCCAGGGCGGCCCGCGCCAGCTCGAGCTCGCCCGCGTCGGCGGCCAGCTCGGCGAGCTGCCGGCAGAGCGTCAACACGTCGGCGGCGTCGAAGCCCTGGAAGCCCTGCTCCAGGATGGCCCGGTGCAGCACCAGGGCCTCGGCGAAGGCCCCCTGCTCGTAGAGGAGCCGCGCCAGCAGCGGGCCGGCCTCGGACGGCGCGTCGCGGCGGCGTCCGAAGGCGCGCCGGGCGCAGCGGAGGGCGGTGGACCGGTCGCCATCCTGGAGCGCCAGCGCGGCGGCGACCAGGTAGGCGCGCGCGCCGGCGGCCTGGTCCTCGGCTCGGCGGGCGAAGGCCTCGACCGGCTCGGCGGCGGGGCGTGAGGGGAGCGCGGCGCGGCGCTGTCGCGCCTGCTCGGCGGAGAGCGAGAAATCGGGGCGCAGCGCGCGCAGCGCCTCGACGTAGGCGTCGTCGGCGCCGGCCGCGTCCCCGAGGCGCGCCAGCAGCCGCGCCCGATCGAGCAGGAGCGGGCCGGCGCGCGGCTCGTCGAGCACGGCCTCCTCGGCCAGCAGGGCCGCCGCGCGCGGGTGGTCGCCGGCGACCTCGGCGGCGGTGCGTGCCTGCCGGACGGCGGCGAGATCGCGAGGCGCCAGCGTGCGGGCCTGCTCGGCGGCGGCCAGCGCCCCGGCGGCATCGCCCGCCGCGGCGAGGAGGGTGGAGAGGCGGAGCAGCCGCCCGGGACGCTCGCCGGTGGGGAGCAGGTGGACCAGCGGCGCCAGCGCGGCGGCCTCGGCGGCGGCGTCCCCGGCGCGGGCGGCCCGTTCGCAGAGCGCGGAGAAGGCGGCCCGGGCCGCCTCGGGTTCGGGGTGGAGCGCCACCGCTTCGCGGAGCGCCGCCTGGCCCGCCTCCTCCTGGTCGGCCTCGAGCAGCAGCAGGCCGGCCTCGACGAGCCGCTCGGCGGCGCCGGCCT
>JANNKC010000449.1:0-9776 GCA_031396105.1 Anaeromyxobacter sp.
GTGCCGGTGAGCGAGAAGAGCTCCACGATGCCGTCGGCGGCGCCCCGGTTCTCGATCTCCAGGGTCCCGCCCGCTCGCACCGAGCGGTCGGTGGCGAGGTCGGCCGCCTTGTGCGGCAGGACGTGCCACGGGAGGGTCAGCGTCTCCGATCCCGACGTCAGGGTGACGTACCCGTCGAACTCCAGGCGGTCGAGCAGGGCGCCGTTGCCGCCGGCCGACCCGCCATTGAGGTTCCAGGCCGGCAGCTTCTCCGGGTGGACGACGACGCCGACCTGGAACGACTCGGCACCGCGCCCTCCGACACGAACCGAGCGCGGCGTCCGGAGCTCCACCGCGCCGCTGGCGCCCTTGGCCGGATCGCGGAAGGCGGCGGAGATCTGGTAGGTCTTGGCCCGCCGGTCGTGGTTCTCGACGCGGACCTCCCGCCCGATCTCGGTGGTCCGCCCGGTGGCGCGGTAGCCGAAGGAGATGGCCGCGGACTGGTCCTTGACGACCCAGGCCGCCGACCGGGCCTGCAGCGCCTTGTCGACGCGCACCTCTCCCGCGCCGATGCGGGTGATGGGCGCCAGCTTGCCGGGCGAGAGCGCCGGGTTGTGGAAGATCCGGGTCTCCGCGGTGTTCATGAGCAGCGCCTTGACCTGCGGGGGCTCGAGTCCGGGGTTGGCCCCGACCAGGATGGCCGCCGCGCCGCTGACCATCGGCGCCGCGCCGGAGGTCCCGCCGAAGGCGAGCTCCTCCGTGCCGGTCCCGTACTCGGCGGAGACGGAGGCGCCCGGGGCGCCGAGCTCCGGCTTGATGGTCTGGTAGCTGCTGCTCGGGCCACGGGACGAGGAGCCCACCATGCTGCCCACCAGCGGGATGCCGTTGGCCGCCGAGATGGTCACGCTGACCGGCGCGGCGAGGTTGGCCTTGATGAGGTTGGCGGTGCCCTGGGTGATGATCATGGTGGGCACGAAGGTGTCGCCGCCGCCGAAGCTGAAGGAGACGGCGTCGCCCGCCGCCACCAGGCCGATGAGCACGGCGGTGGCACCGGCCTTGGCGGCGCGGTCCACCTTCAGGCTCACCGCGCAGGCCCCGCGATCGATGAGCGCCACCTTCCCGGCCGGGCTGGCCAGGTAGGGGTCGTCCGGGCTGGTGGGCGAGATCGAGCCGGCCGGGCAGCCCCGCCCGACGAAGGCCACCTCACCGGTCACGCTTCCGCTCAGCGGCGCCCACTCCACCACCTCGGTGTTGGCGTAGGCGCCGGCGATGGCGGCCGGGCTGTTCACCACCAGCGGGAAGGCCTGGGCGCTCGGGACCTGGGTCTGGGCCACGCTGATCACGGCCGGGGCGGTGGACGGCGAGCCGACGATGTAGGGGCGGTTGGCGGAGTTGCCGGCCGAGGCCACCACCACCACGCCGGCCAGCGAGGCCTGCCCCAGCGCCTCGGAGAGGTCGTCCTCCTTCATGCCGTAGCCGCTGCCGAGCGAGAGGTTGATCACGTCGACCGAGTCGAAGCTGCCGTCGCCCTGGGGGTCGAGGGCGAAGTCCACCGCCTTGAGGAGCGCGATGCCGTTGCAGGAGGTGGCGACCGAGCTGCACACCTTGATGGCGTAGAGCTGGGCGCCCGGGGCCACGCCCTGGTGCAGCCCGTCGAGGCTCCGGCCGCCGACGATGTCGGCCACGTGCGTGCCGTGCCCGCCGCCCGGCCCGTCGTCGATGGGGTTGGGATCCTCGGTGCGTGCCCCGGTGGGCCACGCCGATCCGGTGAAGTCGAAGCCGCCCACGACCTTGGCGCTCGGGAAGTACGGGTTCGGGTAGGTGGTCGTCGCCGTGTCATAGGCCGCCGTCGTCCCCGGTCCGCCCAGGTTGCGGTGGGTGTAGTCGATGCCGGAGTCGAGCACGGCCACGCGCGCCCCGGTGCCGTCCATGCCGGCCGCCCGGGCGGCCGCCGCGCCGACGTAGGGCACGGTCTGGGAGAGGTCGATCTGGTAGTGCATGACCGGGCGGATCTGCTCCACGCCGGGCTGGGCCGCGAGCTCGGCGAGCCGGGAGGCGTCGACCCTCACCGCGATCGCGTTGTGGGCCTGGGAGACGCGGCCGAGCTCCTGGCCACCGAGGGACCGCACGCTGGCCGAGAGCGCATCGTGGTCCCGCTCGAGGCTCTCCCTGTAGGCCTTGCGCTGCGCCCTGGTGAGGAACCCGCCGCGCGTCTTGGCGTTGTCGCCATTCGCCGCGGCGACGGAAGGGGACGCCCGCTTCACCCACACCTCGACGGTGCCCTCGGCGCCGGCCAGGCTCGGGTCGATCTTGGAGGGGCTCAGCGCACGGAGCACCGAGATCCGCTGCGGTGCATCCATGGTCACGGGGCCGGCGGGCAGGGCCAGCCGCGAGAGGTCCGCGGCGGAGGCCGCGCCGCCCGTCGCGAGGACGAGGACGACCGCCAATCTCGGAGCGGTGAGGGCCGTCCGCTTCGACCAGCCGAGATGCGACAGCGACGTGGGAGTTGCCATTCGAGTCTCTCCTTGTGGGGTTCGCCTGGCGACCATTGGGACACCAAGCGTGAGCGGAGCCTTGTGGGACCAGCGGTCGGGTTGCCCGTCCCACAGGGGTCGGGCCGGCGCATGCCGCGGGCCGGCGGGCGGCCGGGCGGCCGACGCCCGCCGCTGGCGCCCCTGCGTCCCTCGACGGAGTGCGCGCCGCGGGCCTTGACGCAGTGCGCCCTACAACAGCATCGCTGCCGGCGCGGCCACCGGCGTGTGCCGGTTCACCTCCGGCACCTGGCCGCCGCGGTGGCCGCCGAAGCGGACGGCGCGCAGGTCGCCCTGGCCGCCGCGCAGCGCGTGGATCAGCAGCTTCACCGTGTTGGTGTCGGCGGTGCCGGCCTTGGCCTCGGCCACCAGCACGTCCGCGGCGGCGCGCACGTCGAACGGCTCGGAGCGGAAGGGGCGGGGCTGCGTCAGCGCGGCGAAGGCGCTGGCCACCGCCACCACCTCGGCGGAGCGGGGCGGGCCCCCCGCCAGGCGCGGGTAGCCCTGGCCACAGCGCCAGTGGTGCGCGTGGGCCGCCGGCACCGCCGGGTGGTTCCCCAGCAGCCGCGCCAGGTGGTAGGCGCCGGTGAGCGGGTGGCTCGCGATCTCGGCCGCCTCCTCGGGCGTCAGGCGGTCGCGGTTGCGCACCAGCCGCATGGGGACGTGGCGCATGCCGAGATCGTGCAGCAGCGCGGCGGCGGCCATGTCGGGCACGCCCTTCAGGTCGCCCACCGCGGCCAGCAGCATGCGCACCCCCACCGCCGCGGTGGCCATGCCGTGCCGGTAGAGGGCCGGGTTGGCTCGCTGCACGCCGGTGAGCTCGTCGAAGAGCACCGCGGGCAGCCGCACCTCCAGCAGCGCCCGCTCCACCAGGTCGCGCACCGCCTGGTCGCCGAAGAGGTGCTGGTAGCGCGGGTCACCGAGCGACACCGTCACCTCGGCGCGGTGGGGCGAGTCGGCCAGCGCCACCCGCGGCCCCTGGACCGCCAGCCGGGCCGCCTCGGCGATGGACTGCGGCGACACGACGACGCCGGCGCGGGCGAGCGTCTCGCCGCGGCAGTCGATGAGGTCGCGATCGAGGGTGACGCGATCGAACATGGCCTGGCTGCGAGGTTACACGCCCGCGCCGGCGACGCCCATCCGGGTCCCCCGTCGGGGGGCCGCCTCAGCGGCGCCGATGCGACATGGCCCGCTCCATCTCGCGCTTCGACTCCCGCTCGGCGATGGCGCCGCGCCGGTCCTCGTGGGTGCGCCCCTTGGCCAGCGCCAGCTCCACCTTGGCCCAGGCGCCCCGGAAGTAGACCTGGGTGGGGACGAGGGTGTACCCGGCCCGCTCCACCTTGCTGGTGAGCTTGTCGATCTGGGCCCGGCCCACCAGCAGCTTGCGGTCGCGCAGCGGGGCGTGACCGAAGTGTGATGCCTTGTCGTACTCGCCGATGCGGAAGTTCATGAGGACCAGCTCGCCTCGCACCGGCCGGGCGTAGGCGTCGGCCAGGTTGGCGTTGCCGGCGCGCAGCGACTTGACCTCGCTGCCGGAGAGCACCAGCCCCGCCTCCAGCCGCTCCTCGATCTCGAAGTCGAAGCCGGCCCGCTTGTTGCGGGCCACCACCTTGACCTCCGGGTCCTGCCCGGCCCCGCGCTTGGCCCCGCCGGCCTTCTTGCTCACGGCAGCACCAGGTTGTCGATGAGCCGTGTCGTCCCGACGAAGGCGGCCAGCAGCAGGACCGACCCCGGCGCGGCCACCGCCACGGGCGCGAGGGTGAGCGGCGCCACGACCTCCACGTAGTCCACCCGCGCCCCCGCGGCCTCCAGCCGGGCCCGGGCCGTGGCCGCCAGGGCCGCGGCCTCCCGCGTCCCGCCGGCCACCGCGTCGCGCGCCTCGAGGAGCGCCCGCGAGAGCGTCAGCGCCCGCCCCCGCTCCTCCGCGGAGAGGTAGGCGTTGCGCGAGGACATGGCCAGGCCGTCCGGGTCGCGCACGATGGGCATCCCCACGATCTCCACGCCGAAGGCGAGGTCGCGCACCATGGCGCGGATGACGGCCAGCTGCTGCCAGTCCTTCTCGCCGAAGAGGGCCGCGTGCGGCCGGGTCAGGTTGAAGAGCTTGGCCACCACGGTGGCCACGCCGCGGAAGTGGCCGGGGCGCGAGGCGCCGCACAGCCCCTGGCTGGCCCGCTCCACCGTCACCCAGGCCTGGTGGTCCGGCGGGAAGAGCTGGGCCGGGTCGGCGGGCGCCAGCACCAGATCCACGCCGGCCGCGGCGCAGGTGGCCAGATCGCCCTCGAGGTCTCGCGGGTAGCGCGACAGGTCCTCGCCGGGGCTGAACTGCGTCGGGTTGACGAAGATGCTGGCCAGGGAGAGGCCGGGCCGGCCGCCCTGATCGGCCCGGCGCCGTGCCTCGTGGAGCAGCGAGGCGTGGCCGGCGTGCAGGAAGCCCATGGTGGGCACCAGCGCCAGGCGAAGGCCGGCGTCGCGGGCCGCCAGGCAGCGCGCCTGCCAGGCGGCGGGATCGGTGACGAGCTCTGGGATGGACACGGTGGTGACTGGCGCGGCCTTCCCTAGACCGGGGCGCCCATGACGCCCGGCGGGTCCTCGCGCCCCTCCTCCTCGTCCGGCACCGGCACGAGCCGGACCGACGAGGAGTGGAAGGTGTGCTCCTCGGCCGGGAAGGCGCGGGCCTTCACGTCGGCCACGTAGCGCCCCACCGCGCCGCGCAGCTCGCCGCCCAGCTCGGCGTAGCGCTTCACGAACTTGGGGGTGAAGGCGTCATCCAGGCCGATC
This sequence comes from Anaeromyxobacter sp., assembly GCA_031396105.1. Taxonomy (GTDB): domain Bacteria; phylum Myxococcota; class Myxococcia; order Myxococcales; family Anaeromyxobacteraceae; genus JADKCZ01. The sequence continues at coordinate 5,289 of JANNKC010000449.1, forward strand.
AGGTCGTTGAGCACCAGCACCTGGCCGTCGCAGCTCGGTCCGGCGCCGATCCCGATGGTGGGGATGGCCAGCTGGCCGGTGATGATGCGCGCCAGCTCGGTGGGGATGCACTCCAGCACGACGGCGTAGCAGCCGGCCGCCTCCAGGGCCCGGGCATCGCGCAGCAACGCCTGGGCCCGCTCCGCGTCCTTGCCCTGCACCAGGTAGCCGCCCAGCTTGTGCACCGACTGCGGGGTGAGCCCGATGTGGCCCATGACCGGCACGCCGGCCCGCACCATGCGCCGGATCACCTCGGCGTAGTCGCTGCCGCCCTCCAGCTTGACCGCCTCGACGCCGCCCTCGGAGACCAGCCGCATGGCCGCCTTGACCGCCTCGTCCGGGCTGGCCTGGTAGCTGCCGAAGGGCAGGTCGCCCACCAGGTGGGCCCGGGCGCCGGCGCGGGTCAGGCCGCGGCGGACCATGGCCGAGTGGTAGACCATCTGGTCGAGGGTGACGGGCAGGGTGGAGTCGTGTCCCTGCACCACCATGCCGAGCGAGTCGCCGACCAGCACCACGTCGACGCCCGCCTCGCCGACCAGCCGGGCGGCGGTGGCGTCGTACGCCGTGACCACGGCGATCTTCTCGCCGCGCTCCTTCAGCTTCCTGAGCTCGTGGACCGTGATGCGGCGCGGGGCGCCGCCGTGCGTGGACATGCCGACCTCCGGTGTAGGCCCCTCATCGGGGTCCCGCCCATTGGAAGGGAGAAGGCTGATCTAAGCCGAAGGGGAGCCTGCTGTCACCTGTCTTGCGATGTTTCCCTACCGACCGGTGCTCCCGGGGATGTAGTGCTGGGTCCCCTTGCGGTGGCGCCGGATGACCACCGCCAGCGCCTCCACGTCGGCCTCGCTGGCCACGAGGTCGATGTCGCTGGTGTTGACCACCAGGAGCGGCGTCTCGTCGTAGTGGAAGAAGAAGTCGTTGTAGGCGGTGCCCAGGGCCTCCAGATAGGCCGGGTCGATGTCGCGCTCGTAGCCGCGGCCGCGCCGGGCGATGCGCTTCACCAGCACCTCGGTGCGGGCCTGCAGGTAGATGACCAGGTCCGGCTTCACCACCCGTGGCTGGAGCGCCTCGTAGAGCCGCTCGTAGAGCGACAGCTCGTTCTGGTCCAGCGTGAGCGCCGCGAAGATGCGGTCCTTGGCGAAGAGGTAGTCGCTGACCGTGCCCCGCGCGAAGAGGTCCTGCTGGAAGAGCTGCTGCTGCTGCTGGAAGCGCGAGAGCAGGAAGAAGAGCTGCGTCTGGAAGGCGTTCTTGCGGGCGTCCTCGTAGAAGGCCGGCAGGAACGGGTTCTCCTCCACGGGCTCGAGGATGAGCCGGCCGCCCACCCGGTCGGCCAGGATCTGGGCGAGGGTGGTCTTCCCCGCGCCGATGGGGCCTTCGACCGCGATGTAGCGGGTGCGATCCTGGGGCCGGTCCATGGGTCCTTTTGAAGGGGAGGGCGGAGAGTGCCAAAAGGCGGGCCCGGTGTAAACGCGCCCGCGCCCCGGCATCCGGGCGGGTCGCGACCATGACACCAGGATCGTGATCCCTCTGATCCAAAGATCATGGCTGATTTCGGCCCCGGGATCTCAGGTGGCTGTTTTCACGGACTATTTCCAGGGCTCTCGGCGCACCTTGACAGTGCGTGACATGGCACGTATCGTCACGGTTCCATTTTCACCGCAGTCGTCGGCTGGAGGTCCTTTCGGATGGCGCATCGCAAGGTCGGGGTGAAGGTCGTCGAGGAGGCCCGGGTCGCGCCGCCCCGTCGCGCGGCGGTCGTGGACGAGGTCGACCCCGCCTTCCACCGCGCCATCCTCAAGATCGCGCTCGAGCTGAAGAAGCCGAGCGTGCGGCGCTACGACGAGATCGTGGACGCCACCGCCTCGGCCCTGAAGCTCGACGCGGCCGCCTTCCGCCGCTACCTCGGCGAGAACGGCGCACGAAACATGAGTCTCCTGCTCGCGACGGCCCGCAACGGCGGGACGTAGGCGGCGAAGGGTTGTCACGGGCGCCCGACCACGGGGTCGTTTGAAGGGGTCTGGGCGGGCTGTACGGGGTTGGAGGGCGGGCGCCCGTGGCCCTGGAGCGCCGTCGAGGTGACCCACGCGGCGGCCTGCTGGCCGCCGCGGCCGTTTCAGGGCGCCGGCGGCTGGGGCCGGACCGGCCCGAGCGCCCGCTCCATGGCGGCCCACTCCTCGATGGTGAGCGTCTCGCCGCGCCGCCCCGGATCGACGCCAGCGGCCGCCAGCGCCGCGGCCAGCGCCTCCGGCGGCGCCACCTTGCCGGCCTTGAGCGCGTTCCCCAGGGTCTTGCGCCGCTGCGCGAACCCGGACTTCACCAGCGCGCGGAAGCGGGCCGCGTCGACGACGGCCGCGGCCGGAGCCGCCGGGCGGAACCCCACGTGGATGACGGCCGAGTGGACCTTGGGCGGCGGGAAGAAGGCGCCGGGCGGGACGATCCGCTCCACCGAGACCTCGGCCTCGCGCTGCAGGAAGACCGAGAGCACGCCCCAGGCCTTCTGGCCCGGGCTGGCCGCCAGCCGCTCCGCCACCTCGCGCTGCAGCAGGAAGACGGCGCGAGTCACCTGGCCGGGCTGGCCGAGCAGGTCGAAGAGGATGGGCGAGGTGAGGTGGTAGGGCAGGTTCCCCACCACCGCGAGCGGGCCGCCGGCGGCCAGCGCCGCGTAGTCGAGCCGGGCCGCGTCGGCCTCGAGCAGCGTGATCTGGTCGCCGAGCTCACCGCGCAGGACGCGCGCCATGTCCCGGTCGCGCTCCACCGCGGTGACCAGCGCGCCGCGCGCCAGCAGCCGCGCCGTGAGGTGGCCCAGCCCCGCGCCCAGCTCCACCACCCGCTCGCCCCGGCGCGGCGCCGCCAGCCGCGCGATGTCGTCGAGGATGGCCTCGTCGCCCAGGAAGTTCTGGCCCCAGCTCTTCTTGGCGCGCAGGTCGTACTTGTCGAGCAGCGCTCGCGGGCTCGGGTAGCTCACTGGAGCCGCCAGGCCGGGTCGGCGTTGAGGTCGGCGCCGGCGCGCCGCCCGCGCGCCAGGGCGTGGGTGCCGGCCACGGCGATCATGGCGGCGTTGTCGGTGCAGAGCTTCGCGGCGGGCACCACCAGGCGCAGGTCCTCGAAGCCGGCGGCCGCCTCCGCGGCGGCGGCCCTGAGCCGGCTGTTGGCGGCCACCCCGCCCGCCAGCACCAGCGTGGGGAGCTGGAAGCGCCGCGCCGCCCGGATGGCCTTCTGCACCAGCGCCGCCACGATGGCCTCCTGGTAGCTGGCGCACAGGTCGGCCAGCCCTTGCCCCTCCGGCACGCCGTGCTTCCGCACGTGGTGGAGCAGCGCGGTCTTCAGGCCGGAGAAGCTGAAGTCGAGGTCGGCCCCCTTGACGACGGCCCTGGGGAAGCGGATGGCCCTGGCGTCGCCCGTCCGGGCCAGCCGGTCGATGGCCACGCCGCCGGGGTACGGGAGCCCGAGGAGCTTGGCCCCCTTGTCGAACGCCTCGCCGGCCGCGTCGTCGCGGGTCTGGCCGAGCAGCTGGTAGTCGCCGAAGCCGCGCGCCTGGTAGAGCGAGGTGTGGCCGCCCGAGACCACCAGGCCGAGGAACGGGAAGGTGGGCGGCGTCTCGCCCAGGAAGGCGGCCAGCAGGTGCCCCTCCAGGTGGTTGACGCCGACCAGCGGCTTCTCCCAGCCGGCGGCCAGCGCCTTGGCCACCTGGACGCCCACCAGCAGCGCGCCCACCAGCCCGGGGCCGCTGGTGACCGCGATGGCATCCACCGCGTCCGGGCCGCCGGCGCACCGGACCGCCTCGTCGACCACCGGCATGACCTGCACCACGTGGTTGCGGCTGGCCAGCTCGGGCACCACCCCGCCCCAGCGCCGGTGGATCTCGATCTGCGTGGAGACCACGTCGGAGAGGACGCGCCGGCCGTCCTGGACGACGGCGGCGGCGGTCTCGTCGCAGCTGGTCTCGATGCCGAGGACCCTCACTGCGGCTGCTTCGCCAGGATCTGGCGCACGTCGGCCGCCTGCGGGCCGGCCGGCTGGAGCGTCAGGAACCGCTCGTAGGCCTGGCGCGCCTGGGCCTTGCGCCCCTCGTCCTGGTGGATGACGCCGAGGAGCAGGTAGGCCTGCGCATGGCGCGGGTCGAGCTTGATGGCCGCGTCGAGCGCGCGGAGCGCCTCGGCCGCGTACTGGGGGTTGGAGTCGTAGAGGGCGCGCGCCAGCCCCACGAAGCCCGGCGCGCTGGCCCTGGCGCCGAGGGCGCGGCGGTACTCGGCGGCCGCGCCGGTGAAGTCCCCGTCCTCGTAGCGCCGCTCGGCGGCGGCGAACAGTCGGGCCGCCAGCGCGGCCGGATCGACCGCCGCCGCCGGGGCGGGGCGGGGCGGCCGGGCGGGCTCCGGCGTGGTCGCGGGCGCGGCGGGGCCAGGCGGCACGGCGGCCCCCTCCTCCACGGGCGCCGGCTCGGGCGCCGAC
>JANNKC010000302.1:0-9835 GCA_031396105.1 Anaeromyxobacter sp.
CGGAGTCGCGTTCCTCGCGCCCTACGGATGGAAGCCCCAATGCATTGGTGAGGAATCCGCTGTGCGTGCGGCTGTGATGGCCCACCATGACGTTGTCGAGCACGGTCATGGTGCGGAACAGCGCCAGGTTCTGAAACGTGCGACCGATGCCGAGGTCCGCGATGCGATGGCGGGGCACCGCCAGGAGCGACCGTCCATCGAACGTAATGCTGCCGCCGTCGCATTCGTAGAGGCGCGACAGGCAATTGAAGAGGGTGGTCTTGCCGGCGCCGTTCGGGCCGATCAGGCCGACCACCTCCCCGGCCGCGACGTCGAAGGAGACGTCGTTCACGGCGGTCAGCCCGCCGAAGCTCTTGGTGACGCGGCGCAGCTCGAGCAGGGCGCTCACGGCAGGGCCTCGTCGCGGGGCAGGTCGGAGCGCTTGAAGCGGAGGCTCCGCATGGGCAGGATCCCCTGGGGGCGGACCACCATCATGATCATCATCACCAGCCCGAAGACGAGCATGCGGGCCGAGGCGAAGCCGCGGAAGACCTCGGGCATCAGGACCACGATGGCGGCGCCCACCATGACCCCCGGGATGGAGCCGGACCCGCCCAGGATCACCATCAGGAAGAGGACCACCGACTCCCAGAAGCTGAAGGACTCGGGCGAGATGATGGTCATCTTGGAGGCGTAGAGGGCGCCGGTCATGCCGGCCCAGGCCGCGCCGAGCGCGAAGGCCATGAGCCGGTAGCTCGCCGTGTCGATGCCGCTGCCCTCGGCGGCCACCGGGTCCTCGCGCAGGTAGGTGAGGGCCCGCCCGAAGCGCGACTGCTCCAGCCGGTGGAAGAGGAAGACCGTCACCGCCACGAAGCCCCAGATGAGGTAGAGGAACTCGTCCGGCTTGCGGATCTTCTGCCCCAGCAGGACGGGCCGCGCGATGCCGAAGATCCCGTTGGCGCCGCCGGTCAGCCCGAAGACGTCGTTGACCAGCGCGATGCGGACGATCTCGCCGAGCCCGATGGTGACGACCAGCAGGTAGTCGCCCCGCAGGTGGATGACCGGCCTGGCCACCAGCGCGGCGAAGGCGGCGGCCACCAGGCCGCTGACCGGCAGCGCCCAGAGGATGGGCAGGCCGAGCCGGGTGTTGAGGATGGCCGCGGTGTAGGCCCCCACCGCGTAGAAGGCGGCGTGCCCCATGTTGAAGAGCCCGGCGTCGCCCAGGATGAGGTTGAGGCTCAGCGCCAGCAGGACGTAGAGCCCCACGCTGTTGAGCACGTCGACCTGGTAGGCGTCGAGAAAGCGCGGGGCCGCGGCCAGGGCGACCGCCGCGACCAGGTAGGTGACGAGGAGCCGCCGGCTCACGGCGCCCCCCGCGCGGCCGGCGCCCGTCGCGAGGCGCGGGTGGCTCGCCGCCGGCTCACACCTTCTCCGCCACCCGCTCGCCCAGCAACCCGGACGGCCGGACGATGAGGATGAGGATCAGGACCACGAAGGCGATGGCGTCCTTCCAGGCGATGGAGACGTAGCCGGCCCCCAGCGCCTCGACGACGCCCAGGATCAGCCCGCCCACCATGGCGCCGGGGATGTTGCCGATCCCGCCCAGGATGGCGGCGGTGAAGGCCTTCATGCCGTAGGTCCAGCCCATGGTGAAGGAGATCTGGCCGTAGTAGAGGCCGATCAGCAGGCCGGCCGCCCCGCCCAGCGCCGGGCCGATGACGAAGACCAGCTGGATCACCCGGTTGACGTCGATGCCCATGAGCCGGGCCGCGCCCTGGTCGATGGCCGCCGCCCGGATGGCCGTGCCGACCTTGGTCTTCTGCACGAAGAGGTAGAGCCCGGCCATCATGGTGAGCGACACCAGCACCACCGCGATGCGCATCACCGGCACCGGCAGCCCGAGCAGGTTCACCGTGGTCTGGGGCAGGATGTCCGGGTAGACCTGGTAGCGCGCCCCGTAGATCAGCATGAGCGCGTTCTGCAGGAAGATGGAGGCGCCCAGCGCCGACACCACCGCCGAGAGGCGCGGCGACGTGAGGAGCGGACGGTAGGCGGCCCGCTCCAGGATGACCCCGACCAGGGCCACCAGCCCCATGACCATGCCGGCCAGCACCAGCAGCCCCAGGGTCAGCCCCAGCCGATCGGTCAGCAGCAGCGAGGTGAGGAGCGTCATCCCCAGGTAGGCGCCGTAGGTGAACAGGTCGCCGTGCGCGAAGTTGATGAGCCGCAGCACGCCGTAGACCATCGTGTAGCCCAGCGCGATCAGCGCGTAGATGCTGCCGACGGCCAGGCCGTTGATGAGCTGCTGGAGGAACTGCTCCATGAGGGTCCCCGCGCAGAAGGGTGGAGCGCGGGAGCGGCCCGTCGCGCGCGGCCGCTCCCGTCACCGCCGCAGCGGCTACGGCTGGAGCGCGAAGCTGCCGTCCTTGGCCACCCGGTAGACCCGGTACAGCTCGCCGACGCGATCGCCCTTCTTGTTGAACTCGATCTGGCCGGTGAACCCCGGGAAGGCCTTCAGCCCCGTGGTGAGGTACTCGCGCACCTTGTCGGCGCTGGTGGACCTGGTGGCCTCGATGGCCTTGGCCACCACCCGGAAGCCGTCACCGGCCAGCACGCCGTAGATGGAGTTGGGCGCCTCTCCGTACTTCTTGGTGTAGCTGACCACGTAGGCCTTGGCCTCGGCCGTGTCGAGGTCCTTGGGCACCGGCGGCGAGAGGAACTGGAAGCCCTCGGCGGCCTCCTTGCCGGCGATCTTGACCAGGTCCTCGTTGTTGATGGCGTCGCCGCCGATGAAGGGGACGTTCCAGCCCATCTGCCGCTTCTGCTTCAGGAGCAGCCCCGCCTCGGGGTAGTAGCCGGTGAAGAAGACCACCTCGGGGCCGGCCGCCTTCAGCTTGGTGAGGATGGCGGAGTAGTCCTGCTCCTTGGGCGTGAGCGCGTCGAAGAAGACCACGTTGGCCTTCCTGGCCTTGAGGATGGCGTGAATCTCGTCGGCCAGCCCCTTCGAGTAGGCCGAGCTGTCGTGCAGCAGGGCGATCTTCTTGGCCTTGCTCTTCTCGATCACCATGGCGCCGACGCGCCCCTGCTCGTCGTCGCGGGGGCAGGTGCGGAGGAAGTACTTGAGCCCCTTCTCGGTGAGCCGGACGGCGGTGGAGCCGTTGGCCACCTGGATCAGGCCGGCCTCGTCGAGGATGGTCTGGGAGGCCTCGGTGACGGCCGAGCCGTAGGTGCCGATGACGGCCACCACGCCCTTGGTCGAGAGGCGCTGCGCGGCCAGCGAGGCCGTGCGCGGGTCGCCGCCGTCGTCCTCGATCAGCACCTCGACCTGCTTGCCGAGGAGCCCGCCCCGGGCGTTCTGCTCGGCGGCCAGGAGCTCGACGTTGCGCTTCATCTCCTGACCCTCGCTGGCCCAGGAGCCGGTCAGGGGCGCCATCAGCCCGATCTTGATCGTGTCGGCGGCTGCAGCGGGCGACGTGCCCCAGGCGCTCATCGCCAGCAAGACGGCCATCAGCTTGTGCATGTGGACCTCCGGGTCGCTTCGGGAGCGCACACTTCACCACTCCCCGGCGCGGGAGGAAAGGGGTACCTTCGGCCGCCACATGACCGGCATCGGAACGCTCGTGAACGTGGCGGCGGTGGTCGGCGGCTCGGCGGTGGGGCTGCTCTTCGGGCGGTTCATCCCGGCGCGGGTCCGCGCCACCGCCATGGCCGCCATCGGCCTGGCGGTGCTGGGGCTCGGGCTGCAGATGGCCATCGACCCGCGCCTGGACCCCACCAAGGTGGGGTGGACCGGGCCGCTGCCCTACCACCCCAACCCGCTCGTCGTCATCGGCGGCCTGGTGGTGGGCGGCATCCTGGGCGAGCTGCTCCAGCTGGAGCTGCGGCTGGAGCGCTTCGGCCAGCGGATGCAGGCGCTGGCCGTCCGCTTCCGGGTCGCGCCGGCCGGCCGCGCCAAGGCGCCCGGGGAGGCGGGACACGACCTGGTGGAGGGCTTCGTCACCGCCTCGCTGCTCTACTGCGTGGGCGCCATGGCGGTCATCGGCTCGATCCAGGACGCGGCCGGCCAGCCCGGCGTCCTCTTCGTGAAGGCGCTCCTCGACGGCATCGCGTCGATCGTGCTCGCCACCACGCTCGGTCCGGGCGTGGCGCTCTCGGCCCTCTCGCTCCTCGTCTACCAGGGGGGCATCACGCTGGCGGCCGGCACGGTGACCCGCTTCCTCACGCTGCCGGTGCTCTCGACGCTCACGGCCACGGGCGGGCTGCTCATCGCCGCCATCGGGATCGACCTCCTCGGCATCAAGCGGCTCCCGATCGGGAACCTGCTGCCGGGCGTCTTCGTGGCGGCGGCCCTGGCCCACTTCTTCGGCTAGGGCGCGCCGCCCGGCCTCAGGCCGCGGCGGCCAGCGGGCCCTGGGCGTTTCGGGCGCCAGCCACCTCCAGCCGCGCCGGCGTGAGCGACTGGATGGCCACCCGCCCGGCCTGGTGCGTCACGAAGACGCCGGACGCCTGGAGGATGTGGTCCTCGGGGTCCTTCTCCTGCGTCACCCACACGGTGCCGGCCAGCACGCGAACCTCCATGCCGGCGCTCTCCACCTGCGCGCTCCACGTCTTCGACTCGTTCAGTTCGACGATCATGGCCCTGATCTAGCGCAGGCCCGCCGAGAGATACAGATACAGGCAAGTCGATTTGTAACCAGCACAGATGCGACGCAAATCTTACTGTGCTAGCTTTGCGCCATGAGCGCTCCGGAATCCCCTCCTGGGGTGCGGCCGCCGGCCGCGACCCTGCCCAGGTACGAGCAGATCGCCAGGCGGTACGCCGGAGCCATCGAGGCGGGGACGCTCGCCCCCGGTGAGCGCTTCCCCTCCGTGCGCCACCTCGCGGTCGAGGAGCGCGCCTCGGTCACCACCGTGGTGCAGGCGCTGGCGCGGCTCGAGTCCATGGGGCTCGTCGAGGCCCGCCCTCGCTCGGGCCACTTCGTCCGCCACCGGCCGCGCCCGCCGGCGCCGCAGCCGCAGCATCCGCGGGCCACCGCCGCCGCCCGGCCGGTGTCGGTGAGCGCGCTGGTGGCCGAGGTCTACCGGGCCGCCCGCGACCCCAAGGTCGTGCCGCTCGGCGCCACGGCCCCGAGCCCGGAGCTCCTCCCCACCGCCGCGCTGGCCCGCGCCGTGGCCGCCTCGATGCGCCACCCCAGGGACGGCGGCACCCGTTACGAGCTGCCGCCCGGCCTGGAGGCGCTGCGGCGGATGATCGCCCGCCGGGCGCTGACCTGGGGCTGCCAGGTCTCGGAGGACGAGGTGGTCATCACCAGCGGCGCCTCGGAGGCGGTGCACCTGTGCCTGCTGGCGGTGGCCCGCCCGGGCGACGTGGTGGCCATCGAGTGCCCCGCCTACTACGGCACGCTGCAGACGGTGGAGGCGCTGGGCCTGCGGGCGCTCGAGATCCCCTGCCACCCGGATCGCGGCATGGACGTGGAGGCGCTGGCCCTGCGGCTCGATCGCCACCGCGTGGCCGCGGTGCTGGCGGTGCCCAGCTTCTCCAACCCGCTCGGCAGCAGCATGCCCGACGAGGCCAAGGAGCGGCTGGTGCGCCTCCTCTCCGGCCGCGGCCTGCCGCTCATCGAGGACGACGTCTTCGGCGAGCTCGCCTTCGGCCCCGTCCGGCCCAGGCCCGCCAAGGCCTTCGACCTGGACGGGACGGTGATGCTCTGCTCCTCCTTCTCGAAGACCCTGGCCCCCGGGTACCGCGTGGGGTTCGCCATCCCGGGACGCCATCGCGAGCGGGTCGAGGGGCTCAAGTTCGCCACCAGCGTGGCCACCCCGACGCTGCCGCAGCGGGCCATCGCCCGCTACCTGGAGGGCGGCGCCTACGACCGCCACCTGCGGGCGCTGCGCGACCGGCTGGCCAGCATCGAGGCCTGCACCGCCTCGGCGGTGGCCCAGTCCTTCCCGGCCGGCACCAGGGTCACCAGCCCGAAGGGCGGCTGCTTCCTCTGGGTGGAGCTGCCACCGGCCGTGGACGCCATGACGCTCCACGCCCGGGCGCTCGACGCCGGCGTGAGCATCTCGCCGGGCCCCATCTTCTCCCCGTCCGGCGGCCACCGGAACTGCATCCGGCTCTCCTGCGCCGCGCCCTGGACGCCGGCGGTGGACGCCGCCGTCCGGCTGGTGGGCCGCCTCGCCTCGCGGCTCGCCCAGGCGTGACGAGCCGTGGGCCTGGCCCGCCAGCCAGCCGGGGGCTGGACGTCCCGGGCCAGGGCCCGGGACGCCGCGCCCTCACGCTCAGTTGATGTAGTACTTGAAGGAGAGGTTGGTGCGGAGGCCGTCGCCGGTCTCGCCGGCCAGGGTCTTGCGGAAGGACCAGACGGCCTCGAGGCCGACGTCCACCGACTTGAGCGGGTTGTAGATGAAGCCGAGGTGGGCCTGCTGGACCTGCCGGTTGATGCCGAAGCGGCCCGAGTCCAGGGTGAAGGCGCGGATGAAGTCGGTGTACTGGTTGTCGAAGTTGCGGGTCATGCCGTAGACCAGGTTGAAGCGCAGCCTGTCGCTCTGCTTCCACTGGTAGCCGGCGATGAGGGCGATGGCCCGCTCGACCACGATGTCGTTGGCGGCCGCGTCGTAGCCGGCGCCCTCGATGTAGTTCAGGTAGCGGCCGATGCCGTCGCCGTAGGTGACGGCCAGGACCAGGTAGTCGCTGCCGAAGGTCTTGACGAGGGCGCTCGTGCCGGCGCCCCAGCCGCGCTGGGCCGCCTTGGCGCCGGCGCCGTCGTCGACGCGCAGCTCCTGGGTCATGCCGCGGATCGACATGGAGCCCCACTGGAAGCCCTTGTCCCAGCGGAGGACCAGGTCCGGCATGCGCGCGAGGCTGCTCGCCATGACGAGGCCACCTTCGTCGTAGACGTAGCTCGACGAGTTCTCCAGCGCGGCCGTGAAGTTGCCGTGGCCCGGCGTGCCGTAGGTGTAGCGGATGACCGGCTGGCGGATGAAGGTGTTGCCGATGGCGCCGTTGAAGTCGACGGTCTCGGGGTAGTTGTCCACGTCCATGAAGGTGGACCAGGTCATGCCGGCCAGCAGGCCGCCGAACTGGCCGTAGGCCTGGCGGATGCGGAAGCCGTAGCTGCTGGTGGACTGCTGGGTGATGACGTTGCGCCCGCTGCCGTACTGCTCGGAGCCGCCGGTGCGCGGCTCGTTGTTGAAGTCGCCCTCCAGCTTGACCGAGAGGACGCCGTACCTGGTGGGCGTGCCGGCCTCGACGCCGAGCCGCGAGGTGCGCGCCGTCAGGTAGTCGCGGTTCTTGCGGGCGTACTCCGGCGTCCCCTTGAGCGGCATGTAGGGGGCGAAGGTCGAGTAGTCGATGTCCGAGCTGTCGCCCTTGAAGTCATGGACGTAGTTGAGCTCGGCCCAGCCGTAGAGCCGGATGGAGACGTCGGAGCCCGGGATGCGGAACGAACCCGGGATGTCGCCGGCCACCACGGCGTCCTTGGCCTTGACCTCGGCTTCGTCGGCCCTGGACTTCAACGCCTCGACCTCGGCCTTGAGCTTCTTCACCTCGTCCTTCAAGTCGTCGTTGGATTGGGCCGAGGCGCCGCCGCCGTAGAGCAGCAGGGCCGCGGTGGAGACAGCGGTCAGGATCTGGCTCAGCTTCATGGCTCTTCTCTCCTTGGATGGACTGCGCCGCCTGCGAATGCCGCTCAGTGGACGATCTGGCCCAGGAAGGCGCGGATTCGATCGTTCCGCTGGTCGTCGAAGAAGTCGTCGGGTGGGGCCTCCACGAGGAGCTGCCCCTGGTCGAAGAAGAGGATGCGGTCGCCCACCTCGCGCGCGAAGGTCATCTCGTGGGTCACGATGACCATGGTCATGCCCGAGCGGGCCAGGTCCTTCATGACGTCCAGGACCTCCTTGATCATCTCCGGGTCGAGCGCGCTGGTGGGCTCGTCGAAGAGCATCACCTTGGGCTGCATGGCGAGGGAGCGCGCGATGGCGACCCGCTGCTGCTGGCCGCCGGAGAGCTGGTGCGGGTGCTTGAGGGCGTGGTCCTGCAGGCCGACCCGGGCCAGCAGCTCCAGGGCCGCGCGCCGCGCCTCGGCCGCCGGGGTGCCCCGGACCTTGCGCGGGGCCAGGGTGACGTTCTCGAGCGCGGTGAGGTGAGGGAAGAGGTTGAACTGCTGGAAGACCATGCCGACCTCGCGTCGGATGGCGTCCAGGTTCTTGACGCTGTCGTTCAGCTCGATGCCGTCCACCACGATCCGACCCGAGTCGTGCTTCTCCAGCCGGTTCAGGGTGCGCAGGAAGGTGGACTTGCCGGAGCCGGAGGCGCCGATGATGACCGCCACCTCGCTCTGGAAGAAGCGGGTCGAGACCTCTCGCAGCACGTGGGCGGCCCCGAAGTGCTTGTTGACGCCCTCGGCCACGATGAGCGGCTGGCGCGTCTCGGGGGGCGGTGGCGGGTGGAGGTGGGACATCGGCGCGCGTCCTCCGGCTCAGTGCCGCTGCTCGACGTCCAGCCGGTGCTCGATGGCGCCGGAGACCTGGGTCAGCACGGTGGTCAGGATGAGGTAGATGGAGGCGGTGGTGACCAGGGTGGGCACCGGCAGGAAGGTGGCCGCCTGCAGCCGGTTGCCCACGTTGGCCAGCTCCACCACGCCGATGCCGTAGGCCAGCGAGGTGTCCTTGAGCAGGGCCACCACGTTGTTGACCAGCGGCGGCAGCGCGATCTTGAGCCCCTGGGGCGCCACCACGTGGACGAAGGTCTGCACGGGCGAGAGGCCGAGCGAGCGGGCCGCCTCGGACTGGCCCTTGGCCACCGCCTGGATGCCCGCCCGGATGGCCTCGGCGTTGTAGGCGCCCACGTTGATGGCCAGCGCCGCCACCGCCGAGTTGAAGTCGGAGAGCTGCAGGCCCGGCACCAGCTCGGGCAGGGCGAAGTAGGTGAAGAAGATCTGCACCAGCAGCGGCGTGCCGCGCACCGACCAGATGTAGAAGCCGGCCGCCCAGCGCAGCGGCGGGAGGCGGGACATCTTGGAGACCGCCGCCAGCAGGCCGAGGACCACGCCCAGGACCCCGGAGGACAGGGTCAGGCCGAGGGTGACCAGGGTCCCGCCCGCGAACTGCTCGGCGGCGGGGCCGATGGGCTCCGGCGCGAAGGCCAGCAGCCGCCCCAGCAGCCACATGAACGCCACCAGCAGGAGCGCCGCCAGGACGATGGTGGCGCTGCTGCGACGCTCGCGCGGCCAGGCGCGAGGCCAGATGGCGAGGAGGCCGTTCACGGAGGGGCCGGGGCGCGTCCGGGGTGGGCCCGGACGCCTAGCGGCAGCGGATGTCTTCCTTCATCCACTTCCGGGAGATGGCCTCGTAGGTGCCGTCGGCCAGCAGCTCGCCCAGCGCCCTGTTGACGGCCGCCTCCAGCGAGGTGTTCCCCTTCTTCACGGCGCAGGCGATCTTCTCGACGAAGACGAAGTCGCCCATCTTGAGGCCGGCGCCCGGGTCCGCCTCGAGCGCCCCCTTGGCGACGAACTTGTCGGTGACCCAGACCTGCACGCGCCCGGCCATCAGCGCGGCGCGGGCGTCGGTGTCCTTGGGGAAGTTCTTCACCTCCTTGACGCCGGACACCTTCTTCACGTTCTCGAGGTAGGTCGTGCCGGTCTGCACCGCCACCACCTTGCCGGCCAGGTCGGCCACGGCGCGGATGGCCGGGTCCTTGGCGACGATGATCCCGCCCGAGCAGTAGTGGGGGTCGGTGAAGGTGACGGCCTTGGCCCGCTCGGGGGTGATGCCGAAGGAGGCGATGACCAGGTCCCACCGGTCCTGGCGGAGCCCGGCCAGCAGGGCGTCGAAGGAGAGCGCCCGCCACTCGATG
>JANNKC010000035.1:0-2808 GCA_031396105.1 Anaeromyxobacter sp.
GGAGCGGCGTTTGGGTACAATTGCTCCATGCCCCCAAAGCCCAAGCCGACCTCCCCCGCGGACCCCTTCAGCGGAACCGAGAAGCTGATGCAGACGTTCCGCATGCCGCGCGAGCTGGTGAGGTTCCTGCGCGCCGAGGCCGACCGGGAGGGGAGCGACCTCACCGGCTTCGTGAACCATCACTTCGAGGGTCTTCGCACCTGGTTCGGCCTCCCGGGGGCCGCCTCCGTGCTCCTGGAGGCGGACCGCGCTGCCTTGAAGATGCGGCGGTACGAGTACCTGCTCCACCTCCTGTTCCAGCGAAGCCTCGAACTCCGGGAGAAGGGCCCGGGCTTCGACGCGCCCGGGGCCAAGGCTCGCAAGAAGAGCTAGGGCGCGGGGCCGGCCGGTCCGAAGACGGTCCCCCTTACCCATCTTCCACCCGGCCTCGGGGGTGACCATCACTCGCTTGCCTTGTCACCCTCGACGGACCGGGGCCTCCGTGGTGCCACGAGCGATGGACGGGGCGGCCTGCTAGAATGCCCTCCGATGACCGTACCCATCACGGGCCCCGCGCTGGCCGACCCGCCGTCTCGCGCCGCCCTGGTCGACGAGAGCCTGGTCGACCTGTTGCTGGCCCTCTCGCCGGAGGAGCGGCTCCGCCTCAACGACCGGATGGTCCTGACCATCCAGGAGCTCCGCCATGGCTTCACCGCCCCAGGGCCTGACCACACTGCTCGCCAGGCTGGCGGCGAGCGGGGCTGACTTCCTCCTCGTCGGTGGCCTGGCGGCGGTGGCCCAGGGGGCACCGCTCACCACCATCGACGTCGACGTGGTCCACCGCCGGGACGCCGACAACGTGGCGCGGCTCCTCGAGTTCCTCGAGGCCGTGGACGCGCGCTACCGGGGGCGACCGGCGGGACAGGTGCTCCGGCCGACGCCGGAGGCGCTGGGTGGTCCGGGGCACCAGCTGCTCGCGACGTCGCTCGGTCCGCTCGACCTGCTCGGCGCCATCGAGGGCGGACGGGACTACCGAAGCCTCCTCCCCGAAGCCGTCACCGTCACGGTCGAGGGCCAGCCGGTCCGCGTGGTCCGGCTGGAGGCGCTGGCCGAGCTGAAGCGCGGGTCAACCGACCCCAAGGGCCTGCTCACCCTCGCCATCCTCGAGGAGACGCTGCGGAGGCGAGGCGGGGGATAGCCGTCGCTGGAAGGCCACGATCTCGAAAGGCTTGACCGGGAGCGCGGCTGATGCGACCGGTCGAACTTCCCGCTGCTTCGATCGCCTGCCCTCGACGAACGCCTCCAGGTCGCCCGGCGCGACCCGGACCGCGTTGAGCACCCGGACGTGCGGCAGCGCACCCGGGGGCCGCCTCCGTGCTCCTGGAGGCGGACCGCGCTGCCTTGAAGATGCGGCGGTACGAGGACCTGCTCCACCTCCTGTTCCAGCGAAGCCTCGAACTCGGGGAGAAGGGCCCGGGCTTCGACGCGCCCGGGGCCAAGGCTCGCAAGAAGAGCTAGGGCGCGGGGCCGGCCGGTCCGAAGACGGTCCCCTTACCCATCTTCCACCCGGCCTCGGGGGCGAGTAGGCTTTGGTCATGGGCATGAGCTTCGCCATCGAACTCGAGCAGGAAGCCGACGGACGCTGGATTGCCGAGGTTCCGGACCTGCCTGGGGTCCTGGCCTACGGCGCCACCGAGCGGGCCGCTATCGCCGCCGTCGAGGCGCTCGCGCTCCGCGTCCTGGCGGACCGCGTCGAGCTCGGCGAGGCCGAGGCGCCACTCTCGATCAGCTTCGTACCTGCCGCGGCGTGAGCTCCTGGCCGTCGACCCGCGCCGCGCGGGTCCTGGCCGCGCTTCTGCGGATCGGGTGGTCCGTGAAGCGTCAGCGCGGCTCCCACGCCACGCTCGAGCGCATTGGCTGGCCTGACTTCGTCTGGGCCTTCCATGACGGGGACGAGCTCGGACCGCGAATGCTCAGCCGCGTGGCCAAGAAGACTGGGCTGCAGCCTGGCGACTTGTAGCGAGGGGGGGGGCGCACCGGCGGCGGTCCAGCGGTTCGGGTCGGCCATCAACCTGAACGTGCACTTTCACACCCTGATCCCGGATGGCGTCTTCGACCTGTCGCGACCCGGCCGGGCCCTGTTCGTCCGGCTCCCGGCGCCGAGCGACGAGGAGTTGGAGCGGATCCTGACCCGTATCATCCGCAAGGTGGCGCGCTACATCGCCCAGTTGCTGGCCCGGATCGCCACCCTGGTGCCGCGGCCGCGAACGCACGCCATCCGCTACCACGGCGTCTTCGCCCCCACCTCGAGGGACCGGGCGCGGGTGGTGCCGGACGGCAGCGGAGGCGAGCCTGGCCAGCCGAGGCCGGAACACCACCAGGCCCCCGCGCGGTCGCCGGCGGCGTTGCAGCCCGTGGTCGCTTACACCTCGCCGGCCGGACTGAGCCCCTTTCAGCCCTCGCCGCAGCCCGCGCCTGTGACCGGCGACTCCGACCGCCTCGGTCCGCGCTACCGGGTGCCCTGGGCCGAGCTGCTGCGGAAGGTCTTCTCTCTCGACGTGCTCTCTTGCCCACAGTGCGGCGGGCGGATGGAGCTCATCGCCTTCTTCGCCGAGGCCGGGGTGGCGAAGCGGATCCTCGACCACCTCGGGCTGCCGTCCACCGGGCCGCCGGTGGCGACGTCTCGGGCGCCGGAGGAGACGTTCGACTCCGCGCCCGAGTACGACGGCGCCGACTCCACCTGGGACGAGTGACGAGGGGAGGCTGCGAGGCGGCCACGGCACCGCTCTGCCCTGGAGCCGGGGGGCAGGTCCAGGCGGACACCCTTGC